>NZ_CP062167.1:387500-691071 GCF_014844055.1 Aureimonas sp. OT7
TAGGAGTTTGGGCCGTGTCTCAGTCCCAATGTGGCTGATCATCCTCTTAGACCAGCTATGGATCGTCGCCTTGGTAGGCCTTTACCCCACCAACTAGCTAATCCAACGCGGGCTCATCCTTCCCCGATAAATCTTTCTCCCTCAGGACGTATACGGTATTAATTCCAGTTTCCCGGAGCTATCCCGTAGAGAAGGGTAGATTCCCACGCGTTACTCACCCGTCTGCCACTCACCCCGAAAGGTGCGTTCGACTTGCATGTGTTAAGCCTGCCGCCAGCGTTCGTTCTGAGCCAGGATCAAACTCTCAGGTTTGATAAGAGTGTTCCCGACTAAGTCACTGTCTCAAAGCATCGACGAGAGTATTTTCCCTCAGGGCAAAAACCCCAAAGGCTCTCATCTTGCGAAACGTAACCGTCAGTCATCTCTCGGGGCTACTCCAACCTGACAAAGGAATACCAGGCCAAAGTCCCCTCGCAGACAACCGCCGTCCACGTCTCTCTTTCTTCTCAATCTTCAATTCTCAAAGAACCCGGTCAACAATCGTCAACCGCCTCAGTCAAGCCATAAGGCCAAACCGCGAAAGCCACTCATCGCAACTCTCTTAAAACCCAAAACCAACGGCCAAAGCGCAAAAACCCAGCCGGATCAACTAGGCTTAACCAAGCCAATCCAGCCATGCTTCCAAACTAACCTATCCAGTTCCCTGAACCAGCTAGCCCGGCCCGGCGCCGCCGCCGTCTCGATGGCCGGCTTATAGGACTACTCAGCTTCCAACGTCAACACGGAAAATGGACCGTTCGGAAAAATTCTAAAAACGACCAGTCTTTTCAACGCGATGGCGAGCGCCCCCGTGGTCACCGTCCTGTCATCCAACCGATCGAGGCCCAACCCGCCCCCGCCAGGAAACGCGAATCCCGGTAGAATCGGCGGGGTAGAGCCGGAATCACCACGAGAGGCGGCGCATCACAATTCACATCGCAATTCGAAACCAGTATGAGAATCGGCATGAGTGCGTCGCAAACTGACAAGAGCCGCGCCTACGAGGCGATCCTGCGGGAAGCGGGCGTGCGCATCACGCGCCCGCGCAAGGTGATCCTGTCCATCGTCGGCGGGCATGGCGACCATCCGGATGCACTGGAAATCTACCGGCGCGCGGTTGCCATCGACCCGGCGATCTCGCTGTCCACTGTCTATCGGACCATGAAACTGCTTGAGGAAAAGGGTGCGATTCACCGCCACGCCTTCGAAGGCGGGCCTTCCCGCTTCGAGCATGCCGCGGCCGAGCACCATGACCATCTGATCGACATGGATACCGGCGAGGTGGTCGAGTTCCACTCCGAACGAATCGAGGCGCTGCAGGAAGAGATCGCGCAGCGCCTCGGATATGAGATCGTCTTCCACCGCCTGGAGCTTTACGGGCGCAAACGGCGATCCGGCTGATCAGACCAGTTTGGCATCCAGCGTCACCTCGATGGCGCCCAGCGCCTTGGAGATGGGGCAGTTTTCCTTGGCCTTGGTGGCCAGCTCCTGGAACGTCGAATCGTCGATACCGGGAACCTTGCCTTCGAGCGTGATCGCCGAAGACCTGACCTCGAAGCCACCGGCAGCCTGCTCGACGCTGACGACGGACCGTGCCTTCAACTCGTCGGCCGGAGTACCGTTTTCGGCCAGGAAGTGCGACAGTTGCATCGCGAAGCAGCCGGCATGCGCTGCGGCGAGGAGCTCTTCGGGGTTGGTGCCGGACTTTCCGCTCTCATCCTCGAATCGGGCCTTGAACGAGTAGCCATGATTGTCGAGCGCGCCGGATTGGGTCGTCAACGCGCCCTTTCCATCGGCAAGGGCCCCGTTCCAGATCGCGGTTGCGTGGCGTTTCATGCGGTGTCTCCCTTCTTGTCGCTGCGGGTCGCGGCGTTCGTTGCGAAAGATGGTGTCGCGGCGCTTCCGTTCCACCCCGGCCTTCAAAAATGCGAAACCTTTTGTCCGGATGCTGGCACGGGAACGCTTGAGGATGAAAAGCATGACCGGCGAGATCCTGACCCATGCCGAGCCGGGCCTTTTGGACCGCAAAGCGGACTGGCTGAAGCGGCTGGAAGGGCAGCGAGGCGTTAGCCCGAATACGGTGGAGGCTTACGAGCGGGATGTGCGCCAACTCCTGGTATTCCTGACGCGTCACCACGGACGTCCGGCGCGCATGGCCGACCTTGCCGATCTGCCGCAAGCGGACATCCGCGGTTTCCTGGCATCGCGGAAAACCGACGGGGCCGGGGCCCGGACCCTAGCGCGCGGGCTTGCCGGAGTGCGCTCGTTCATCCGCTTCCTGGAGCGTGACGGACAGGCATCCAGCGCCTCGGTGCGCACCGCGCGGACGCCCCGGCTGCCACGCCGCCTTCCGCGACCGCTGAGCCCGGCCGATGCCGTGACCGTGACGGACGAGGCCGGCGCCATGGCGACACAGCCGTGGATATCCGCCCGCAACGTGGCCGTGCTGACGCTGCTCTATGGCTGCGGCCTCCGGATCTCGGAGGCGCTCGGCCTGCCGGGAGACAGCCTGACCGACAGCAGCGCCAGATCCATGCTGGTCGTCGGAAAGGGCGGGCGGGAAAGGCTGGTTCCACTGTTGCCGGCCGTGCATCAGGCGGTCGAGGCCTATCGTACGTCATGCCCCTGGCATCTCGACGCATCCGGGCCACTTTTTCGTGGCGCGCGCGGCGGGCCGCTGCGTCCACAGATCATCCAGGCCGAAATGCAGCGGCTGCGCGGACTGATCGGCCTGCCCGATTCGGCGACACCGCATGCCCTGCGCCACTCCTTCGCAACCCACCTCCTGGCCGGGGGCGGCGACCTGCGCACCATCCAGGACTTGTTGGGGCATGCCTCTCTTTCGACGACCCAGGCCTATACAGGCGTGGACTCCGCCCGCCTCATGGCCGCGCATGCGGCCGCCCACCCCCGTGCCCGGAAATCCCGCAATGTTCCCTCCCCGGAAGCCTAGCGCCGGCTTGCGCCGCATCCGCACCATAGCGTTCGTCGCGAGCCTGCTGGCGGCATCGGGGCTCGCCGTTGCCGCCGACGAATGCCCGGCCGGGCGCGATCTGACCGCCGAATTCTCGGCCGCCCAGCGCGATGCGGTCGCCGCGGCAGCGGCGGAACAGGCCAATGGCGAGGGAGTCCTGTACAGGCTGACCCGCGTCGATACCCCGGCGAACTTTCTGTTCGGCACGCTGCACGTTACGGACCCGCGCGTGCTGGCCATGCCGGCCGCCGCCAGGGAGGCCTTCGATACGGCGACGACGGTGGTGATCGAAACCACCGATCTTCTCGATGACCGGAAGATGGCGGCCCTGATTCTGTCACGGCCCGACCTGATGAACCTTCCGGATGGCCAGACCCTGTCGGATCTTTTTTCGGGCAGCGACGCCGCCCTTGTACGGGACGGCCTGGAAGCGTCCGGCATGCCCGCGGCGACGGTGCGCACGATGCAGCCATGGTTCCTTGCGACCGGCCTGCTGATGCCGGCCTGCGAACAGCGACGGATCGCCGACGGGGCAACGATTCTGGATCTGGATCTCGCCCACAGGGCAAAGGATGCCGGCAAGTCGGTGCTGGGGCTCGAATCGGGGGCGGAGCAACTGGAGGCCCTGGCCTCCATGCCGATGCGGGACCAGGCCGACATGCTGCTATCGGTTCTGCAGAACCGCGACCGCATGGACGACCTGTTTGAGACGATGACGGCGATCTACCTGCGCGGCGAGATTGCCACCATCGTGCCGGCGCTGGAGGAAATCGCGCCCACGAGCGAGAATTCGGGACGCTCGGCCGAAATCTGGCAGGCATTCGACGAGCGCATCGTGCGCCAGCGAAACCACCTCATGCGTCAGCGCGCGGAACCGATATTGGCCGAGGGCGGGGCCTTCGTGGCCGTCGGCGCCCAGCACCTGATCGGCGCGGAGGGCCTTGTCGAACTGTTTCGCCAGGACGGCTGGACCGTGGAGCGCCTGGACTGACTTAAGCATCACATGACAGGGCCCGGCCGCACGATGGCGACCGGGCCCTGTCCGCATGGACTGCGTATCGATCCTTACATGTGGATCGGCTTGGCGAAGGTTGCGAAGGCAGCTTCGCGCACGGCTTCCGACATGGTCGGGTGCGCATGGCAGGTGCGTGCCAGATCCTCGGACGATCCACCGAACTCCATCAGGACGGCCGCCTCGGCGATCAGCTCGCCCGCCCCGTAGCCGACGATGTGGACACCCAGCACCTTGTCGGTCGCCTTGTCGGCGAGGACCTTCACCAGGCCATCCGTATGCAGCATGGCGCGCGCCCGGCCATTGGCGGTGAAAGGAAACTTGCCGACGCGATACTCCACCCCGGCTGCCTTGAGCTCTTCCTCGGTCTTGCCGACGGAGGCAACTTCCGGCGCGGTGTAGACCACCGAGGGAATGACACCGTAGTTCACGTGGCCGGCCTGGCCGGCAAGGATTTCGGCCAGGGCAACGCCCTCATCCTCGGCCTTGTGGGCCAGCATCGGTCCCTTCACTACGTCGCCGATCGCATAGATGCCCTTGACGCTGGTGGCATAGTGCCCGTCGATCTCGACGCGCCCCGCCTTGTCGAGCGCGACGCCTACCTCTTCCAGGCCAAGGCCGGCCGTGTAGGGACGGCGTCCCGTGGACACCAGCACGACATCGGCCTCCAGCGTTACGGCATCGCCGCCACCGACCGGCTCGAACGTCACCCGGCCCTTGCCGCCCTCGGCCGAAACGCCGGTGACCTTCGAGCCGAGGTTGAATTCCAGCCCCTGCTTGGCCAGCAGCTTCTGCAGGGTTGAGGAGGCTTCCGCATCCATGGAGCCGAGGATCTTGTCGAGATACTCGACAACGGTGACCTTGGCGCCGAGGCGCGACCAGACCGAACCGAGTTCCAGGCCAATGACGCCACCGCCGACGACGATCATCGTGCCGGGGACCTGGGGCAGTGCGATGGCGTCGTCCGATGTCACGACCACCTTGCCGTCGAAGGACAAGTCGACGCCCGGGATACCCGCCACTTCCGAACCGGTGGCGATGACGATCGACTTCGTCTGCAGCGTTTCCGCCGTGCCGTCTTCCCTGGTGACAGAAACCTCGCTCGGGGAAACGATACGCCCGGTACCGATATAGCCGGTGATCTTGTTCTTCTTGAACAGGAAGGCGATGCCGTCGACATTGGACTTAACGGTCTTGTCCTTGTGCGTCAGCATGGCACCGAGGTCGAGCTTCGGGTCCACGACGACGCCCAGCGCGCCGAAGGAATGCTGCGCCTCGGCGAACATTTCCGACGCATGCAGGAGCGCCTTGGAGGGAATGCAGCCGACATTGAGGCACGTGCCGCCATAGGTAGCGCGCTTTTCGACGACAGCGACCTTGAGGCCCAGCTGTGCGGCCTTGATGGCGCAGACATAGCCGCCGGGCCCGGAACCGATCACCACGAGATCGAAAGTTTCAGCCATAATGGAAAGTCCAGTCCGATGTTCAGAGGAAGCGAATGAGCATGAGGAACAGCCCGACACAGGACGCTACGAAGGCGAGGCTGCGAAGATAGGGAATTCCGTAGATGTAAAGTGGCAGATAGACGAGGCGGGCGACAAACCACAGCCACGCGCCAAACGCCGCGACGCCGCCGCTGCGGGCGGTGACGGCGAGGCCCAGCGCAAGCGCGATGAAGGCGGGCCAGGTTTCCAGATAATTGCGCAGGGCGCGTTCGGCACGCCCGGCCTTGGGCCCCAATGGCTTCGACTCACCGTCACGCGGGCCGGCGTTCCATTCCAGCCCACGCTCGCGCGTCGCCAGACGCCCCTGCAACAGGATATGCACGAACAGCAGCACGACCGAGAAGCCGAGCACGAGAAGCTCTGATGTCAGGGGAAGCTCGGTCATGTCCGCAACTCCTTGCCGACCCGTTCGGGGCGGTCGATCTTCAGGGAAGTATGGCCCGTCCGCCGCTGACGTCCAGAATGGTCCCGGTGGAATAGGACGCCGAATCGGACACGAGCCACAGGATCGCTTCCGCCACCTCGTCGGCCGTGCCGGGCCGGCGCATCGGCAGGTTCGGGGTCATCTGCGCCACCCGGTCGGGGCGACCGCCGGAAGCGTGAATCTCCGTATCGATGATGCCCGGACGAACAGCCGTCACGCGGACGCCGTCGGCTGCAAGCTCACGTGCAAGGCCGATGGTGAAGGTGTCGATCGCGCCCTTGCTGGCGGCATAGTCGATATTCTCGCCGCCGGCACCCAGCTTGGCGGCTGCCGATGTGAGGTTGACGATCGACCCGCCCTGTCCGCCCCGCGACCGCGCCATGCGCCGGGCGGCTGCCCGGGCGCACAGGAAACTGCCGAGGATATTGATACGGAACGTGCGCTCCAGCCGGTCGGCGGTCATGTCGGCGAGAAGGCTGGGCTGGTCGAAGACGCCGGCATTGTTGATGAGGGCCGAAAGCGGGCCCATGGCGTCGGCCGCGGCAAAGATGGCCTCGACGTCGGCTTCGCTGCCCACGTCGCCCCTGACGCTGTCCGCCGTCCCGCCCGCCTGGCGGATTCGCTCGACGACCGAGCCGGCCGCCTCCGCGTTGCCGGCATAATTGACCAGCACCGCGTAACCGGCCCCGGCGGCCTTGAGGGCGACCGCGGCGCCGATGCCCCGCGATCCGCCCGTAACAACCATGACACGCACGACCATGATGCCGCGCCGATCAGAGGTCGAGGACGAGGCGTTCCGGATCCTCCAGCGAGTCCTTGACGCGCACGAGGAAGGTAACGGCCTCCTTGCCGTCCACGATGCGGTGATCGTAGGACAGCGCCAGATACATCATCGGCCGGATTTCCACCTTGCCGCCGATCGCCATCGGCCGTTCCTGGATCTTGTGCATTCCGAGAATGCCCGACTGCGGCGCATTCAGGATCGGCGTCGACATCAAAGACCCGTAGACACCGCCGTTGGAGATGGTGAAGGTGCCACCCTGCATGTCGGAAACCGACAGCTTGCCGTCACGGGCCGCAATGCCCAGCCGGCCGATCTCCTTCTCGATCTCGGCAACGCCCATCTGGTCGGCATTCCGCACGACCGGCACGACGAGGCCCTTGTCGGTGCCGACCGCCACGCCGATATGGGCGAAGTTCTTGTAGATGAGGTCGGTGCCGTCGATCTCGGCGTTCACGGCCGGGATTTCCTTCAGCGCATGGCAGACGGCCTTGGTGAAGAAGCCCATAAAGCCCAGCTTCACGCCGTGCTTCTTCTCGAAGAGGTCCTTGTACTTCTTGCGCAGTTCCATGACCGCCGTCATGTCGACCTCGTTGAAGGTCGTCAGCATGGCTGCCGTGTTCTGTGCATCCTTCAGGCGCCGCGCGATCGTCTGCCGCAGGCGGGTCATCTTCACCCGTTCCTCGCGGGCGGCATCCGCCTCGCCGGAGGGCGCGCGCGCCGCGACGGGTGCTGCGGCGACGGGGGCCGAGGAGCCCTTCGCGAGGGCATCCAGCACATCGCCCTTCAAGACCTGGCCGCGCTTGCCCGAACCCTGGACGTCGGCCGCCGCGATACCCTTGTCGGCCATCATCTTCTGCGCCGAGGGGGCCGCGGGCATGGCATCGCCATGGCTGGGATTCGGCAGCGTGGTATCGGAGCCGTCCTCCGCGCCTTCCTTCGGTGCCTTCTCGATCGTCTCGGCCGGCTTGCTCGACGCCCTGGCCGGCGCGGCAGCGCCCGCGCCGTCACCTTCGCCGATGACGCCGATCAGCGCGCCCACCGCGACGGTCTCGCCTTCCTGGACGACGATCTCCTGCAGGATACCGGCCGACGGAGCCGGCACTTCGACGGTGACCTTGTCGGTTTCGAGCTCGGCGATGGTCTCGTCCTGCTCAACCCGGTCGCCCGCCTTCTTGAACCACTGGCCGATCGTGGCTTCCGTCACGCTTTCGCCAAGGGTCGGAACTTTGATTTCGGTGCTCATGGACGCTTCGTCTTCTCTTCCGGATTGACTTGATCGGTTCAGTTGCGGCCGGCCGGATCGCCGTTGCCGAGTGCATCCTCGAGGAAGGCCTCGAGCTGCTCAATATGCTTCGACATGGTGCCCGCCGCCGGCGATGCCGCGGCCTGACGGCCGGTGTAGCGCGCGCGGCGCTTATCGGTGCCGATCCTGTCGAGGACCCATTCCAGGTAGGGGTCGATGAAGCTCCAGGCGCCCATGTTCTTGGGCTCTTCCTGGCACCAGACGATCTCGGCCTGCTTGAAGCGCGACAATTCGTTGATCAGGGCCTTGGCCGGGAACGGATAGAGCTGCTCGACGCGCAACAGGTATATGTCGTCGATGCCGCGCTTCTCGCGCTCTTCGAGAAGGTCGTAATAGACCTTGCCGGAGCACAGGACGACCCGGCGGATCTTGGAATCCTTGACCAGCGAAATATCGCCGATACCCCGCTGCGCGTCGTCGTGCAGCAGGCGATGGAAGCTCGACTCACCCGAAAAATCGGCCAGCGACGATACTGCCCGCTTGTGACGCAGCAGGGACTTGGGGGTCATCAGGATGAGCGGCTTGCGGAAGTCGCGCTTCATCTGCCGGCGCAGGATATGGAAGTAGTTGGCCGGCGTGGTGACGTTGGCCACCTGCATGTTGTCCTGCGCGCATTGCTGCAGGAAGCGCTCCAGCCTGGCCGAGGAATGCTCCGGACCCTGGCCCTCATAGCCGTGCGGCAGCAGCATGACCAGTCCCGACATGCGCAGCCACTTGGCCTCGCCGGACGAAATGAACTGGTCGATCACCACCTGCGCGCCGTTGACGAAGTCACCGAACTGCGCTTCCCACAGCGTCAGCGCATTCGGCTCGGCCAGCGAGTACCCGTACTCGAAGCCGAGGACCGCCTCTTCCGAGAGCATCGAGTTGATGACCTCGTAGACCGCCTGGCCCTTGGCGATGTTCTGCAACGGGATATAGCGGTTTTCGCTGTCCTGGTCGTACAGCACCGAATGACGCTGGCTGAACGTGCCGCGCTCGGAGTCCTGCCCGGACAGGCGGACCGGATGCCCCTCGGCGACGAGGCTGCCGAACGCCAGTGCCTCGCCCGTGGCCCAATCGATTCCCTCGCCCGTCTCGATGGATTTCGCGCGGTTGTCCAGGAAGCGCTGGATGGTGCGGTGGACCTGGAAGTCCGCCGGCACCTCGGTCAGGCGCTTGCCGATCTCCTTGAGCGTCTTGATGGGCAATGCGGTGGTGCCGCTGCGTGGCTCATCGTTGCTTTCGGCGCGGCGCAGGCCCGCCCAGGCACCGTCGAGCCAGTCGGCCTTGTTGGGCTTGTAGCCCTGTCCGGCCTCGAACTCGGAATCGAGCTGGCTGCGCCACTCTGCCTTGCGCGCGTCGACCTCCTCCTGGGAGATCACGCCCTCGTCGATGAGCTTGCGCGAATAGATTTCAAGCGTCGTCGGATGGTTGCGGATCTGGCGATACATGATGGGCTGCGTGAAGCCCGGCTCGTCGCCCTCGTTGTGACCGAAGCGGCGATAGCAGAACATGTCGATGACCACCGGCTTGTGGAAGGTCATGCGGAATTCGGTCGCAACCTTGGCCGCGTAGACGACCGCCTCCGGATCGTCGCCATTGACGTGGAAGATCGGCGCCTCGACGATCTTCGCGACGTCCGATGGATAGGGCGACGACCGCGAGAAGCGCGGATTGGTGGTGAAGCCGATCTGGTTGTTGATGATCACGTGGATCGAGCCGCCGACCCGGTGCCCCTTGAGGCCCGACAGGCCGAAGCACTCCGCGACAACGCCCTGCCCGGCAAAGGCGGCGTCGCCGTGGATCAGCAGCGGCAGAACCTGGTTGCGCACTTCGGCCGGCACGACCTCGGTGCGCGTGCGCCCGCCACCGAGCTGGTCCTGCTTGGCGCGCGCCTTGCCGAGGACGACCGGATTGACGATCTCCAGATGCGACGGGTTGGCCGTCAGCGACAGGTGAACCTTGTTGCTGTCGAACTCGCGGTCCGACGAAGCGCCGAGATGGTACTTGACGTCGCCGGAGCCCTCAACGTCGTCCGGGGCGTACGAACCGCCCTTGAATTCGTGGAAGATGGCGCGGTGCGGCTTGGCCATCACCTGGGACAGGACGTTCAGACGGCCGCGGTGGGCCATGCCGAGCACGATTTCCTTGAGGCCAAGCTGGCCGCCGCGCTTGATGATCTGTTCCAGAGCGGGGATCAGCGATTCGCCGCCATCGAGACCGAAGCGCTTGGTCCCCTTGAACCTGACGTCCAGGAACTTCTCGAACCCTTCGGATTCGATCAGCTTGTTGAGGATGGCGCGCTTGCCCTCGCGCGTAAACTCCACGCCCTTGTCGGGCCCTTCGATACGCTCCTGCAACCAGGCCTTTTCGGCCGGGTTGGAAATGTGCATGAACTCGATGCCGATGGTGGAGCAGTAGGTGCGCGACAGGATGTCGACGATCTCGCGCACCGTCGCGAATTCGAGGCCGAGCACGTTGTCGATGTAGATCTTGCGATCCATGTCGGCCGCCGTGAACCCGTAGGCCTCGGGCGACAGCTCGTTGTAATCGTCCTCCGGCTGGGCAAGCCCCAGCGGGTCGAGCTTGGCGTGCAGATGGCCACGAACGCGGAACGCGCGGATGAGCATCAGCGCGCGCACCGAATCGCGCGTCGCCTGGCTGACCTGCCCGTCCGAAAGCTCGACGCCGTCGGCCTTGGCCTTTTCGCGGACCTTCTTCTCGACGCGGATTTCGGCCTGGCCCCAATTGCCGTCCAGCGCCGACACGAGATCGCCGTTCGCCGCGATCGGCCAGTTGCGCCGTGCCCACGAGGCGCCTTCCGCATTCTTGCGAACCGTCGCCTTGTCGTCCTTCAACTCGCCGAAGAAGGAGCGCCATTCCTCGTCGACCGAGGCAGGGTTTTCTTCGTAAGCGGCGTAGAGCTCCTCGATATAGTCGGCGTTGCCGCCATACAGGAAGGAGGTGAGCGCGAAGGTTTCGTTCGCCGGATTGCGTGCCATCTCGTCTTCGCGGCGCATGCCTGGTGCGCCGTCTCCCAGATTGTATTGCGCTGAAGGGCCGTCATGACCCTCTTTTCACGCTGACGCCGGCGTAGCCGCCGCCACGCCGGTTATGCTGAACATTCCGGCCGAAGATAGGTCTTCGGCCGGCGATTTTGAGGGGCTTTGCGTTTCAGCCCTTCAACACTTCGACAAGCGTCTTGCCGAGGCGGGCCGGAGAAGGCGACACGCGGATGCCCGCTGCCTCCATGGCCGCGATCTTGGATTCGGCGTCACCCTTGCCGCCGGAAACCACCGCGCCGGCATGGCCCATGGTGCGGCCCTTGGGCGCCGTACGGCCGGCGATGAACCCGACCATCGGCTTCTTGCGGCCCTTCTTCGCCTCGTCGGCCAGGAACTGGGCTGCGTCTTCCTCGGCAGCACCGCCGATTTCGCCGATCATGATGATCGAATGGGTCGCCTCGTCGGCCAGGAACATCTCCAGCACGTCGATGAACTCGGTGCCCTTGACCGGATCGCCGCCGATGCCCACCGCCGTCGTCTGACCCAGGCCCTCGTTGGAGGTCTGGAAGACGGCCTCGTAGGTCAACGTGCCGGAGCGCGAGACGATTCCGACATTGCCCTTGCGGAAGATGGAGCCCGGCATGATGCCGATCTTGCATTCCTCGGGCGTCAGGACGCCCGGGCAGTTGGGTCCGAGCAGCCGCGACTTCGACTTTTCCAGGCGCGCCTTCACGCGCACCATGTCGAGGACGGGGATGCCCTCCGTGATGCAGACGATGAAGGGAACTTCAGCCTCGATCGCCTCGATGATCGCGTCGGCCGCACCGGCAGGCGGCACGTAGATGACGGAGGCATCGGCGCCGGTGCGCTCGCGCGCTTCGGCAACGCTGGCGAAGATGGGCAGTTCCTCGCCCTTCGAGCCGTGCCAGGTCTCCCCGCCCTTCTTGGGATGGATGCCGGCCACCATCTGGGTGCCGTAATAGGCAAGGGCCTGTTCCGTATGGAACGTGCCGGTCTTGCCGGTAAGGCCCTGGACGAGGACCTTGGTGCTCTTGTTGACGAGAATGGACATCGTGTTTCTTTCGAACTCCGGAGGGGTCGATGGGCTGGTTCAGGCGACAGCCGCGACGATCTTCTGGGCGGCGTCGTCCAGATCGTCTGCTGCGGTGATGGCAAGGCCCGATTCGTTCAGGATCTTCTTGCCCAGCTCGACATTGGTACCTTCGAGCCGCACGACGAGCGGAACCTGCAGCCCCACTTCCTTGACGGCCGCGACCACGCCTTCGGCGATGATGTCGCACCGCATGATGCCACCGAAGATGTTGACGAGGATGCCCTTCACGTTGGGATCGGCGGTGATGATCTTGAAGGCCGCCGTCACCTTCTCCTTGCTGGCGCCACCACCGACATCGAGGAAGTTGGCCGGCTCCTTGCCGTACAGCTTGATGATGTCCATCGTTGCCATTGCGAGGCCGGCGCCGTTGACCATGCAGCCGATATCGCCATCCAGGGCGACATAGGCGAGATCGTATTTCGAGGCCTCGATCTCCTTGGCGTCTTCCTCGGTCGTGTCACGCAGTTCGCGGATGTCGTCGTGACGGAACAACGCATTGCCGTCGAAGGACACCTTGGCGTCGAGGACGCGCAGATGCCCGTCGGTCATGACGATCAGCGGGTTCACCTCCAGCAGGGACATGTCCTTCTCGACGAAGGCGTTGTACAGCGCCGGGAACAGCGTTTCACCGTCGGTGCGCGCGGCGCCTTCCAGCCCGTAGGCATCGCTGATGCGGGCGGCATCCTCGGCCGTTACGCCCGTGGCCGGGTCGATGGCGACGGTGATGATCTTTTCGGGCGTATCGTGCGCCACCGCCTCGATGTCCATGCCGCCTTCCGTGGAGACGACGAAGGCGACGCGGCCGACCGAGCGGTCGACGAGCAGCGACAGATAGAGCTCGCGGTCGATGTCGGCGCCGTCTTCGATGTACAGGCGGTTGACCTGCTTGCCGGCGTCGCCCGTCTGCGCCGTCACCAGCGTATTGCCGAGCATCTCGTTGACGTTGGCGACGACGTCCTCGACGGACTTGGCCAGCCGCACGCCGCCCTTGGCCTCGGTGCCGAGTTCCTTGAACTTGCCCTTACCGCGTCCACCTGCATGGATCTGGCTTTTCACGACGTAGAGCGGGCCAGGCAGCTGGCGGGCCGCGGCCTCCGCCTGGGAGGCCTCCGTTATGACCACGCCCTCGGCGACGGGCGCGCCGAAGCCCTTGAGAACCTGCTTGGCCTGATATTCGTGGATGTTCATTGACGATGGTCCTCGTGTTTCGCCTGGCGGCGCAACGAATGGAAAAACCGCCGCCCGGTGCGGGCGGCGGCAATATCTTTACTTGAGGTTCGGCGCGATGGCCTGGCAGGCTTCCATCAGCCCCTTCACGGAGCCGACCGACTTTTCGAAGGCGGTCTTTTCGTCGCCATTCAACTCGATCTCGATGATCCGCTCGACGCCCTCGGCGCCGATGACGACGGGCACGCCGACATACAGGTCGTTCTGGCCGTACTCGCCCTTGAGCGCCGCAGCCGCCGGCAGCACGCGCTTCTTGTCCTTCAGATAGCTCTCGGCCATCACGATGGCCGACGCGGCCGGCGCATAATAGGCCGAACCCGTCTTGAGCAGACCGACGATCTCGGCGCCGCCGTCGCGCGTACGCTGGACGATCTCTTCCAGGCGCTCGGCCGTCAGCCAGCCCATCTTGACGAGGTCCGTCAGCGGAATGCCCGCAACGGTGGAGTAGCGCGTCAGCGGCACCATGGTGTCGCCATGGCCGCCCAGCACGAACGCGGTGACGTCTTCCACCGAAACCTTGAACTCTTCGGCCAGGAAGTGGCGGAAGCGTGCCGAATCGAGCACGCCGGCCATCCCGACGACCTTCGCCTTGGGCAGCCCCGAAAACTTCTGCAGCGCCCACACCATAGCGTCGAGCGGGTTGGTGATGCAGATGACGAAGGCGTTCGGCGCATACTTCGCGATGCCCGCGCCCACCTGCTCCATCACCTTGAGGTTGATTCCAAGGAGGTCGTCACGGCTCATGCCGGGCTTGCGGGCCACGCCGGCCGTTACGATGCAGACGTCCGCGCCCTCGATGGCGGCATAGTCGTTGGCGCCGGACAGGCGGGCGTCGAAACCCTCGACCGGGGAGGATTCAGCGATATCGAGTGCCTTGCCCTGCGGGATCCCCTCGGCGATGTCGAATAGGACGATGTCGCCCAGTTCCTTGAGGCCCGCCAGGTGAGCCAGCGTGCCACCGATCATGCCGGAGCCGATAAGAGCGATCTTAGAACGTGCCATGTTTCCCTTGTCCCTGCCGGTGATGCAGCGGGCCCGATACCGCCCGTGTGCCGGACGCAATAGACGTATGCGACGTCAAACACAATCGCCGAGGCCTGCATCTCAATGCATTCAACCGTTTAGAAGAAGTGGGGTTTACGTAAACGTAAATCGAATTTCCTTGGCGGGGTAACATGCTGGCACATGACGACCGTCCTGAAAGATTTTTGCGATGCGGGACGCCTCAGGGGGCCATTCTGCGCCTGGCCGCCGCGCCGGCATGCGCGCGATAATCTTCCGAACGCATCTCGGTCAGGCGCGAGACCGTCCGCGCGAACTCGAAGGCTTCCGTTCCGCCCTTCGCCTCGTACAGATCTTCCGCCGGGACTGCCGCCGACAGGACGACATCCTTGCCGGCATCGTAGAAGGCGTCGACCAGGATGATGAACCGCTTGGCCGCGTTGCGCTCGGACCGTGTCAGGCGCGGCACGCCCTCGATGACGATCGTATCGAAGTTATCCGCCATTTCCAGGTAGTCACGCGGACCGAGAGGGCGTTCCATTAGGTCGGCGAAGGAAAACCGGGCGGCGCGGTTGCCGGCCCTCGGAACATCGATCGTGCGGCCGGTCACTGACAGGGAGGTTGCGCGTTCCGGCGTCCCGGCCAGGATGCGCGTCCATATGGCGTCGATGGCCTTATCGGCCTCGAGCCCGAGAGGCGTGACGTAAAGCTCGTCCCCGCCCAGCTTGGTCATGCGGTAATCCTGCGGTGCATCCAGCTCGAACATTTCGGCATTGCGCTTCAGGATGTCGATGAACGGAAGGAAGAGGCTGCGATTGAGCCCGTCCCGGTACAGATCGTCGGGTGTGACGTTGGACGTCGCCACGAGGATGACGCCGGCGTTAAAGAGCGCCGTGAACAGCCGGGCGAGGATCATGGCGTCGGCAATGTCGGTTACGGTGAACTCGTCGAAGCACAGGAGCTGCGCTTCGCGGGCGATCGCCTCCGCGACCGGCGGGATCGGATCGTCCCCCTTCGCCAAGCCGTCCTTGACGGATTGCCGGTGCGCCTTGATGCGATCCTGCACCTCCGACATGAAGGCGTGGAAGTGCACCCGGCGTTTCGGCATACCGGACAAGGTGTCGTAGAACATGTCCATCATCATGGACTTGCCACGGCCAACCTGCCCGTAAATGTACAGACCCTTGACCGGCTCCGGGCGGCTGCGCCCGAAAAGCCAGCCCAGCGCGCTCTTCTTGGACGACAGGGCGCGGCTCTTGATCGCCCGCGCGAGCACGTCGAGCCTGTCGGCAAGGCGACGCTGGATGTCGTCCGGCGTTATGGTCGCGTCGCGGATGCGGCGCTCGAGCTCGGTCCTGACCGGACCGCGCTCGCTGCCCGGTACCCCGTATCCGACATTCTGCGGCATCTGCCCTCGCGGCTCATGCGGGCGTCGCGCAAGGCGACGCCCCGCGGGTTCGCGTCAGCGATAAAGGCTGATCTGCGTTCCGCCGGAGGTGGTGCCCTCGAAGCGCGTACCGCCCGTATTGTTGAGCGTCGCGACGGTGCCGCCCTGGTTGTCCTTCAGCACGACCTGGCTGCCGGACACGTCCCATGCGGAAATATCGGCAACCTGGCCGGGGCAGCCGCGGGATGCAGCGCGATAACCGCCCGTCCACTGCGTCAGCGCCATGAAGATCTGGCAGTTGCCGCCGCCCGCCGAAACGCGCCAGGCACCGACCAGCCCTTCCCGCGTCACGGGCGCGGTGGAGGCCGACTGGGCCGGAGCTGCGCCCGGCGTGGCCGAAGCGTCGGTTGGCAGCGTACCGGCCGCCGGCGCCGGAGGCGCGGGAGGCGGCGGAAGCTGGTTGGAATAGACTTGTCCGGTCGGCGCAGGCGTCAACGGGGCCGGCTGGCCATAGCCGCCGCCGAGCGAAGGCCCGGCCGTCTGCGTGCAGCCGGCCAGCATCGCCAGAGCCAGAGTAGCGGCACCCATCTTGATCCATTGCGTCATACGCCGATCCCTCTCTATCGCGTCCGGCCGACCAGACATGGCCTGACCTTGACATAAGCCTTGCGTCAACCCTTCAAGATAATTTTTTAGCGGGCTTCGCAAGGGGCGGACACCCCAAACCCGGATCGACGATCGGTATTTTGTTGCCCGGCCGCCACAAAAGATACACTCAGGGCCGTTCGGCCGCGACCGGCTCAGGGTCGACATCCACCAGCGGCCGCTGAAAATCGCCGGTCTGGGCGTCCATTGCCCATAATTCCCCGGTGGAAATATCGAACCATGCGCCATGCAGCGACAGCCGCCCCTTGCCTTCCAGGATGGAGACGCACGGGAAGGTACGCAGGTTGGCAAGCGACATGCGAATGGAAATGCGCTCCAGCGCGGTCTGTTTCTCGCTGTCGGTCAGCATCTCGTTGCCGGCCACGCCCTGCGCCAACGGCTCGATGAGGCTCATCCACTTGCCGATGAAGTCACCGGGCGACAACGGCTTGGAGCCAGGGTGGAGCGCCGCATTGATGCCGCCGCAGCGGCCATGCCCCATGACGACGATGTGCTTGACCTTGAGCGCCTGGACCGCAAACTCCAGCGCTGCGGAAGTGCCGTGAAACTCGCCGTCCGGCGTGTAGGGCGGCACGAGGTTGGCGACGTTGCGCACCACGAACAGTTCGCCGGGCGCCGATCCGAAGATGGTTTCGGGCGCCGCGCGCGAGTCGCAGCAGGCGATGACCAGCGTCTCGGGCGCCTGCCCGTCCCTCGCGAGAGAGCGGTAGCGCTGCGTTTCCTGAAGATAGCGGCCTTCGATGAACTGGCGATAGCCGTCCAGGAGGTGTCCCGGCAGAAGTGACATGGAAGGTGCTGCTCCCTGCATGGCGTCGGGTTTCGTCTACCTGCATTTTAGGCCCAAGCACAACAGTCCGCTTTCAGGCGCGGCGACCGCCCGCACCGGCCAGGCGCCGCATCTGGACCATCGCGAGCGGCGAGCGCAGCGCATCGGCGTCGGTTTCCAGCGTCAGCTCGTCGGCGCCCCGTTTCGTCGTACGGGCAAGGATTTCGTACACCGCCGCGGTGGTGGACTGAAGTGCCTTTTCGGGAGACGCACCGCCGAGCAGCCGGGCAAGGAAGACGGCGGCCGTCAGGTCGCCCGTGCCGCTGGGCGCCCCGTCGATATGCCGGTGTTCGGCCAGCGTCGCAGAGAATCCGTCCACCAGGAGGTTGGCGATCCCCCCGCGCAGGAGCGCGAAAGCGGAGGTGACGAGCACCAGGCGCGGCCCCAATGTGGCCGCCGCCTCGATCAGGTGCTGGTTCGTATTCAGTTCCAGCCCCGTCAGGAACTGAAGCTCGAAGCGGTTGGGCGTCGCGATGTCGGCGAGCGGAATGAGCAGTTCGCGGATGGCCTCAAGTGTTTCGGGCGGTTGATAGAGCCGGCCACCGCCCTGTCCGCCATCGCCCAGCACCGGATCGCAGACGAAGAGCGCATCCGGACTTCGCGCCTTCACCGCCTGCACCAGGCGCGCCATGTCCTCGACCTGGCCCGGCGCGCCGAAGTAGCCCGTCACCACGGCACCGATCTCGCCAAGCTTGGGCGAGTTGCAAAGATCCTCGACAAAGGCCGAGAATTCCTGTGGCCCGGGCACCAGCCGGGTCGCGTGGCCGTGGCCGGGGTGCCACGGCAATGTCACGGTCGGAACCGACCATACGGGATGCCCGAGCGATTCGAGCGCGAACACGATCGCCCGGTTTCCGACGGTGCCGCGGACGACATGGCTGGAGACGGCGATGACCGCAGCTTTATCGGTTCCGGAGCTTTCGGGATTCGAACGGAGCGCCATATGGACGTGTTACGGGATGAGATAGGTGATGATGAGGGACCCCGCGAGAAACAGGAAGAATGCCAGACCGGCCAGCCGGCCGATGCGCGTTCCCAGCACCTCCATCCTGTCGGACTGGTCTGCGTCGGCCGCGCCGAAATGCCGTCGCGCATCGAGCACGATGCGCTCGATGCCGGCCCCGGTCTGCGGCTCTGTCTCCTGCCGGACACGGGTCAGGATAGCGTCGGACTGGCGCCGGCGCTCGTCTTCCGGATGCTGTTTTTCCATGCGCGCGAGCCTGACCGAAAACCCCGCCGAGGGCAATGGCCTTGCAGCCCGGTGGACATTAGCCGGCGCGCGCCGTATGTGCCGCCCCAAACAGCTGATTCCCATAACGTTCATGGGAATTCTCTCGAAGAAACAATAATACGAATGACCGGAAACGACCTATGATCACTTCCCAGAAGGCCCGGATAATCGAGGATGTCCTGAGAGAGGCTCCGGATGGGCCCGCCAGACGGCTGGTTCCGATGCTGCTGGCGCGTCCGCCGGCAGAGGATCTCAGTGCCTTTTCGGCCAAGGCCCTTGCCATATCCGCGGAACGGGCCTTCGCCGCGCTCGACGCGCATCGCTCCGGCAGGCCGCTCGTGGTCACCGAACAGCCGGACGGGTTCGTTCTCGACGGGCGCAAGCTGCTCCTGATCACACTGGTCAACGACGACCGGCCGTTCCTCTTCGACAGTGCCGTCGCCGAAGTGGCGGATTCCGTTCCGGCGATCCACTACATCTCGCATCCGATCCTGGACATTCACCGCGATGGCGATGGCCGGATCGTCTCGTTCGAGGCATCGCGGCCGGAAGCGGCGAGCGACCTGGATTCCCGCGTCAGCCTGATCCAGTTCGCGCTGGAAATTCCGCTGGAGGTCGAATCCATCAGCGGGCTCAAGGCCCGGCTCGAGACGATCCTGAACCAGGTGCTCGTCGTCAACAGCGATTTCGATGCGATGCTGGCCCGCGTGCGCCACGCGGCCGCGGAACTGCAGGCGCGGGCAGACCGGATCGACAACCAGGAAGACAAGGCGACCGCCGAGGAGGCCGTCAGGCTGCTGGAATGGCTGCTCGACAACAATTTCAGCTTCTTCGGCATTCGTGAGTTCACCTATCACCGCGATGCGGAAGGTGAAACCATGTCCCGCGTCGAGGGGTCGGAGTTGGGCATCCTTCGGGACAGGGACGTGCGGGTCCTGCGAAAGGAACGCACGGCCCAGGTGACGAGCCCGGAAATGCACGCGTTTCTGGACGAAGCGAACCCGCTCCTGGTCGCCAAGGCCAATACGCGATCGCTGGTCCACCGCCGCGTGTACATGGACTATGTCGGGGTCAAGGAGTTCGATGGGGACGGACGCATCGTCGGCGAAATGCGAATCGTGGGTCTGTTCACGTCCAGCGCCTACACCCAGTCGATCCGGACCATTCCGTTTATCCGGCAGAAGGCCGAGCGCGTCATCAGGCGCTTCGACTTCCGCCCGCAATCCCATTCGGCCCGGGCGCTCCTGAACATCCTGGAGACCTATCCGCGCGACGAGCTGTTCCAGATCGACGTGGACACGCTGGAAACCTTCGTCGGCATCATGATGGAGCTGGGCGAGCGCCCGCGCGTCCGTCTGCTGCCGCGCATCGATCCGTTCGACCGGTTCGTTTCGGCCATCGTCTTCCTGCCGCGCCAGCGCTACGATACCCGTCTGCGCGAAGCGGTGGGCCAGTTGCTGGCACAGGCCTATGAGGGCCACGTCTCCGCCTTCTATCCCTCGATCTCGGACGGTCCGCTGACCTCCGTCCACTTCATCATCGGCCGCTCGGGCCGGGAAGGCGTCATCCCGCGCCCCGATGTGGAAGCTCTGGAAGCCGAGATCGCCCAGCTCTCCCGGGACTGGGCCGCCGATGTCGAGACGGCCCTGGCCAGCACGGGCCGGGCGGGCGACTACCGGATGCTCCTGGCCGCGCTGCCGGACGGGTATCGCGAGGTGACATCGGCTGAGGATGCCGCGCGCGACCTCACCCGCATCGCAGCCCTGTCCGAGGCGTCGCCCTTCACGATCGATTTCTACCGTCTGGACGGCGATGCCGACCATATCGTCCGGCTCAAGCTCTATACGCTCGGCGACACGCTGCCCCTCTCCACGCGCGTACCCGTCCTGGACAATATGGGCCTTTCGGCCCTGTCCGAGCGCAGCTTCACCGTGCACCGGCCAGACGGCCTCCTGGTCCATATCCACGACATGGACCTGACCCGCCGCAATGGCGGCACGATCGAACTTCTCGATGGCGGTCTGGCGCTCGAGTCCCTGTTCCAGGCGGTCTCGGACGGACGCATCGAAAACGACGGCTTCAACCGGCTGGTTCTCGAAGCCGGGCTGGAATGGCGGCAGGCCAACGTGCTGCGGGCCTATGCCCGCTACATGCGCCAGACCGGCCTGCCCTTCTCGCAGGAGTTCATCGCCGATACGCTGGTGCGCTATCCCCGGATCGCTGCGCTGCTGTTCGATCTCTTCGCCCGCAGCTTCGATCCGTCGCTGCCACGCGTACCCGACAGCGCCGAGCCGGAAGGCGACCTCCTTGCCAAGGCCGCCAGCCAGCGCGGATGCGGGGCCATCCTCGCCGATCTGCGTACTGCCCTCGACAAGGTCGATTCGCTCGAAGACGACCGCGTGCTGCAGCGCTTCGTCACCATCGTGCTGGCGACGCTTCGGACCAATTACTTCAGCGTCACGGACGTCTCGGCCGCTTCCGACTCGGCGCCCGGCCATGTCGCGCCGGCCCTGGCCTTCAAGTTCGATCCGCACCGGATCGAGGGGCTGCCGCAGCCCGTGCCTTTCGCCGAGATCTTCGTATTCGACGCACGTGTCGAAGGCGTCCATCTGCGCTTCGGCAAGGTGGCGCGCGGCGGGCTGCGCTGGTCGGATCGCAGCCAGGACTACCGCACCGAGGTGCTGGGCCTGGTGAAGGCGCAGCAGGTCAAGAATGCCGTGATCGTGCCCGTCGGCGCGAAAGGCGGGTTCTACCCCAAGAGACTGCCCGATCCCGCCCACCGCGAAGCCTGGTTCGAGGCCGGCCGGTCGGCCTATGTGGTCTTCATCGCCTCCCTGCTGTCGGTCACCGATACAGTCACGCCCGAAGGAACCGTCACCCCGGCCAACCTTGTCCGCCACGATGCGCAGGACCCCTATTTCGTGGTCGCCGCCGACAAGGGAACGGCGACATTCTCCGATACGGCCAACGCCATCGCCATGGCCGACGGGTTCTGGCTGGACGACGCCTTCGCCTCCGGCGGGTCGGCCGGCTACGACCACAAGGCAATGGGCATCACGGCGCGCGGCGCCTGGGAGGCCGTGAAGCGCCATTTCCGGGAGATGGATCACGATATCCAGACGACGCCCTTCACGGCGGCGGGCTGCGGCGACATGTCGGGCGACGTGTTCGGCAACGGCATGCTCCTGTCGCCGGCGACACGGCTCATAGCCGCATTCGACCATCGCGATATCTTCATCGACCCCTCGCCCGACGCCCCCACATCCTTTGCCGAACGGCAGCGGCTGTTTCAGAAACCGCGCTCGAGCTGGGCCGATTACGATCGCAGCCTGATTTCAGAGGGCGGCGGTGTCTTCTCGCGGCGTGAAAAGCGCATAACCCTGTCCGAGGCGGCCGCCGAAGCCATCGGCTGGGACAAGCGCACCGGCACGCCCTCGGAGGTCATCTCCGCCATTCTCAGGGCGCCCGTGGACCTCCTGTGGTTCGGCGGCATCGGCACCTATATCCGCGCCGATGCGGAAACCGCCGCGGATGTCGGAGACAAGGCCAATGACAGCGTCCGCATCGCGGGGCGCGAGGTACGCGCCGCCGTCGTGGGCGAAGGGGCCAATCTCGGCGTCACCCAGCGCGGCCGTATCGAATACGCCCTGCGCGGCGGCCGCATCAACACCGACGCCATCGACAATTCCGCGGGCGTGAATACCTCTGACGTCGAGGTGAACATCAAGATCGCGCTGAAGAGCGCCATGGCGGAAGGTCGCCTTGCGCGACCGGACCGCAATGCGTTGCTGGCGCGCATGACGCCGGATGTGGCGGACCTCGTTCTGGCCAACAATTACGAGCAGACGCTCGCTTTGTCCCTCGAGCAGATCGCCGGGGCCGACAGGTTGCCGCTCCAGGGCCGCCTCATATCGCGCCTGGAAGGCGAGAAGCGGCTGGACAGGGCGGTGGAGTATCTGCCGAACGACCGCGAGCTGGCCGACTTCAAGGCGGCCGGTCGTGGGCTGACGCGGCCCGAGCTGGCCGTCCTGCTGGCCTATGCGAAGATCGATCTCTTCGACCAGCTGATCGCCAGCCCCCTGCCGGACGATCCCTACCTGGAGGCAAGGCTGTTCGCCTATTTCCCGCCTGCCATGCGTGACGGCCATCGGGGCGACATCCAGAGCCACCGGCTACGCCGCGAGATCATCGCAACCGATCTCGCCAACGCACTCGCCAATCGCCTTGGGCCGTGCTTCCCGACGGCGATGAGCGACGCGACGGGCGCCACGTCGGCACAGGTGACGCGCGCCTTCGTCGTCGCCTATGACGGGCTCGACATGGCCGCGTTGATCTCCCGGATCGATGCGCAGGACAACCAGTTGCCCGGCTCCGTCCAGAACGAGCTGTATCGGACCGTGGCGCTGACCCTCCAGATCGTGACCGCATGGCTGGTCCGCAACATGCCTCCGGAAACGGAAACCTCGGTGGCCGTCGCGGCCCTGCAGCGCATGCAGTCCACCATGAAGCCGAAACTTTTGGAGCTTGCCAGCGACCGCGCTCGGGACAAGTATGCGGCCCGCCTGCAGGCACTGCTGGACAAGGATATCCCCGAGGAGCTGGCGCACGAGGTCGCGCTGCTTCCGCTGATCGGCCTGATTCCGGACGCCGCCCGCGTTTCACGTGAAACGGGCAAGCCGGGCGATGACGTCCTGTCGGCCTATTTCCAGATGACGAAGCGGCTGCGCATCGGCCGGCTGGAGACGGCGATCATGGGCATCCGGCCGCAGGATTATTTCGAGACCCTGACGCTGGAGCGTGCCGGCAGCCAGATATCCAACGCGCGGCGCAGGCTGACCACCGATGTCCTGACGCGCTTCGGCCAGAGCGACGACCCGGTTGCCGCCTGGGCAGCCGAAGAGGGAGACAAGATCGACCGGATTGCAGAGCGAATCAGCGAACTCGTCGGCAGTGGCGAAACATCGGTTGCACGGCTGACGCTGGCAGCGGGACTGCTGATGGACCTCGCGGGCTGAGCCCATCGACAGACAGGAAAGGGGCGCGCCATGTCATGGCGCGCCCTTTTTCATGACGGGTTCCGGCCCGGATCAGTGGCGGAAATGGCGCATTCCGGTAAACACCATGGCAAGGCCGTTTTCGTCCGCCGCCTTGATGACGTCGTCGTCCCGCATCGAGCCACCCGGCTGGATAACGGCGGTGGCACCGGCCGCGACGGCCGACAGAAGACCGTCGGCGAACGGGAAGAACGCATCCGACGCGACCACCGAGCCCCTGGTCAGCACCGGGCCGCCGGCTGCCTCGGCCGCGTCCTCGGCCTTGCGGGCGGCGATCCGCGCCGAATCCACGCGGCTCATCTGCCCGGCGCCGATGCCGACCGTCGCCAGGTCCTTCGCATAGACGATGGCATTCGATTTTACGTGCTTGGCGACGCGGAAGGCGAATTTCAGGTCGGCCATCTCTTCGGCGGTGGGCTGGCGCCGCGTCACCACCTTCAGGGTCACATCGTCGATATGACCGTTGTCGCGGCTCTGGACCAGCAGGCCCCCGGCAACCGACTTCACCATCAGCCCCGGCATGCGCGGATCGGGGAGGCCATCGGTCAGGAGCAGGCGCAGGTTCTTCTTCGCCGCGACGATCCGCATCGCCTCTTCGGCGGCGCCAGGCGCGATGATGACTTCGGTGAAGATCTGGGTGATCTCGGCGGCCGTGGCGGCGTCGAGACGGCGGTTGAGCGCGACGATCCCGCCAAAGGCGGACACCGTGTCGCACGCATAGGCGCGCCGATACGCATCCAGCAAGGTTTCGCCCTCGGCCACACCGCAGGGGTTGGCATGCTTGATGATGGCAACCGCCGCCGCCCGCGCCGGATCGAACTCGGCGACCAGCTCGAAGGCGGCGTCCGTATCGTTGAGGTTGTTGTAGGACAGTTCCTTGCCCTGCACCTGCCGCGCTGTCGCGACACCGGCCCGGTTTTCGGACGTATGGTAGAAGCTGGCGTGCTGATGCGGATTTTCGCCGTAGCGCAGGGTGCTGGCCAGCGTTCCGGCAAAGCTGCGGCGCTTGGGCGCCGCATCCTGCCCCACCGCCGCAAACCAGTTCGATACCGCGGCGTCGTAGCCTGCCGTCAGCGCGAACGCCTTGCCCGCCAGCTTGCGCCGAAGCTCCAGATCGGTCTGTCCGTCCCCTGCAACCATGGTGTCCATGAACGTCGCATAATCGGCGGGATCGGTCAGGACGGTGACATAGGGATGGTTCTTCGCGCCGGCGCGGATCATGGCAGGTCCGCCGATGTCGATATTCTCGACGATGGCGGCGGCATCCGCGCCTGACGCCACCGTCTCCTCGAATGGATAGAGGTTGACGACCAGAAGATCGATCCCGGCTATACCGTGGGCCTGCATCGCCTCGGCATGGGCGGGGTCGGCGCGAATGCCCAGAAGGCCGCCATGCACGTTCGGATGCAGCGTCTTCACGCGCCCATCCATGATTTCCGGAAACCCGGTCAGCTCGGAGACATCCTTGACGACGAGGCCAAGGGCGCTCAGGGCACGCGCTGTCCCGCCCGTCGACAACAGTTCCACGCCCTGCCCGGCCAGAAAGCGCGCCAGCTCCTCTATCCCCGTCTTGTCGAAGACGGACAGAAGGGCGCGCCGGATCGGAAGTCGGTCCGGGGCAGGATAGGTGTTTGCTGCAATGGCCATCACGATCTCCGGCTCGGCGCGCCTCATGTCGATAGGGCGCGCAGGATAGCTGACATGCGGGCAGCGCCCGCCTTCGAGCCGGGGTGATAGGGCATTTTGACGAAGAGTTAAATCGCCTGCTGATGTCGTTTGCGGCTCATTCGGCCGCCCGGCCGGCGCGGAACGGCTCTGTCTGCCGCGCCAGATCGTCCATCGTCTGGGGGGCAACCGTTACGGCGCGGCTCATGCCGCAACCGCTGAGGGCCAGGCATGCAGCCAATGCGGCCAATGAAAGACGAGGTGCTGAGGCAGCCATGGCGATATCCCGGTCCCTTGAGGTCGACCGCGAATATAGGGCGCTCGCGCCGTCCGGCTGCCTCCGTCGGCTACAACCGTCGTTCGAGGCGCCAGTGAAGCTCGGCCTGATTATCGCCGAAGGTCAGGACGATCTGGCGTGTGCGCCGCGCACCGCGCGGATCCGCAAAGAAGATCGATTCCTCGAGCGCGGGGGCGCCATCGGCAAAGAACCACCAGACTTCGCCGCCGGCAAACAGGCGAATGCCGCTACCGGCGATTTCGGCTTCCACATCCGGGTGGAGGTGGAAACGGACATGAGTTTCGGCCACGGCGTTTCCGGCGCGGCCACGCGCCGGGCGATTGGAGCGGAACAGGCGGTCCCACCCCTCCACCAGGCGGCCATCGCGCGACAGGAACAGGTCCCGCTCGTGGACCAGTCCGAAATTCGCACGGTATCCATCATGCGCCATGGACAGATGCAGGCCGTCGGCCTTCTCCTGCCGCTCTGCGACCACCTTGGTCGGCCCCGATACGAGCGGGCTTCCGAGAAAGCGGTCGATCAGCCGCGACCGCGCGAAGCGTGACGAGGAATGGTCGGCGACCGTCAGCGTCGAATGGGCGGCCGTGCTGCGAGCCAGCCGCCGCCAGGCGGCCTCCGCCTTTGGCGGCGCGCCGCAGTTGACGATCAGGCGCCGTGCGCCGGACGAAAATTCGAAGGCCAGCGTACCGGCGTGGGCGTCCACCGACAACGCGCCCTCGGGTGCAACGCCGGTATCGGCGACCAGGGTGCAATTGCCCTGCGCCAGCCGGTGATATCCAGTCTGCCGCATGTGGGATACCGGTTCGCCCAATGTCTCGTCGAACCGCAGAAGCGCGAGCATTAACGCCTGGCTGCCGGACGTCGCCCCGTTGAACAGAGCAAGCGCGCCATCGGCATGGCGGAAGAAGCGAAGTGCCGGCAGCATACGGTCGATCGCCGCCAGCAGGCTCCGCGGCACGGGCTGCTGGCGTTGCGAAAACAGCTGCCGCAGCGGCAGAAGGAGCGACAGAATCTCGACGATGGTTTCGGGATTACGCGAGACATGTCCGCCATCGGGAAAGATCTGGCGATCCAGCTCGTCAGACACGTTCTGCGCCGCCGTCTTCATCTGATGGGCGTGCGCATGGATACAAAGGGCGGCATAGGCCAGGGCGATCCGCACCATCAGGCGCGGCATGCCGTCGGTGACTTCCGGTGCGATGCGCCGCAGATAGCGCGCCTCGGCCGCGATGAGATCCAGGAACCGCCCCCGGAACTCGTCCTTGCCCTGGGCCATGACGATCGGGCAATGGGTCAGGAAGGAGATGACACGGCGCGCCATCACCTCCGGTGCGGTGCAGACAGGCGAACGCCGCCGCCGGGGCAAGCCCATGAAATCGTCGACGAGGGCGCGTGCGTTCTCCGCTGCGAGGGCGTCCTGCATTTCCGACAGGTGCCGCAGCCACGAGAAACCGTAAAGCTCGGCCTGCCAGGCCAGGGGCGCGTCACGCCGCTCGAAAGGCGACGTATCGGTAATCTCCACGCGGTGTCCCGCCAGATGGAAATCGCCGGCATAGATGGTCTCGGCGGTCGCCATGTCGCCGTGACGGAATTCACGCGGGACGGCCAGGATGCGGTCCGGCCCCATGCCCGGCAGGATCGACAGCCAGGGTGCGCGCGCCACGCGCCGCGCCCGGCGCCATGCCTCTCTCAGCGCAAGACCTGCCAACCGTGGGTCGTCAACCAGTTCCGCAGCCATGATCGCCGGGCTCCCCTGCGCGGCCGCCCTCGTCAGGAAGCCGTCGCGATGATTCACTCATGCGGCATTTTCGTGAATCGAGGTAAAATTCTTATTAACCGCCGGTCGCCGGAAGGCGCAGCAATCGCGCCGCGTAGAATCCGTCCAGGCCGGCCAGGGCCGGGTTGGCGTCCGGCACCATTGCCGGCGTGGTCCGGACATCGCCGGCCGGCGAGATGGCGGCTTCCAGCCCCGGCAGTTCATCGGCCGTCACGGGCTTTCTGCGATAGTCGGAATGGGCCGCCAGAAATGCCTCGACGATGGCTTCTCCTTCGGCAGGGTCCAGCGAGCAGTTCGAGAAGACGAGCACGCCCCCCGGTCGTACGGCGCGGGCCGCGTGCCGCAGAAGGTCGGCCTGCACGGCCGCCAGCTTGTCCACTTCTTCAGCGCTCTTCGTATAGGCGACGTCGGGGTGGCGGCGGATCGTGCCCGTCGAGGAGCAGGGCGCATCCAGGAGCACGCCGTCGAACGACCCGCCGGAGACGATGTCGGCCTGCCTGATATCGCCGTGCACCGCCCTTACCGGCAGACGAAGCCGCTGGAAATTCTCTTCCAGGCGAGCCAGCCGGCTTGCCGATATGTCCATCGCGGTGACCTCGGCTCCCGCGGCGGCCAGTTGCGCCGTCTTGCCGCCCGGCGCTGCACAGAGGTCGGCGATCCGGGCACCTGCGACAGCACCGAACAGTCTTGCGGGTATGGCCGCGGCAGCATCCTGCACCCACCAGGCCCCCTCGTCGAACCCGGTCAGTTCCTGCACCGGTCGGGATGGGTCCGCCTCCAGGCGGACGGTTCCGAAGGACAGCAGATGACCGCCCAGACGCTCCGCCCACAGGGCCGCATCGCCGTCGCGGACGGTGATGTCCACCGGTGCGATGGCGCGATGGGCGGCGGCGATGGCGGCCAGCGCTTCCGTGCCATAGGCCGGCAACAGACGCTGCTGCAGCCATTTCGGCATATCGACCAGCGGATCGGCCTGCCCGGCGATCAGGCCGTCCCTCTCGCGGGATACGCGTCGCAGGATCGCGTTGACCAGGCCGGCGAACCGGCGAAGGCGGGGATCGCCATGCGTTTGCGAGACGGCAAGATCGACGGCGGCGGAATCCGGCACGTCCAGAAACAGGATCTGGGCCATGGCCGTATGGAGCAGGCTGTGCAGGGCGTCGGCATTGCCCGGTAGCGGGCGTTCGAGGCATTGTGCCAGGATCGCGTCCAGCGTTCCGCGCCGCCGCAGCGCCGAAACGAGAATGGCGCGCACCAGGGATTGGTCCCTGCCCTCCAGACGCCGGAAGGCCGGGTGGCCGCCTTTGCGGTCGGTCAGGCCATCCAGCGATGTCTGCGACACGACGACGGCCGACAAAAGCCGGGTGGCAACCTGGCGCGCCGCCAGGCCCGGCTTGTCGTCCCTATCCGCGTCCGCGAGCGCACGCCCGGTCCGCGGCTTTTTCTTCAACCCCATGGTCCTCGTCGTCCACCGCCGCTGTTGCTTCCGCCGCTCCATGGACCGCGCTGCCGCCCCTCGTCAAGGAAGCCGCTTTCCCGCGTCGCCGACGAGAGCCGGCCGGATCCGCCGGCGGCGGGCTGCATTTCGGCAGCCTGGGCCTTGAGGGCAGCAATCCGGTTGTTGGTGTCGGGATGTGTCGAGAAGAGATTGTCCATCCGCTGGCCATTCAGCGGATTGACGATGAACATATGGGCGGTCGCCGGGTTGCGCTCGGCATCGACATTGACGGTCCGTCCTGCGGCCGAGGCGATCTTGGCCAAGGCCGATGCCAGCCAGATCGGATTGCCGGCGATTTCCGCGCCGCGCCTGTCGGCCGAGTATTCCCGCGTCCGGGAGATCGCCATCTGGACGATCATGGCGGCCAGCGGGGCGACGATCACCGCTGCGAGGACGCCGATGATGCCCAGCGGATTGCCGTTGTTCTCGCGGTTGCCGCCAAAGAAGAACGCAAAGTTGCCGAGCATCGAGATGGCACCCGCCAGCGTGGCCGTGATGGTCATGATCAGCGTATCGCGGTTCTCCACATGGGCCAGCTCATGCGCCATGACCCCGGCGACCTCCTCCGGCGTCAGTTGCCGCAGCAGGCCGGTGGTCGCGGCCACGGCGGCATTCTGCGGGTTGCGGCCCGTTGCGAATGCGTTGGGCTGGTCGTTCTCGATGATGTACACGCGCGGCATCGGCAGGCCGGCATTGGCGGCCAACCCCTTCACGAGCCGGTAATAATCCGGAGCGGTGCGCTCATCCACCTCATGCGCGTGATGCATGCGCAGGACCATCTTGTCGGCGTTCCAGTACGCAAAGAAATTCATGCCGATGGCGATGAGGAGTGCGATCATCATGCCGCCACGGCCGCCGATCAACAAACCGACCCCCATGAAAAGGGCGGTCATCACCGCGATCAGCATGGCAGTCTTGAGCCTGTTCATAAGCGTCGATATCTCCAGCGTTACAAGGCCGTGAGGCCTATGTACAATCTGGTAAGGCCATGTGCGTCCTTCAATACTGGGACGATCGGCAGCACGCCATGGAGCAGGATCATGACGCAGGACAAAGCAGCGCCGGCACGGCGTTTCGAGGATCTGCCGCCGGCGGCGCAACGGGCTCTGCTGGAAGCCCGGCAACGGCGCGCCGCCGAGCCGAAGACAGACGACAAGCCCGTCGAGATCAATGGACGCGACGGCCCGGAACCGGTCCGCTACGGAGACTGGGAAAAGAACGGCATTGCCTCGGATTTTTGATGGTCGCAGCTTGATCGGACGGCGCCCGGCCCCCATTTCCCGCCATGGGACACCGCATTGGCGCGTGTCGAAGGACGACCTTCCCTCAAGGCCATTCCCGCTGGACGACCCGCGCTACTCGGAGTTTTCGTCATGGCCTGGGCCTATCTTCTCGTCGCTGGTGTCCTGGAGGTCGTCTGGGCCTTCTCGATGAAGCAATCCGCAGGCTTCACACGCCTGGTGCCGAGCATCGTCACCATTCTGTTCATGGGCGCCAGCTTCGCCCTGCTGTCGATATCGATGCGGACGCTGCCACTCGGAACCGCCTATGTCATCTGGACGGGCATCGGCGCCGTTGGCGCTTTCATCGTTGGCGTCGTCGTCCTTGGTGAAGCCGCCAATCCGACCCGATTGCTGGCGGCGGCGTTGATCGTCACAGGGCTGATCCTGATGAAGCTCGCCACGCCCTCGGGCTGAAATTCGGGCCCCGCTACACCGAAAAGTGATCGGCATCGCCCCAGACCCTTCCTCTGTTGCGATGCCGTGCTATTCTCAGGCGGACTTATCATGCGGGGAGTGTTTCACGTGAGACACGAAATTGTTCGCGCCGAAGATGCGAGTGCCCGGACCCTCGCCCGGTTGATCCGGCAGGGATATGAAAGCTTCCAACCGGAAATCGCGGTCCGTCTGTGGACGGGTGAGCGCCTCGGGCCGGTGGATGGACCGGTCGTGGTACTGCATGATCCCGTGGCGTTGTCGCGCCTTGCCTTCCGGCCGACGATCACCACGCTCGTCGAGCTGTGGATGGAAAAAGCCTTCGATATCGAGGACGGCACGCTGTTCGACGTCGCTGGCGTCAAGAGCCGGGTCAAGACCAAGCAGGCCCTGAAACAGATCGGCAAGTGGCAGGTGGCGCGCGCGCTGCCTGCGCTGGTACGGCTGCGGCGCCAGGGAAAGGTCGTCCATGCGGCGATCGGGGAAGGCGCCGGCGCCAGTGGCTCCACCAGGCAGGCCATCCAATATCATTACGATGTCTCCAACGATTTCTACCGGCTGTTCCTGGACCAGCGCATGCTCTACTCCTGCGCGTACTTCGATGGCTGGCACGACGATCTCGACAGGGCTCAGCGCGACAAGCTGGACATGATCTGCCGAAAACTGCGCCTGCAGCCGGGCGAACGTATGCTCGACATCGGCAGCGGCTGGGGTGCGCTCCTGATCCACGCAGTGTCCCATTACGGGGTCGTGGGCCACGGCGTCACGCTGAGCCAGGCCCAGTTCGACCTGTCGCGCGAGCGGATCGCCGAAGCCGGATTATCCGACCGGATCACGATCGAGCTGAAGCCGTTTCAGGATCTGTCCGGAAGCTTCGACAAGATATCCTCCATCGGCATGTTCGAGCATGTGGGCTTTGCCCATCACGACGAGTACTTTGCCGCGGTCCATCGGCTTCTGGAACCGGGCGGGCTCTATCTGCACCATGCCATAACGCGCCCCGCCAAGAAGACGGTGCGGCAGTTCCATCGCAAATCGGCGGAATACAAGGCTTTGACGCAATACATCTTTCCGGGGGGCGAGCTGGATTATATCGGCCACTCCCTTCAGAAGCTCGAGGCCTACCGTTTCGAGATCCACGACGTGGAAGGGTGGCGGGAGCACTATGCCCGAACCCTCAGGCTGTGGGCCAATCGGTTGCAGGACAACATGGAAGCCGCGATCGGAATGATCGGAGAGCCGCGGGCCCGGCTCTGGCTGGCCTATCTCGTGGGATGTGCCATCAGCTTCGAACGCGGCGATGCGTTGATCCAGCAAACGCTGGCCTCTCGGAAGGTGAAGGGGCCCAGCAGGCTGCCGCCGACGCGCCGCGACCTGTATGCCTGAACCAAAAGGGCCGCCCCGTCGAAGGAGCGGCCCCGTGATTGCGAGCTCTTGCCGTCAGGCCGTGCCTGAATGGCCGAAAGCCATCGTCAGAAAGAAGGCTGCCCCTTCCCGTCGACGCGCATTTCCGATCCTGTCGGCAATTGCAAACCACTCGACATTGGATCACCTCCTTCCGTTTCGTTGAACATGGGTTGATATTGGGGACCACCGATGGCCATTGCAAGGCAGGCGAAGGTTATTTTACGCGTCGGCCCGCCTCGATACGTCCTGCGGCCTGCTCCAGTATCTCCAGAAGCTGCCGGATATCCGCCGGGCTGAGGGATCCGATGGTTTCCGCCAGGCGATTGGCCAGCACCGTCGCCTCGGGCGCGAGCCCTCCGGTTTCCACCGTCACCCGTGGATGGGACAACTCGGCCAGCCGCTCCAGCTCTTCCGCATCGTCCCAGATCACACCCAGATAGCCGATCATCCGCTGCAGCAGATACCAGCTCGGACGACCGCGCCGGCCATGCTCCAGTGCCGACAGATAGGCTCCGGAAACGCCGAGCGCTTCCGCCATCTGGCCCTGGCTGACCCCTTTTTCGCGCCGTAGCGCACGGACCTTCTCTCCGAATGGTGTCATGTCTTTCGCAGCCTGACGTAGAACGCGCCGTCCCCACCGTGGCTTCGCTCGGCGACGTCGAACCCCGAGACGAGGCGGCGGAAGGCATCCGTGGCGATCCAGTGCGGGAATGCGCGCCGCAATGCGCCGGTCGATCCGGACGAGGATCCCCGGCCGGTGATCACCAGAACATGGCGCAGCCCCATGCCGTGGGCAGACCGGAGGAAACCCAGCAGCGCATAATGCGCCACGGCCTCGGTCTTGCCGTGAAGGTCTATGCGGGCGTCGATCTCCAGCCGGCCCCGGCCCAGCTTGCGCCGTACCGGCCGGTCGATCGTCTCCTGGACAATATGGGAGCGCGCCGGCGGGCCCGGCGCAATGTCCGGCCGTGGGGCCGTGCCCGGCCTGACCTGCGCTTCCGGCGTTCTGCCGGCTCCGGCAAGGGCATCTTCAGGCGGCTCGGGCAGCAGGGCCCGCCCTGGCAGCGGACGCGCGGTGCGCGCGACGGCCGACCACAGGCGCTTGTCTTCCTCGGTCAGGACGCCTCGCCGCTTCATGCCTCAAGAGAGCCTCAGCTTTCTTCAGATTCGGTCTCTACCAGCTTCCAGTTCGGATCGCGCGAACGGGTGTCGCGCGCGAAGGTCCACACGTCCCGAACCTCGACAACCGTCTCCGGATCGCCATCCGCAACGGTGCCGTCGGGCTTGAGAACGGCAGAGATAAGCTGGGAGACGATGCGCAGGGTCACGTAGGCCTCGGTGCCCTTCAACTCGGCCGATACGATCTTTGCATCGTCGATTCCGACGAACGAGGATTGCATGCGCTCGCCGCGCTTTTCGCGGTCGGTGATGGCCGTATCGAAGCCCTGGTAGACTTCCGGGGAAAGGAGGTTGCGCAGCAGCTTCCTGTCACCGTCCGCAAAGGCGGTCACGATCATTTCATAAGCGATCTTCGCTCCATCCACGAAGGTCGGTGCGTCGAAGGACGGATCTGCATCCTTGATCCTGCGCAGTTCGGTATTGGTTGCCGTGCCCGGCTCCGCCAGCTTGTCGATGGCCTCGTAGCTGCTGGCGACCGGCTCGGTGTCCGGCAGGCGGCGGCTGGGCAGGGTTACGACGTTGCCCGGGCTCGCGGCCCCGTTCTGGTCGTTGCGCGTGTAGGGATCGTAGGGCGGGCGCTCGTTGCCGGTGCGGCGCCCCAGTACCGTCCACAACTGGTAGAGGACGATCACCGTCACCACGATAAAGAAGATCGTCCCGAAACCCATGCTCTCCGCATCCCTTGAATCCGTGTAAAAGCTATCCGACGCATATAGACATGGTGCGCGCGGCATTCAAATCACGCCGCGCGATACCTATGTGCCCGATATTCACTCCGCCTCTAAGGCATCCGACCGGGAAAGACACCGCCTGCCCATGCCCGCACTCCTCGTCCTGATCGCAATTCTTGCTCTTCCAATGGTCGAGATCGGCGTCTTCATCGCCGTCGGCAGCCAGATCGGTATCGGCTGGACCCTGGCCCTCGTGGTGGTCTCGTTCCTGCTCGGCATCGTCCTGTTTCGCAGGCAGGGGTTCTCCACGCTCAAGGCCGCCCAGGCGGAAGCACGCGCCGGTGTTGTTCCGGAGCGCCCGATCGTCCATGGCGCGATGATCGTCCTAGGGTCGATCCTGTTGATGATCCCGGGTTTCGTCACCGACATCTTCGGCCTGCTGCTTTTCGTCCCGCCGGTGCGCGACATGATCTGGAATGCGATGCGCTCCCGCATCACCGTTCGGGCGTACGGCCCCGGCCATGCCACCTATACGGCCGGAACCGCGCATCGCGTGGGCCCGGAGGTGATAGACCTTCAGGAAGACGATTTCGAACGCCGGGACAGCGATCCGGACTCGCCATGGTCGGACGGCCAGGCAGGCGACAACCGTAGGTTGCCTCCAGACCGGTCGTAGGCTCGCTTGTCTCGCCGGACCCGGCATGCTAGCGCAACACCAGCCTGACGCATCGATATCACGAGGAAATTTGATGTCCGAAACCGAAAAGGCCAATGGCCAGACTGCCCCGGCCGCGGCCCCCAGCCTGAACGTGCTGACGCAGTACATCAAGGATCTCTCCTTCGAGAGCCCGAATGCGCCCGGCGTTCTTCGTGGACAGGGAAAGCCGCCGGCAATCAACATCGGCGTCAACGTCTCCGCCCTGCCGGTCACCGGCTCCAACGGCGAGTACGATGTCAAGCTGACGCTCAACGCCCGTGCGGGCGAAGGCGCGGAAGCGATGTTCCTGGTCGAACTGCAGTATGGCGGCATCTTCCGGGTCGAGAATTTCCCGCAGGAGCATCTCCTGCCGGTTCTTTTCATCGAGTGCCCTCGCCTTCTGTTCCCCTTTGCACGCCAGGTCATCGCCGACGTCACGCGGAACGGCGGTTTCCCGCCTCTGATGGTCGATCCTATCGATTTTGCTGCGCTGTTCCAGCAGCGCATGGCCGAAGAGCGCGCCCGCCAGCAGGTGCAGCCTTCCTGATACCAGGCCCATCGGATCCATCGTCAGGGCGCCACTCGGTGGCGCCCTTTTTCATGGCCATTGCCCGGGATCAGTCGGCGGGCAGATAGGTGCGCCAGATGGCCTCTTCGCCGAGCGTCGCCACGAAGGCGGCGTGACGGGCGCGCTGCGCGTCGTCCAACCGGGGCGGCAAGGCGATTGGCCGCTGCCGGGTCGGTTGCAGCACGACGTCGCCAAGCGTGTCGTTGCCCTGGGATCGGCCTTCTTCCGGATTCAGCAGCAAGGCCGCCTGGCGGCCACCGATCAGCTCGATATAGACCTGCGCCAGAAGCTCGGAGTCCACGAGCGCCCCGTGCTTGTCGCGGCGCGACGTATCGATCTGGAATCGCGAGCACAGGGCATCCAGCGTCGCCGGTGCCATCGGAAACTTGCGCCGCGCCATGGGGAGCGTGTCGATGATCGACGACAGGGGAATCTCCTGCCGTCCAAGGCGCTTCATCTCGGCGTTCAGGAAGCGCACGTCGAATGCCGCATTGTGCGCGATCAGCATCGCATCGCTGAAAAACGCGACGAAGTCGTCCGCCACCTCTTCGAACAACGGCTTATCCTTCAGGAAATCGTCTGAAATCCCGTGGATGTCGAATGCCCCCGGATCGACCCGCCTTCCCGCCGGCCGAATGAAGCAATGGAACTCCCGGCCCGTCGGAATATGGTTCCACAACTCGATGCCGCCGATCTCGATGACCCGGTCGGCCTCGAAATCGAGCCCGGTCGTTTCCGTATCGAAGACGATTTCGCGCATGGAACAACCCTTGACACCCCAGCCTGTCCCCTCTTCGCGCATCGGCTAGCGCGCCTCAACCCCGATCGTGAAGTTATCCAAGGTGCCGAACGATTGCCTCCACCGCCGTCCTGGCCGCGTCGAGGCCCGACGCGGTATCGATCACGAAATCCGCCTTTGCCCGCTTGTCGGCGTCGGGGATCTGCCGTGCCAGGATCGCGTCCAGCTTCTGCGCCGTCATACCGGGCCTCGCCAGCACCCGCTCGCGCTGGACGGCCTCCGGCGCGGTAACGACGAGGACCGCGTCCATATCCGCCTCCCGTCCGGTTTCGAACAGCAGCGGAATGTCGAGGACGACGAGCGGATGGCCGTTGCGCCGCGCCGCATCCAGAAAGTCGGCCTCCGCCTCCCGCACCAGAGGATGGACGATCGCTTCCAGCGTGCGTAGTGCGTCGGGATTGCCGACAACCGCCTGCGACAGCGCAGCGCGGTCGATGACGCCGTCGCGCAGGGTCCCTGGAAAGGCGTCGTCGATCCGTTGTGCCCGAGGTCCGGCGTAGATGCGGTGCACGGACGCGTCGGCGCTGTACACAGGAACGCCCAGCGCCTCGAACATGGCCGCCGTCGTGCTTTTGCCCATCCCGATGGATCCGGTGAGGCCGAGGATCTTCACCCCGTCAGTCCGTGACCGTGCTGGTAATGCGCAAGGCATTGTCCTGCCCGTCCCGCACCAGAAGATACCGGCACGAGAATTCCAGCGCCACGTCGCCGTCGGCGCGCTCGTGGCGCCACCGAAGAACGGCATTGGCGCTTTCGACGCCTCCCGTCAGCTCCAGGATGTCGAAGCGCGTATGCACGATCTCTTCGCGCTCGAAGACGTCCAGCAGGGCCTCGATGTTTTCGAGGAGTTCGTCTTCGTCGGCAAAGCTATTGCCGCGTCCGCCCTGCCACAGGGTTGCAGGGAAGGCAAAGCAGGCGGCCACGGCATCGCAGTCGAAATCGTCGAACCCTTCGGCGTAGTCGGTGAAGAGGCCCATCACCTCGTCCCTTGCCGTCTCTGCGCCCTGCCCTGCCGTATCCATCGTCAAACTCCCTTCTCGATATCGCGCAGGACGAGGCCACGAAGTGCCTCGTCCACCTGTGGCTTTACGCCGAACCATCGCTCGAAACCCGGCACGGCCTGATGCAGGAGCATGCCGAGCCCGTCCGCCGTCCGCAGGCCGCGGGCCCGCGCCGCCGCCAGCAGGGGCGTCTCGATGGGCACGTAGACGATGTCTGTCACAAGGGCCGCATCGGCAAGGCCGGTAAGGTCGCTTATCGCCAATGCCTCGCCATCGGGCGTGTGTGCCGGACGCGTATTGACGAGGAGGTCCGCCCGGCGCATCAATCGCGCCTCGTCCTCGAGCCCGTGGGCCATGACGCGCCCGCCGAACCCATCGGCAACCGTCGCCGCCCGTGCCGGATTGCGGTTCACGATATGTACGCTGCGCGCGCCGGCCGAAAGAACGGCGTGGACAACCGCCCGTGCCGCGCCCCCCGCGCCCAGCACCACCACCGTCTCGGCATCGCGCCAGCCCGCCAGCCGGTCATCCAGATTGGCGGCAAAGCCGTGGGCGTCGGTGTTGCCGCCAACCAGCACATCGTCCTCGAACCACAGCGTGTTGACCGCGCCGATGGCGGTGGCTGCCGCATCGAGCCGACCGGCAGCGCGGAAGGCCGCTTCCTTGTGGGGAATGGTCACGTTGCCGCCGACGAACCCCCCGGATCTGAGGTCCGACAGGAACTGCTCGATCTCCTCGGGCGGTACGCCTGCGCGCTGGTAACTGCCCGGCAGGCCGTGCCGCTGCAACCAGGCTCCGTGGATCAACGGCGAACGGGAGTGCCATACCGGCCACCCGGTGACGAAGGCGCGCGGTATCGCCACATCAGGCATCGAGGGCGCCTTCCGCCTGCAGATCCTTGACCAGCGGCAGCAGAGGCAGGCCGACAATGGTGAAGAAATCGCCCTCTATCCGATCCATCAGGAGGATACCGGAGCCCTCGATCTGGTAGGCGCCGACACTGCCCAGCACCGCCTCGCCGGCCTTGGCGAGATACTGGCCGATCTCCTTGGGTGTCAATTGACGCAAGGTGATGGAGGCGGTCTCGACCCGTCGGCTCAGCACCACGCCGCTTCTGACAATCGCGTAGGCGCTGTGCAGTCTGTGCGTGCGCCCGGACAAGGCCAGGAGCGTGCGTCGCGCCTGTTCCATGGATGTCGGCTTGTGGAAGAGAACGCCATCCAGCTCCAGAGTCTGGTCGGCCCCTACCACGAACCGCCCTGGCCGACCCTCCGACACGTCGACGGCCTTCGCTTCCGCCAGGATCGAGGCCAGGTCTTCGGCCGTTACCTCCGCATCCCCGAACGACTCCTCGACGGCGCGTTCATCGATGCCGGAGGCGATCGCCTCGACGGCGATCCCCGCCTGTTCGAGAAGGCGTCGCCGATGCACGCTGCCCGACGCGAGAATGATGGGTTCCGTCATTCGAACCTCCCCTGAGCTGTCCCAGCATCCCTTCTAGCCAGCCACGCGGCCGCGTTCCAGACGGCGGACTCGATTCTTAGACACGGTGCAAGGGGAACCAACCCGCCGCCCCCGACATTCTGGCAGGTCTGTGGGAATCACTGGATGGTATGGGGGAGCGCCCACGCCTTAGCCGGACGCGGTGGGAAAGCGCCATGCTTTTCCACATGGCTGACCAGGCGGACGCTTGTGGTCATGGCAATCTGAATATCGGGGAAAACGCCGTCGCACGCAGTGCATCGTGCACACCTCATCCACAGGCGCCGGTGATCCTTACCTTGTCCAATACGATGATTCTGCACGACTATTTCGAAAATGCGCGTCGCCCACACGATGCCGCGCACTGTCATCGACAGGCTCGACTGCCGGGGCCCCATTTGCATGGCTAACGATCCGTGACCATGAATTCCTGCAATCCACGGCCATAAAGAATAAGAATCCTTTTCTATAGGGATTCTATATTTAGGGGATAAATGCGATCGCCGTGTCCGACGATCGATCGACGAGGAATGGATGCCATCATGCCAAGACGCCGATTGCTGAGGGCCATCGACGGAGAAACGCTCGACACGCCCCCGATCTGGCTGATGCGCCAGGCGGGGCGCTACCTGCCCGAATATCGCGCGACGCGGGCCGAGGCCGGCTCCTTTCTCGATCTCTGCTACAATCCGGCATTGGCGACGGAAGTCACGCTGCAGCCGATACGGCGCTTCGGCTTCGACGCGGCCATCCTGTTCTCGGATATCCTCGTCATCCCCGATGCCCTGCGCCGCAACGTCCGTTTCGTGGCGGGCGAAGGGCCGCAGATGGACCCGCTGTTGCCGCGCGAAGTCGAGACGCTCGACCCGTCCATGGCCGAAACGCATCTGGCACCGGTCATCGCGGCCGTCGCTCGTATTCGCGAAGCCCTGCCCGACGAGACTGCGCTGATCGGGTTCTGTGGTGCGCCCTTCACGGTCGCCACCTACATGATCGCCGGTCACGGAACTCCCGATCAGGCCCCTGCCCGGCTGTTCGCCTATCGCCATCCGGACGAGATGGATGCCCTGCTGGCGCTGCTGGCCGACATGTCGGCGCAATATCTCATCCGCCAGCTTCGTGCCGGGGCGGACTGCGTCCAGATCTTCGACAGCTGGGCCGGCATTCTCGACGAGGGCGGTTTCCGCCGCTTCGCCGTCACCCCGGTCAAGAGGATCGTCGCGCAGGTCAGGGCTGCCGAGCCGGGTGCGCGGATCATCGGCTTCGCCAAGGGCGCCGGCGCCTATCTCGATTTCTATCGCGCCGAAACGGGCGTTGACGTCGTCGGGCTGGACTGGACCGTGCCGGCCGCACAGGGCCGCCGCCTGCAGGCGGATGGCGCGGTGCAGGGCAATCTGGACCCGCTGCGCCTGATCGCCGGCGGCGCTGCCCTGGAAGACGGCGTAGACGCCATCCTGGCAGCGCTGGGCGGCGGTCCGCTGATCTTCAACCTTGGACATGGCATCACGCCGGATACGCCGATCGCGCATGTCGAGGCGCTCGTGCGCCGCGTCCGCGGCGGCTAGAGCATCTCTAGCCGAAGCGGCAACAAGAACGTCAACCTTCCATCTCAGGAGATCCGCATGAAATCCAACCGCGCCCTCTGGATCGCCCTCGGAGTGGGCGCCCTTCTGATGATCGCGCTGTTCGCGCTGGTTCCGCCGGAAGCGATGCCCTGGGTCAAATCCCTGCATATCGTGGCGGTGATCTCCTGGATGGCCGGGATGCTCTATCTGCCCCGCCTGTACGTCTACCACGCGGAATCGGCGGTGGGTTCGCAGCAGGCCGAGACCTTCAAGATCATGGAGCGCCGCCTCCTTAAAGGCATAGTGAACCCTGCCATGGTGGTGACCTGGGCCGCCGGCCTGTGGCTGGCCTGGATGTTCAGCTTCCAGGGTGGCTGGCTGCACGCCAAGATCGCGCTGGTGCTTGTCCTGTCGGGCATGCACGGCTATCTCTCCGCCTCGCAGCGCCGTTTCGAGCGCGACGAAAACAGGAAGAGCGCCAAGTTCTGGCGAAGCGTGAACGAGATACCGGCCGTGCTGATGGTGCTGATCGTCATTCTTGTGGTGGTCAAGCCGTTCTGATCCCGATGGAGCGCCGGACGGACGAAGAAAAGGATATCGCATGTCCGATACGAGCCGGCCTTTCGCCGCAATCGTCATGGGTCCGTCGGGGGTCGGAAAGACCACCACCGCCAAGGGTGTTGCAGACCGGCTGGGATGGCAGTTCGCGGAGGGAGACGAGTTTCACCCCAAGGCGAACATCGACAAGATGTCGGCGGGCATCCCCCTCGACGACGAAGACCGTGCACCCTGGCTGCGGTCCATCCGCGACTGGATATCCGACAAATCGGATGCGGGCCTGAACTGCGTTCTCACCTGCTCGGCCCTTAAGAAGCGCTACCGCGACATTCTGCGCGAGGCACGGGCCGAGGTCCTCTTCATCGAACTCGATGCACCCATCGACCTGGTGGGCGAGCGCATGGCTCACCGCAAGGGCCATTATATGCCCACCTCGCTTCTCCAGTCGCAGTTCGACACGCTCGAGCCGCTGGAAGCGGGGGAAAGCGGAATCGTGGTCAGCGTCGAGGATACGCCGGAAAAAGTGATCGAGGACGCGGTGGCGGCTCTCGAAAAGGCGGGGGCGAAACCTGCCGGCCCCAAGGCGGCGTAACGAGCGAACCCCTTGCCCTGCGGCTGAGAGCGGTTTATATGCGGTCCATCCCGCCTTATGGTCGGTACCTGCAAGGTACTGGCCCTGCAGTGTAGCCGAACCCGCTTTCCCAAGTTTACGGCCTGCGTCCCATCCCCCTACAGCATGCACCCACCGGCTCTTTCGGGTCCGCGATGGGTCGGAGCCATAGAATTTCATGCCTGAGATAAAACTCCAGGACCTCAAGAACAAAAGCGCCCCCGAACTGATCGCCTTCGCCGAAGAGAACGGCGTGGAGAACGCATCCGTCCTGCGCAAGCAGGAATTGCTGTTCGCGATCCTCAAGCAACTGGCCGCCCAGGATGTCGAGATCATCGGCGAGGGCGTGGTCGAAGTGCTGCAGGACGGCTTCGGTTTCCTGCGCTCGCCCGAGGCGAACTACCTTCCGGGCCCAGACGATATCTACATCTCGCCGTCGCAGCTCCGGCGGTTTTCCCTGAAGACCGGCGATACGGTCGAGGGGCCCATTCGCGGCCCCAAGGACGGGGAACGCTATTTTGCGCTTCTCAAGGTCAACACGATCAATTTCGACGACCCGGAGAAGATTCGGCACAAGAGCCATTTCGACAATCTGACGCCGCTCTATCCGAACGAGCGCTTCAAGATGGAAATCGCCGATCCGACCCGCAAGGATCTGTCGGCTCGGGTGATCGACCTGGTGGCGCCCCTGGGCAAGGGTCAGCGCGCGCTCATCGTCGCTCCGCCGCGCACCGGCAAGACCGTGCTGCTGCAGAACATCGCCCATTCCATCACGGCAAATCATCCGGAATGCTATCTCATCGTTCTTCTGATCGATGAGCGTCCGGAAGAAGTGACCGACATGCAGCGGTCGGTGAAAGGCGAGGTCGTCTCCTCGACCTTCGACGAGCCCGCCACACGCCACGTGCAAGTGGCCGAAATGGTGATCGAGAAGGCCAAGCGCCTCGTCGAGCATGGACGCGATGTGGTCATCCTTCTGGATTCCATCACCCGTCTCGGCCGCGCCTACAACACCGTGGTGCCGTCATCCGGCAAGGTGCTGACGGGCGGTGTCGATGCCAACGCGCTGCAGCGTCCGAAGCGCTTCTTCGGTGCGGCCCGCAATATCGAGGAGGGCGGTTCGCTGACGATCATCGCGACCGCGCTGATCGATACCGGATCGCGCATGGACGAAGTCATCTTCGAAGAGTTCAAGGGAACCGGCAACTCCGAGTTGGTCCTCGACCGCAAGGTCGCCGACAAGCGCATCTTCCCGTCCATGGATATCCTCAAGTCCGGCACCCGCAAGGAAGACCTGCTGGTTCCGCGCCAGGACCTGCAGAAGATATTCGTCCTGCGCCGTATCCTTGCGCCGATGGGCACGACGGACGCCATCGAGTTCCTGATCGACAAATTGAAGCAGACGAAGACCAATTCGGACTTCTTCGACTCTATGAACACCTGACGGGTCACGAGCCGCAAACGAACTGGGCGCCGGTGCGGTTGACGCATCGGCGCTTTTTTCATGCCTCGATAAGCAAGCGTTGGGGTAGGGCGGTGCCCATGAGGTCCAGGCGGCAAGCAGTCGAGGGCGCTCCTGAAATGACCCGTTGACGATGCGGCGTCGTCATGCCACCGCATCGCACATGTTTGACGCAACCGATACGATCCTCGCCCTGTCGAGCGGCAGCCTGCCGGCCGGCATCGCCGTATTGCGGATCAGCGGCCCGGCGGCCCTGGCCCTTGTTGGGCGCCATGTCACCCGGTTGCCGCCGCCCCGGCATGCCGGGCTGCGGACGATCCGCGATGGCGATGGCGCCATCGTGGACAGGGGGCTGGTGATCCTGTTCCCGGGCCCGGACAGCGTAACGGGCGAGGATCTGGTGGAATTGCACCTGCATGGCGGCAAGGCCGTCGTGGCGGCATGTCTGGAGGCGCTGACGGCGCACCCGGGCGTACGGCTTGCGGAAGCGGGAGAGTTCACGCGGCGAGCTTTCGTGAATGGTCGAATGGACCTGACGGAAGCCGAGGGCCTGGCAGACCTGCTGGCCGCCGAGACGGAGCTTCAACGCAAGCTCGCCATCGCCCAGACTGGCGGCGCAATGCGCAAGGCGTGCGAGGGGTGGATGCGACGGCTGACGCACATCCGGGCAATGCTGGAGGCCGATTTCGACTTTTCCGACGAGGACGACGTCGCGGACGATGTCGCAGCCGGTGTTTCACGTGAAATCATGGCCCTGCGCTCCGAGCTTGAGGCCGCCCTTGCCAATGCCAAACGGGGCGAGATCCTCAAGGATGGGTTCAAGGTCGCGATTGTCGGAGCACCGAATGCCGGTAAGTCGAGCCTCATCAACTGCCTTGCCGAGCGCGATGTCGCCATCGTTTCCGATATTCCCGGCACCACCCGCGACCGGATCGAGATAACGCTCGATCTCGGTGGGCTCGCGGTCCGCCTGATCGATACGGCGGGCCTGCGCGAAACGGCGGATCCAATCGAGCGTCTCGGTATCGAGCGCGCCGTCGACGCCGCCCGTCATGCCGACCTCGTCCTTCATCTTTGCCCTGTCGGAGAGGCGGCCGATCCGATCGACGCCGGCCCGGATGGCCCGCCGACATGGATCGTGACCACAAAGGCGGATACAAGCCCCGATGATCTGCCGGGGCTTGCCATTTCGGTGCGCAGCGGCGCCGGTATCGACCGCTTGGTCGAGCGGGTGCGCGGCCTTGCCAGCGAAACGGCGGGTGACCCGGAAGGTGGCATCCCGACGCGGAGCCGCCACCGCGACGCCATCGGCATGGCCGTGGGCTATCTGCGCGAGTGCGACGTCGAGACGCTGCCGCCGGAGGTGGCGGCGGAATTGCTGCGGATGGCATCCGATGCCCTGGGCCGGATCGTCGGCAAGCGCGGCGTGGAAGACCTGCTGGACGTCATCTTCTCGCAGTTCTGTATCGGCAAATAGGCCGGCGCGGCCGGTGCCGTCGACCAGCGATTGACATGCGTCGCCGGACTTGGCTTAACCACCGGCATGAAGGATGTCCTGAAGTTCGATGTCGTGGTTATCGGTGGCGGCCATGCCGGTTGCGAGGCGGCCGATGCGGCCGCGCGCCTGGGCGCACGCACCGCACTGGTGACGCATCATTTCGAGACCATAGGCGCGATGAGCTGCAATCCGGCCATCGGCGGCATCGGCAAAGGCCATCTCGTACGCGAGGTGGACGCGCTCGATGGACTGATGGGCCGTGTTGCGGACCGGGCGGGAATACAGTTTCGCCTGCTCAACCGGCGCAAGGGCCCTGCCGTGCGTGGGCCACGCACGCAGGCCGACCGGAAGCTGTATGCCAACGCCATGCAGCAGGCGATCCGCAGCCGCCAGGGGCTGACCGTCGTCGAAGGGGATGCCTTCGACATCGCGATCGGTGACGGCGGTATAGAGGCGGTCGTCATGGCGGATGGACGCAGGCTTGCCACAGCCAATGTCGTCGTTACCACGGGAACGTTCCTGCGTGGGCTGATCCATCTCGGCGAGCGGCAGATCCCGGCCGGCAGGGTAGGAGAGGCGGCAACGCTCGGCCTGTCCGCAACCCTCGAGCGCTTGGGGCTGCGCCTTGGCCGCCTGAAGACGGGCACCCCGGCGCGGCTCGATGGGCGCACCATCGACTGGGCTTCGCTGGAGGTGCAAAAGCCGGATGAGACGCCCTATGCCTTCTCCTATCTGACCCGCCGGATAGAAAACCCGCAGATCGACTGCGGCATCACACGCACTACACCACGGACGCACCAGCTCATCCGCGACAATCTCCATCGCTCGGCCCTTTACGGCGGGCGCATCGAGGGGACAGGGCCCCGCTACTGCCCGTCCATCGAAGACAAGATCGTCAAGTTCGGCGACAGGGAAGGGCACCAGATATTCCTGGAGCCCGAGGGGCTGGACGATGACACGGTCTACCCGAACGGTCTGTCCACCTCGTTGCCCGAGGACGTTCAGGACGCGTTCCTGCGCTCCATCCCGGGGTTGGAGGCAGTGCGCATCGTCAAGCCCGGCTACGCAATCGAATACGACCATGTCGACCCGACCGAACTCAGCCGTGGCCTGGAGGTGCGCAAGGCGCCGGGCCTTTTCCTGGCCGGCCAGATCAACGGCACGACCGGCTATGAGGAAGCTGCGGCGCAGGGCCTGGTGGCCGGGCTCAATGCGGCCCGCCGGGCGTCCGGCCTCGAGGCTGTCCTGTTCGGACGGGAGGAAGCCTATATCGGCGTCATGGTCGACGATCTGACGCGGACCGGCGTCACCGAACCCTATCGCATGTTCACCTCGCGCGCCGAGTATCGCCTTTCGCTTCGCGCCGATAACGCGGATCGCCGATTGACCCGGAAGGGCATCGAGTTGGGCCTGGTGGGAGCGGAACGCCAATCCGTGTTCCAAGCCAGTGAAGCCTTGCTGGTTGACGCGGAACAGCGATTGAAGTCCCTGTCGTTGACACCCGCCGAGGCGCAGCGGCAGGGGCTCCATGTCAATCAGGATGGGCGCCGCCGTACGGCCTGGCAACTTCTGGCACAGGATGGCGTCGATCTGGAGCGGCTGTCGGCCGTGTGGGCGGAGGAGATCCTGTCCTTACCCTATCAGATCCGCGAGCGCGTCGAGATCGAAGCGAGCTACGATGTCTACCTGGATCGCCAGCGACGCGAGCAGGCAAGTCTGAGGCGCGATGAGCAGAAAGCGATTCCGGATGGGTTCGATTTCGCGGCTTTGAAGGGATTGTCCATCGAGATCGTGCAGAAGCTTTCCGCGCGACAACCGCGGACGCTGGCCGAGGCAGAGCGAATCGACGGAATGACACCTGCTGCCATGGCCATTCTTCTCGTAGCCTTGAGGCGTCATGAGTTCAGTAAAGCAGCCTGATATCGACGGCGACATGATGGCGGTGCTGGATCGCTGGCCTGTTTCACGTGAAACGCGGGACAGGCTGGCCGCCTATGCGAGCCTTGTTCGTACGTGGCAGAAGCATATCAATCTGGTTGCGCCTTCGACGCTGCCGACACTTTGGAGCCGCCATATCGAAGACGGCCTCTGGCTGAATTCCGTGGCCGGCCCGGTAAGGCATTGGGCCGACATCGGGTCGGGCGGCGGCTTTCCCGGATTGGTCCTGGCTTGCCTTGCCGCGGAGCGACCGGGACATCACGTCGATCTCGTCGAAGCCAATGCCAAAAAATCGGCTTTCCTGCGCACCGTGATCCGCGAGCTGTCGTTGCCGGCAAACGTCCATTGCCAGCGGATCGAAGCGGCGGGCGCGGTGCTCGAGCAGGCGGGCGCGATCAGCGCGCGGGCGCTTGCATCGCTGGAAAGTCTGCTGGGACTCGTAGCACCCTCAATTGAGCCGAAAGCTGTGTGTTACTTCCTGAAGGGCCGCGCGCATGAGCGCGAAGTTGCCGACGCCACTGCCCATTGGCACTTCGACATGGTAAAGCATCCGTCAAGAACGGAGGCCGAATCCGTTATCCTGGAGATCCGGAACTGCCGCCCCGTGGCTGCATGACGTGTCTCACGTGAAACATTCGGCGCCGGTCGAAAGAGGCGACAGGAGCATCCTGTGGATAGTTTGTCATCCGGGCGCATGCGGGTCATAACGATCGCCAACCAGAAGGGCGGCGTCGGCAAGACGACGACTGCAATCAACCTTGCAACGGCCCTGGCTGCGGTGGGCAGGAAGACCCTGCTTATCGATCTGGATCCACAAGGTAACGCCTCCACGGGGCTCGGCGTCGAAAAGGCCGTGCGCGAGCGCTCCTCCTACGACGTGCTTCTCGGCTATGCGTCCGTGGCGCAGGCGGCCATGCAGACGGTCGTCCCCAATCTTTCGCTGATTCCCTCGACGCTCGATCTGCTGGGTGTCGAGATGGAAATCGCCTCCGCTGCCGAGCGTGCCTATCGGCTCCGCGATGCCCTCCACGAGCATAGCCTGACGCGATCCCAGTTCGATTTCGTACTGGTTGATTGCCCACCGTCGTTGAACCTCCTGACCATCAACGCCATGGCGGCGGCGGATTCGATCCTCGTGCCGCTGCAATGCGAGTTCTTCGCGCTGGAAGGGCTGAGCCAGCTTCTGGAAACGGTCGAGCAGGTCCGCGATACGCTGAACCCGACACTGGCGCTGCACGGCATCGTGCTGACCATGTATGACGGCCGCAACAACCTGGCCGAGCAGGTGGTGGCCGATGTGCGCACCTATATGGGCGACCATGTCTACCAGACGGTCATACCGCGCAATGTCCGCGTTTCGGAGGCACCGTCCTTCGGTAAGCCGGCGATCCTGTACGACATGAAATGCCCGGGAAGCCAGGCCTATATCCGCCTGGCGTCCGAAGTGATCCAGCGTGAACGCGAAATGCTCGCCGCATGAAGAGGGACCAGATGAAGGAAGACAAGTCGCGTGCCCGCCTTGGACGGGGCCTCGCCTCGCTGATCGGCGGGGCTGGCGATGCCGGCCGGGAGGCTTCGGGCGGGCTCGCGCCGCGTCCGTTTGTGGCGCAGCCGCAGACCGGGGGAGAGCGCAAGGTTCCGGTTTCGGCCCTGACGCCGAACCCCAAGAATCCGCGCCGCACCTTCGAAGATGCCGATCATGCGGAACTGGTGGCATCCGTGCGCAATCACGGCGTCGTCCAGCCGATCCTCGCACGCAAGGTGCCGGGCCAGACCGAGCTGGAGATCGTCGCAGGCGAACGGCGGTGGCGGGCGGCACGCGCCGCCGGCCTGAAAGACGTTCCTGTCGTCATCCGGGACATCAGCGACCGGGAGTCGCTGGAAATCGCCCTGATCGAAAACGTCCAGCGCGCCGATCTGAACGCCATCGAAGAGGCGCTCGGATACGAGATGCTGATCGATGAGCACGGCTACACGCAGGCCGACCTTGCCGACATCCTCGGCAAAAGCCGCAGCCATGTCGCCAATACGCTGCGGCTTCTGAAGCTTCCCGATGCCGTCCGCACCATGGTGGTGAAGGGTGAGCTGTCGCCCGGTGCCGCACGCAGCGCGATTTCCATGGACGATCCCGAAGCGTTTGCCCGGCAGGTGATCGGGCGCGGGCTCAGCGTCCGCGAGGCGGAAAAGCTTGCGCGTGGAGACGACGTTGTTCCGACGCGGCGGACACGGAAGCCCGGTCCGGCCGGCCCCGCAACGGCAACGGAAGCCGCCGATGCGCCGAAGGACGCCGATACGGCGGCACTCGAGAAGCTGTTGGCCGAGGCGCTGCAGATGCCGGTGAGCGTGCGGCTGAAGGGCGAGGGCGGCATACTGACCCTCGAGTTCGGCAATCTGGAGCAGCTCGACGACCTGTGCCGGCTGCTGCAGGGCGGCAGCGTCGACGCCTGACAGTCAGTTTCGGCGGGAGCGCGCTGCTTCCACGCCGATGTCCATCAGCAGACGAAAGGTGATGACCTGCTGAAGGGCCGCTTCCTTGCGGCTCTTCAGAATGTCGGTCTCCATGCGTCGCAACACGGCGGCAATCGAGTCCTGCGACCATAGCGAAAGCGCTGCTTCCAGGGCGCCTTGCCGGCTGAAATGAACGCGGCGCCGCGCAACGATATCCTTTACCGATCTGCCATCGCGATCCATCTCCTGCCGCATGAGCTGCAATTGCTGAAAATGGCGCAGCATCGGGTTCTGAATCTGGAAGGCACTGACCCCGGACCCCATCAGGCGGTCGATGAGATGGGGCAGTCGGCGGACCTCGCCGGAGGCCGCGGCATCGATGGCTTCGTCGACCGTTTCGGACGATACGTCACCGACGATGGACAGGATATCGGTGCTGGTGATCGTGGCCTGGCCGCGCGCATATAGGCACAGCTTCTGGATTTCCCCGCGCGATGCCAGCCTGTCGGCACCGAGACGGCTTTTCAACAGGTCCCGCCCCGCCCGGTCGATGGACAGGCCGGCAGCCGCCAATTCTTCGTCGATGAGCCGGTCGAGCCCGCGCTGTTCGTCCGGATAGCAGGGTAGGGCGAGGGCGGCCCGGCCGCGTTCCACGTTGACGCGGAGCGCCGATGATTTCCGAAGCTCGCCGGCTTCGATGACGATGGTGGTTTCGGCCGGCGGGTTGGCCGCAAGGTCCGCCACGGCATCGGCCAAAGCCTTGCCGTTGCCCGCATTCCGGATGCGGATCAGCCGGCGCCCGCCGAACATCGAGACGGTATTGGCCTCGTCGAACAGGCGGCCGATGGACTTCTCCAGCTCGTCGGCGGACAGGGTGATGCTGGCGAAGGGGTCGCCGAGGTCGACACCGGACAAGGCGGCCACGCGCGCCGAGCGTTCCGAGACAAGCCCGGTATCGGGCCCGTAGAGCAGAAGGACCGGAAAGGACGTGTCCGGCCGCGACAGGAATGCGTCGACCTCGCCGGCCTTCTTCTGAGCCATGCCGGTTGCGTCAGCTTTGCGGCGCTTCGCGCTTCAGAACCGGCAGGACGGCCATACCCACGCGGTCGGCCAGTTCCCGCGCGGCGCGGGCGCGCGCATCTTCCACGGCGCTCTGCGAGGCGTAGAGCTGCGAGTTACGGTCGTAGGGCACGGTGCTGAACCGCGACCCCGCGCCGATCGTCTCGCCGTCCGACAGGCGGATGACCGTATAGTCGGCCTGCATACGGTAGGAGGCCGCCGACGGAACACCCGTGCCGCTCTCGACCGAGGTGACCTCGTCCAACGCCGTCACGATGTAGCGCACCTCATAGAGGGGGCTGGACACAGGGTCTGCACCATTGAGACGATAGACGAGCGCGTTGCGGAACAATTGATCGGTGCGCGTCGCGGCTGCCGCCACCGACACGCGCCCCCGCATGTCGGTCAGCAGGGCAGGGCCGTCGAAAGCCGGTCCCGTCGATGTCTGCGGCGGTGCGTAGGCAGGGCCCGAGGTGCAGGCCGCCAGCAGGGCAAGGCCGGCCAGCGCGCTGGCGGTGCAGACGCGGCGCAGCCGCGGGAGATCAGAGAACGACATTGACAATCCTTCCGGGTACGACGACGACGCGCCTGGGGCTGGCCCCCGCAAGTGCGTCAAGCACGACATCTAGGGCGAGAACCGCCGCTTCAATCTCTTCAATGGGGCTGTCCTTGGCAACGCGCAGATCGGCGCGCTTCTTGCCGTTGATCTGCACCGGCAGCACGATTTCGTCATCCACCAGCAGCGCCGGATCGACGTTCGGCCAGGGCTGCGAGGCCACGAGGCCATCATGCCCTGCGGCCTGCCAGCACTCTTCGGCCAGATGCGGCATCATCGGCGCCACAAGCCTTATGAGGATGGACAGGGCCTCCGCGCCCGCGTCCCGGACGGCCGGGTCTGCGGCGAAGGCGGGCGTGGAAAATGCCGCCGACAGTGTGTTGACCAGTTCATACAGGCGCGCCACCGCCTTGTTGAAGGCCAGCCGCTCGATATCGTCGGCCACACCGGCCGCAGCCCGGTGCGCCGCACGCCTGACGTCCATTGCCAGGGCCGGGTCGGTGACGCCGCCCGCAGGCGCGGCGCGCAGCGTTTCCGCCGCCTCGTTGACGACGCGCCACAGGCGCTGGACGAAACGGAACGCCCCCTCGACGCCGGCTTCCGTCCAGATGACGTCCCGATCGGGCGGGGAGTCCGACAGCATGAACCATCGTGCCGTATCCGCCCCGTACGAGGCGATGATGTCATCCGGGTCCACCACGTTCTTCTTGGACTTGGACATCTTCTCGATGGGGCCGATCTCGATCTCCTGCCCGGTGGACAGCCGGCGGGCGATGCGGCGCCCATCTGTTTCCTCCAGCACGATATCGGCCGGTGCCACCCATTCCCGCCCATCGCGATAGGTCTCGTGCACCACCATGCCCTGCGTGAACAGGCCCTTGAAGGGTTCGTCCACGGCCATGTGCGCACAGGCGCTCATGGCGCGTGTGAAGAACCGGGAATACAGGAGATGCAGGATCGCATGCTCGACACCGCCGATATACTGGTCGACAGGCAGCCAGGCATTGGCCAGCGCCGGAACGGTCGGCTGCGCGGCATGCGGCGCGGTAAAGCGCGCGAAGTACCACGACGAATCCACGAACGTATCCATCGTATCCGTTTCGCGCAGGGCCGGGCCACCGCATTGCGGACAGGTGGCCTGCCGCCAGGTGGGATGACGGTCGAGCGGATTGCCGGGCGTGTCGAAATCGATATCGTCGGGCAGTACGACGGGCAGGTTTTCCGGGGCCTCGGGCACGATCCCGCATGCATCGCAATGGAGGACGGGTATGGGGCATCCCCAATAGCGCTGGCGTGAGATACCCCAGTCGCGCAGGCGGAAGTTGACCCGCCGCTCTGCCTGCGGGCGCCCGTTGAGCTGGGTTCCGGCCAGGCGTTCGGCGACCGCGTCGAAGGCGACGTCCGGCGTCATCCCATCGAGGAAACTCGAATGGAACAAGGTGCCGTCGCCCACATAGGCCTCGTCGCCGATGGCGAAGTCGGCCGGCTTCGCGCCGGCGGGCAGGACGACGGGTTTGACCGGCAGGTCGTAGGCGCGGGCAAATTCGAGGTCGCGCTGATCGTGGGCCGGGCAGCCGAAGACGGCGCCGGTGCCATACTCCATCAGCACGAAATTGGCGACGTAAACCGGGACCGTCCATGCCGGATCCAGCGGGTGGACGGCGCGCAGGCCGGTATCGTAGCCCCGCTTCTCAGCCGTTTCGATGGATTCGGTGCTGGTGCCGCCGCGCCGGATCTCGGCGATGAAGGAGGCCAGCTTGGAGTCCGTCGCGGCTGCCGCGCGCGCCAGCGGGTGGTCTGCCGCCACTGCGATGAAGGAAGCACCGAACAGCGTGTCGGGACGCGTGGTGAACACCTCGACCTCGCGCCCGACGCCTTCGCCGGACATCTCGGCAACGGACAGACGCTCGTTGCCCGCCAGGGCCCAGCGCAGCAGGAGACCCTCGGACCGGCCGATCCAGTTCTTCTGCATGACGCGGACCTTTTCCGGCCAGCCCGGCAGGGTGTCCAGCGCGTACAGCAGCTCGTCGGCGTAGCGCGTGATGCGGAAGAACCATTGGGTCAGTTCCCGCTGCTCGACCTCGGCACCCGAGCGCCAGCCGCGGCCATCGATGACCTGTTCGTTGGCCAGCACCGTCTGGTCGACCGGATCCCAGTTGACCTTGCTTTTGCGGCGATAGGCCAGTCCTTCCTTGAGCAGGTCGAGGAACAGGATCTGCTGGCGATGATAGTAGTCGACGTCGCAGGTCGCGAATTCGCGCGACCAGTCGAGCGACAGGCCCATGGATTTGAGCTGTCCGCGCATGGCGGCGATGTTGGCGTAGGTCCACTCGCGCGGGTGGACCTTGTTCTGCATGGCGGCGTTTTCCGCCGGCATGCCGAAGGCGTCCCAGCCCATGGGATGCAGCACGTTGAAGCCCTTGGCGCGCTTGTAGCGCGCGACGACGTCGCCCATCGCATAGTTGCGCACATGGCCGATATGGATGCGTCCCGATGGGTAGGGGAACATCTCCAAAACGTAGTATTTCTCACCCGGCGCGTCGTCTCGCGTTTCGAAGAGCTTTGCGCTCGACCAGGCCTCCTGCCAGCGGGGTTCGGCGGCGCGCGGGTTGTAACGTTCTGTGGCCATGGTGACGCGGCGATCTTTCGGCGGTGCTGTTATGTTTAAGGAGTGCTTCACCATGCCCCGTCCGCTCCGTCAACAGCGCAGGGTGTCGGATCGGACCAAACTGGGGTACAGCCGACGCCGGTGGAACGAAATGGGGATCGCTTTCGATGATCGACGTGGCCGGGCAACTCGCTGAAGTCCTGGGGCATCTGCGCAAGGCGGAGCAGGAGGCCGGGCGGCCGGACGGTTCGGTCGAACTCGTCGCCGTATCCAAGACCTACGACGCAACGCACATCCGCCCTGCGCTGGAGGCAGGGCACCGCGTCTTCGGCGAAAACCGGGTGCAGGAGGCGCAAGCCAAGTTCCCCGCGCTGCGTTCGGAGTGTCCCGATATCCGCCTGCATCTGATCGGCCCGCTTCAGTCCAACAAGGCCGCCGATGCGGTTGCGCTTTTCGACGTCATCGAAACCGTCGACAGGGAGAAGATCGCCCGGGAGTTGGCCAGGGAGATCGAGCGGCAGGGGCGTGCGCCCAGGCTCTATGTCCAGGTCAATACGGGTGAGGAAGAGCAGAAGGCCGGTATCGCGCCGCAGGAGGCGCTCGATTTCATAACGCGATGCCGCGAGGTGCACGGCCTGGCGATCGACGGCCTCATGTGCATTCCGCCGGCCGGCGAAAACCCCGGTCCGCACTTCGCGCTGCTGCGCAAGCTGGCTCGCGAAGCCGGCCTGGCAAAGCTGTCCATGGGGATGTCCGGCGATTACGAAATCGCCGTCGCCTTCGGGGCAACGGGCGTTCGTGTCGGCAGCGCGATCTTCGGCGCAAGGAACGCCGTCGCCTGATCCGGTTTCACGTGAAACAAATGCCCGGCACCCTGTGAATGACGGGGGCGGGTCCTACTTCCCGGGTGCCCGCAACCGCCCGAAAGTCCCACATCGTGTTTCGACAATCCTCTTCGCCGGACATTGCCCGCCAGACCGTTACGATTACCGCGATCGTGCTGGCCATGGTGGTCGGGCTGCTGACCTTGTACGTCGGCTCGTCCGCCGTCTTCATCCTGTTCGCCAGTTTCATCCTGGCGGCCATCTTCGACGGTTGCTCCAAGGTGTTCCAGCGGATCGGCATTCCGAGGCCGGTGGCGCTGCTTCTATCCTATCTCACCATCTTCGCCCTTGTCGCAACGCCTGTCGCCCTGGGCGGCGTGGCGCTCGTCCAGCAGTGGAACGAGTTGTTCGGCGCCGTGGAGCAGCAGTTCGGACGGGCGATGGATGCGCTTCGCGATAGCGGTCTTCCCGTCGGGGAAGGATCGGAAGGGAATACGCTGAGCCAGCTTCTGCCCGATCCCTCAGGCGTCTTCTCTTCGGCGTCGCAGGCCCTGTTCTCCGTGCTTGGCGGGTTCGGCAACATCTTCGTGATGCTCTTCCTGGCCATCTTCATATCGTGGCAGCCTGGGCTGTACCGTCGCGGGCTGGTCAGCCTCGTGCCGAAGGACAAGCGAGCCCGATTCGACGAGGTGCTGCGCAAGAGCGCGCATTCGCTTCGCCTATGGCTTGCCGGGGTCGGCATTTCCATGCTGATCGTCTTCGTCGTCTCGTGGATCGGCCTGTGGGCGATCGGAATGCCCTATGCCTTCCTGCTGGCCCTGCAGGCCGGCTTCCTTGCCTTCATTCCGACCATCGGGCCTTTCGCCGCCGGCGTCATCATCGTCCTGGCCGCGTGGTCGGAAGGGATGGAGATGGCCCTGTGGGCGCTGGGCGTCTACCTGCTGATCCAGGGCGTGGAAAGCAATGTCGCCGAACCGATCGCCCAACGGTTCACCTCCTCCATCGCCCCGGCGCTGATGGTCGGCGCGCAGCTTCTGTTCGGCGTGCTGTTCGGGCTTCTGGGCCTGATCCTTGTCGTGCCCATGCTGGCCGTCGCGCAGACCCTGGTAAGCGAGCTTTACGTGAAGGACGTTCTGGGCGGGCCGGTGGAAGAGGGGGATGGCTCCTGACGCCGACCCTGTCGCAGAATTGCGGCATGCCGTGCGGCAATAAGGGGCCGGCGGCAATTCCCTTTGCGCTCGCTGCTGACTAGATTGCATGCAGGACAGCCGCGCGTCGCCTGTCGAGATGAAATGCTGGGAGGAATGGAATGGAGACTTCGGTCGTCGCCATCAAGGACGAATGGAAGAAGGGCGCCCGCCTGGACGAGAGTACCTATGCCGACTGGTACGCCCGCAGCATCGAAGATCCTAACGGTTTCTGGGCCGAGCACGGCCGGCGGATCGACTGGATCAAGCCGTTCGAAACGGTGAAGAACGCCTCGTTTGCCCCTGGCAACGTGTCCATCCGCTGGTTCGAGGATGGTACCCTCAATGTCGCGGCCAACTGCATCGACCGTCATCTCGAAACCCGGGGTGGCCAGACCGCGATCCTGTGGGAGGGCGACGATCCCGCCGAAAGCAGGGCGATCACCTATCGCGAGCTTCACGGCGAAGTCTGCCGGATGGCGAACGTCCTAAAGGGCCGCGGCGTCAAGCGCGGCGACCGCGTGACCATCTACATGCCGATGATCCCCGAAGCGGCCTACGCCATGCTGGCCTGCGCGCGGATCGGGGCGATCCATTCGGTCGTCTTCGGCGGCTTTTCGCCGGACGCCTTGGGCGGCCGTATCGAAGGGGCGGGCTCCTCGGTCCTGATAACCGCCGACGAGGGCCTGCGCGGCGGGCGTACGATCCCCCTGAAAAAGAATGCCGATCGCGCGGTGGAGATTGCCGGAAAGGCCGGCCAGGCGGTCGAGACCGTACTCGTGGTGCGGCGCACCGGCGGCGCCGTCGACACGGTCGACGGGCGGGATATCTGGTGGCATGAGGCGCGCGAAACCGTTTCGGACGATTGCCCGCCGGAAGAGATGAACGCGGAGGATCCGTTGTTCATCCTCTATACCTCCGGCTCGACGGGAAAGCCCAAGGGCGTCCTGCACACGTCTGGCGGTTACCTCGTCTATGCCTCGATGACGCATGCCCATGTGTTCGACTATCGCGAAGGCGAGGTCTACTGGTGCACCGCCGATGTCGGATGGGTCACCGGGCACAGCTACATCGTCTATGGGCCGCTGGCCAACGGGGCAACGACGCTGATGTTCGAGGGTGTCCCGAGCTATCCGGACGCATCGAGGTTCTGGCAGGTCGTGGACAAGCACAAGGTCGCGATCTTCTATACCGCGCCGACGGCCATCCGGGCCCTGATGGGCGCCGGCGACGAGCCGGTGCGCAAGACGTCGCGCGCGTCGCTGCGCGTTCTGGGGTCGGTCGGCGAACCCATCAATCCCGAGGCGTGGACCTGGTACTACCGTGTGGTCGGCGACGAACGATGCCCGGTGGTCGACACCTGGTGGCAGACCGAAACGGGGGGCATCCTCATTTCCCCGCTGCCCGGCGCCACCCCGCTGAAGCCGGGCTCGGCAACGCGCCCCTTCTTCGGCGTGCAGCCGCAGATCGTCGACAATGAGGGCAACGTCCTGGAGGGTGCGGCCGACGGCAACCTCTGCATCGTCGATTCCTGGCCAGGCCAGATGCGTACGGTCTACGGTGACCACGAGCGCTTCGAACAGACCTACTTCGCAACCTATGCCGGCAAATATTTCACCGGTGACGGCGCGCGGCGCGACGCCGACGGTTATTACTGGATCACCGGGCGGGTCGACGACGTCCTGAATGTTTCCGGCCACCGCATGGGCACGGCCGAGGTGGAATCGTCCCTCGTGGCGCATCCGAAGGTGTCGGAAGCGGCGGTGGTCGGCTATCCGCACGACATCAAGGGGCAGGGCATCTATTGCTATGTCACGCTGATGGAGGGCATCGAGCCCAGCGACGATCTGCGCAAGGAGCTGGTCCAGCACGTGCGCGCCGATATCGGGGCCATCGCCTCTCCGGACAAGATCCAGTTTTCGCCCGGCCTGCCCAAGACGCGCTCCGGCAAGATCATGCGCCGCATTCTGCGCAAGATCGCGGAAGACGATTTCGGCGCCCTCGGCGATACGTCCACCCTGGCGGATCCCGGTGTGGTCGATGACCTCATCGACAACAGGCAGAACCGAAAAGGCGCCTGAGCGCCGACGGACTTCGGACCAGAAATAGGCCGCCCGGCATGACGCCGGGCGGCCTTTTCGTTTGGGCTCTTATTGGTGCAGGCGCGTCCGTCAGGCGCCTTGCACGGGTGCCGGGGCCTCGTCCTTCTTCGGCTTGTCCCGCGAGAAGGTCCGCATCACGAAGACGAAGAAGATCGGCACGAAGAACACGGCCAGCACGGTGGCCGAAATCATGCCCCCGATGACGGCCGTGCCGATGGCGTTCTGGCTGGCCGCGCTGGCGCCGGTGGCGATCGCCATGGGTATGACGCCCATGGTGAAGGCCAGCGAGGTCATCAGGATCGGCCTGAACCGCAGATGCGCCGCCTCGACGGTCGCTTCGATCAGTCCCTTGCCTTCGGCACGCAGATCCTTGGCGAACTCCACGATCAGGATGGCGTTCTTGGCCGAAAGTCCGATGATGGTGATGATGCCGACGGTGAAGTACACGTCGTTCTCCAGGCCCCGCAGCAGCACGGCGGCGACGCAGCCGATGATGCCGAGCGGCACGACGAGCATGACCGCAAAGGGAATGGACCAGCTTTCATAGAGCGCCGCGAGGCACAGGAATACGAACAGCATGGCCATGCCGATCAGGATCGGCGCCTGCGAGCCGGATGCGATCTCCTGCAGTGACTGGCCCGTCCATTCGAAGGCGAAACCCTGCGGCAGGTCTCCCGCCAGCCGCTCCATCTCGGCGATCGCTTCGCCGCTGGAGAAGCCGGGAGCCGCGGAACCGGTGATACGGGCCGAAGGATAGCCGTTGTAACCGATCAACTGCGACGTGCCGACCGTCCAGTCCACCGTCGCCACCGCCGACAGCGGCACCATGCCGCCCTGGGCGTTGCGCACGTTGAGCTGGAGCACCTGCTCGGCATCCATGCGCGCCCTCTCGTCCGCCTGCACGATGACACGCTGCATGCGGCCATTGTTGGGGAAGTCGTTGACGTAGTTGGACCCGAGGCTTGTGGAGATGGTGTTGTTGATGTCGGCAAAGGTGATACCGAACGTGTTGGCCTTTTCCCGGTCGATATTGATGATCAGCTGCGGCCCGTCCGGCAGGCCGTCGAAGCGGACATCCGTCAGGACGGGGCTCTGCGAGGCCGCGCCCAGCAACTGGTCACGGGCAGCGGCAAGCGCTTCCGGGCTCTGGCCGCCCCTGTCCTGAAGGCGGAACTCGAAACCGCCCGCATTGCCGAGACCCTGGATGGGCGGCGGCGACAGGGCGAAGGCGATGGCATCGCGGAACTGAAGGAGACGCATGGTGAAGGCGCCTCCGAGCTCGCCCGCGCTCTGCCCTTCGCCGGTCCGCTCCGACCAGTCCTTGAGCGTGATGAAGGCGAGGCCCGCATTCTGCCCGGTGCCCGAGAAGGAGAAGCCCTGGATGGTGATCATCTTGTCGACGGCCGGGTCGGCAAGGATGAACTCCTCGCTTTGCCGCGTCACTTCGCGCATGCGGTTGGCCGTCGCGCCGGCGGGGCCCTGGAAGCTGGCGATCAGGTAGCCCTGGTCTTCCTGCGGCAGGAAGGCGCTCGGAATCTGGACGTAGAAATATCCGAGACCGGCCAGCAGGGCGATATAGATGAGCATGAGGCGCCCGGCCTTTCGCACCGAGCGGCCCACGATGTTGCTGTAGCCGCGCGAGGTCTTGTCGAAGCCGCGGTTGAACCAGCCGAACACGCCGCCCTTGGCATGGTTATGGCCAGCCTTCACCGGCTTCAGGAAGGTGGCGCAAAGCGCCGGCGTCAGCGACAGGGCCATCAACGCCGAGAACAGGATCGAGGTCACCATCGTCAGCGAGAACTGACGGTAGATGACGCCGACGGAACCCGGGAAGAAGGCCAGTGGGATGAACACCGAAGCGAGCACCAGCGTGATGCCGATAATCGCGCCGGTGATCTGCGACATCGCCTTGCGGGTAGCCTCCAGCGGCGGCAACCCTTCTTCCGCCATGATGCGTTCCACGTTCTCGACCACCACGATGGCGTCGTCGACGAGAATGCCGATGGCGAGCACCATGGCGAACATGGTGAGGACGTTGATGGAGAAGCCTGCCGCAAGCATGACGGCGAGGGTGCCTGACAAGGCAACCGGCACGACGAGCGTTGGAATGATCGTGTAGCGGAAGTTCTGCAGGAAGATGAACATCACCACGAAGACGAGCACGATGGCTTCGATCAACGTGTGCACGACCTTCTCGATCGATGCCTCGACGAAGGGGGCGGTATTGTAGGGGATGTCGTAGGTGACCCCCTGCGGGAACAGGGGCTGCAGCCGCGCCATCACCGCTTCCACGCCCTCGGCCGCGGCCAGCGCGTTGCCGGTGGGCGATAGCTGGACGCCGATCGCGGCGCTGGGCTGGCCGTTCAGGAAGGTGGTGAAGGCGTAGGATTCGGCGTCGATCTCCACATCCGCGACGTCGCGGAGGCGGACCAGCGATCCGTCTTCGTTGGATCGCAGAACGATGGCTCCGAATTCCTCCGGGGTCGACAACTGGCCCCGCACCAGGATGGTCGCGGTGGTCTGCTGGCTGACCGGGTTCGGCTGCGCGCCGATCGAGCCGGCTGCAACCTGCGCGTTCTGGGACTGAATAGCGGTGGTAACGTCGCCAACCGAGAGATTGAGCCCGATGAGCTTGTCGGGATCGAGCCAGATGCGCATGGCCCGCTCGGAAGCGAACAGCTGGGCGCGGCCGATGCCCGGCACACGCCGGATCTCGTTGATGACGTTGCGGCTGAGATAGTCGCCCAGCCCGACGGCGTCGAGGTTCGAATTTTCATCTGCGATCAGCGAGACGACCATCAGGAAGCTTGAGCCCGCCTCCTCGACCTGGAGGCCCTGCTGCATCACGACGGACGGCAGCGACGCTTCCACGCGCTTGATCCGGTTCTGCGTATCGACCACTGCCTGGGCAATATTGGTGCCGGATTCGAACGTGACGGTGATCTCGACCCGGCCGCTCGCATCGCTCGTCGATTCGAAATAGATCAAGCCGGGAACGCCGTTCAGCTCTTCCTCGATCGGCTTCGTGACCTGCAGATAAAGGTCTTCCGGCGACGCGCCGGGATAATTCGTCGAGATGGTCAGCTGCGGCGGTGCGACGTTCGGGTACTGGGAGATCGGCAGGCTCGGGATCGAGATCACGCCGGCCAGTACGATGAAGATCGCGACCACCCAGGCAAAGATGGGTCGGTCGATGAAAAAACGAGGCATCTGGCTGTCGGTCCCTTATTCGGCCGTCTGGGCGGCCGGAGCCGCATCGCCTTGCGGCGCGGCCTCGGTCGGGGTTTGTGTCTGGGCAGCGCCCTCATTCGCCGCGGCCGGATCGGCCCCGGCCGGCTGGGCCTGGGACGGATCGGTCCATTCGACAGGCTCGACGGTTGCGCCCGGACCGGTCTTCTGGAACCCGTCCACGACGACGCGCTCGCCCGCATCCAGACCCTGGGAAACGACCGCACGGTTGCCGATGGCGCGGCCGATGACGACGTTGCGGAGCATGATCTTGTTGTCCGGGTCGAGCACGAAGAGCTGCGCCCGGCCCGCCGTATCGCGCTGCACGGCCTGGCTGGGCACGGCGATGGCGGCCTGGTCGATACCCTGCTCCACCGCGACGCGCACATACATGCCCGGCAGGAGATTGCCGTCGGCGTTGGGGAACTCGCTGCGCAGCGTCACCTGGCCGCTGGCCGGATCGACCGTGGCTTCCGAGAACAGGAGTCGTCCCGGCTCGCCATAGCTGGAGCCGTCGTCCAGCATCAGGCTGACCTTGGCGACGTCCGGCTCGATCTGCTCCAGCTCGCCGCGGGCCAGCGCGTTGCGCAGGCGGATGAGCTCCGTTACCGGCTGCTGGACGTCGGCGTAGACCGGGTCGAGCTGCTGGATGGTGGCCAGCGCTTCAGTATTGTTCTGGCTGACGAGGGCACCCTCCGTGACCAGCGCACGGCCGATCCGGCCGGCGATCGGCGCCCGGACCGTAGTGTAGTCGAGGTTGATCTCCGCGCCGCGCAACGAGGCCCGCGCCGATGCGAGGTCGGCCTCCGCCTGCTTCTGCGTCGCGATTGCGGTGTCGAGGCTCGACTGGCTGGTCGTACGCGTCGAGACAAGCTGGCGTGCGCGTTCGGCGTCCTGGTTGGCCTGCATGAGCACGGCCTCGGCGCGCATGACGGCGGCACGGGCGGCCTCCACCTCGACCTCGTAGGTCGCGCGGTCGATCTCGAACAGCGGCTGGCCCTCTTGCACGTCGGAGCCCTGTTCGAAGACGCGGCGCACGATGATGCCGCCCACGCGCGGACGCACCTCGGCGATACGGGTCGGGGCGATGCGCCCCGGCAGATCGGAGACGACGGGCAAGGCCTCGCGCTGGGTGGTCACGATGCCGACCTGGGCTGGCGGCATCTGCGGAGCGCCGCCGCCGCCGGCCTGCTGCTCGTCCCGGCAGGCGGCCAGAAACAGTGTCGATGCCACGAGGGGCAGCAGGACGAGTGTCTTCAATCTACGCATCGGGATGCCTTTGCTGTTGCGGCGTCGGGCCGCACGGGCGACAGCGCGGACTCCGGGCATGGGTCGACGCGTCTGATTTGCAGTGCGACATAGATACATCGGTGCATGTATGTTCGCAACCCGGGCGTATCGTGAAAATCGCCCGTGCGCGCATTTTGCAATGCAGCATCGCTCCGTCGCAATGGTGCGAGGCTGGTGTTCCCCGACCGCAAGATGCTGCATAAGACGTCCAGTCGCAAGCGCGGTGAACAGCGCGCGTCCTCGGGAGGTCACCAGAATGTCCGCATCGGATCAGTCCGTCGTCATCGTCTCTGCCGTCCGTACGCCGCTGGGGCGGCTGTCGGGTTCCCTCGCGCCGTTCGAGGCGCCGCAGCTCGGCGCCCATGTGATCGCGGCGGCTCTCGAGCGGGCGGGGATCGAGGATGGCGCATCCGTGGACGAGGTGCTCATGGGTTGCGTCCTTCCGGCCGGCCAGGGCCAGGCGCCTGCGCGGCAGGCGGTGCGCGGTGCTGGCCTGCCCGACAGCGTCGCCGCCACGACGATCAACAAGGTCTGCGGTTCGGGCATGAAGGCGACCATGCTGGCGCACGACCTGATCCGCGCCGGATCGGCGTCGGTGGTGGTCAGCGGCGGCATGGAGTCGATGTCGAATGCCCCCTATCTGTTGAAGCGCGCCCGCAGTGGCTACCGCGTCGGCCACGACACGGTGTTCGATCACATGATGCTGGACGGTCTTGAGGACGCCTATGAGAAAGGGCGTCCGATGGGCGATTTCGGCGAGGCGGTCGCCGCCGCCTATCAGTTCTCGCGGGCCGACCAGGACGCCTTCGCCATGGAAACCCTGACGCGTGCCCGGTCGGCGGTGGCCGACAGCGCCTTCGCGGCCGAGATCGTGCCGATGGCCCTATCGGGAAAGGGCGGCGAAACCGTCGTGGACACGGACGAGCATCCGATGAAGGTGCAGCCCGAGCGCATACCTGGTCTGAAGCCGGCGTTCAGGCCCGATGGCACCATCACGGCGGCAAGCGCCTCGGTCAACGCGGATGGCGCGGCCGCGCTGCTTCTGACCACGTCCGCGCACGCACGCGCACACGGCCTGCCCGTGCTGGCCACGATACTGGGCCATGCCACCCATGCCCAGGAGCCGGCATGGTACGCCACGGCGCCCATCCCGGCGATCGCCAGGCTGCTCGACCGGCTGGGCTGGAGCGTCGGCGATGTTGACCTGTTCGAGATCAACGAGGCCTTCGCGCTGGTGGCCATGGCGGCCGCGCGCGAACTGTCGATTCCGCGCGAGCGGCTGAACGTCAATGGCGGCGCCTGCGCACTCGGCCATCCCATCGGGGCGACGGGCGCGCGCCTGATCGTGACTCTCGTCCACGCCCTTCGGGCCCGGGGTCTTCGGCGCGGCATCGCCGCCCTTTGCATCGGCGGGGGCGAGGCGACGGCCATCGCGGTGGAGTGCCCGCCGGCCTGAGGCGCATTGCCCTTGGCCGGCGCCGACCCACATCCATACGGACTCTCAGAATGGAGACCCGATAATGAGTGAAACGGACGAGCGTGCGGCCCTGGATAGCGAGATCCAGATGGTGGAAGCCAATATGCGCGACCTGACGGAGGCCGCGGCAGCGGCCTCCGGGGCAGCCAACGAGGAAAACATCGCCCGTCGGCTGGAAGAGCAGCAGGAGACGCTGGACGAACTGCACCGGCGTCGCAAGGCGCTTGGTGGAGAATAGCTAGCGCGTTTCGGCGCGATGGGCCGCGGCCAGGTCTGCCATGCTGTCGAAGCGAAAATCGACGTGCGGCATGACGCCGGGGTCCATCGTCGCGCCGAAGCCCGATTGCGCGTGCCGACGATAGATCCAGCAGCTTTTCAGGCCTGCGGCGTTGGCGGGCCCATGGTCGTGGAAGAGGCTTTCCGCCGTATGCAGGATACGGCCTTTTTCCACCCCCAGCGCTCCGAGATTGTCCAGCATATACTCGAAGTTCCGGGCGGCCGGCTTGTAGGAGCCGATGTCCTCGGCCGTATAGACGGCGTCGAATGCGACCCCCAGTTTGCGCTGGCTGTGCGCGAAGGAACGATTGTCGACATTGGACAGGATCACCAGGCGATAATGCGACTTGAGGTAAGCCAGCGCCTCCGCTGAATCCGGGAAGGCCGGCCAGTCCTTGACGCTGTCGCCATAGGCCTCGCAGTCCGCCCACGAAACCTCGATCCCCCATTCTTCCGCGAGGCGCTTGTAGACGATGGCCAGGAGGTCGCGGTAGGGGCGGGCCGGGGTCCATGCCTGCTGGGCGGACTCGTGCCGGGCATGCGCCTGCAGGATCTGATCGCGGGTCAGGCTGTTCTTCAGGCGCCCGGTCAGGCTGCGCAAGCCCTCCATCATGCCGCTCTCCCAATCGATGAGCGTTCCGTAGCAATCGAAGGTCAGCGTGTCGAAGTCGGTCAGTTTCATGGCGCGTCCGCCCCGTCTTGATTGGATCGTAGCCTTGGGTAACCGGTTTTGCCTGCCCCGGATTGACGATTTCTACGACGAAGCGGCGTTTTCTCGCATGGCGCGGCGATAGGCGGCCGGCGTCGTATCCAGGGTGCGGCGCATGGCGCGCGACAAGGCGCTCTGGTCGCCGTAGCCGGCGGCAAGGGCGACGTCCGCCAGCGGCAATGTTCCGGTGGCCAGCAGATCGCCGGCCCGCCGCAGGCGCGCCGCGTCCAGGAAGGCGTGCGGCGTGGTGCCCATCGCCGTCCGGAACCGGTCGTGCAGGCGGCTGACGCTCATTCCGGCGGCCTGCGCCATCGAACGGGTCGTCCAGCGGTCCTGCGGGCGTGTATCCACGGCCGCCAGCATGGCATCGAAGGCATCACGGGACGTCGGCCCGGTATCCGCAAGACTGTCGACCAGAAGCGCCAGCCACGGCTGCGCCCCAAGCGCCGCCGTATCGTGCGTGCCTGCCGTCGCCAGCGCCATGTATTCGACCAGGCGGGCCGACATGCGCGATATGGCTGGAAAGGGACGAAGGCGAAGCCGGTCTATCTGGCAGGCCGGCAGCAGCGTCATGTCGACATCGACGATCAGGGACCGGTTTGCGCCGGTCGCCTCCTGGCAATGGGATACGCCTTCTTCCACGAAGGCGGCGCGCATGGGAGACACACGATTTGTGCGTCCGCCGATCTCCATTTCGAAGCTGCCGCGCAACGGCAGCACGAACTGCGCGAAGGTGTGCCGCTCCGGCGGGTGGCACAGTCCGTAGCTTCGGATGTGGAAGGCTGGCTGCAGCATATCCCGGCGAAGTCCGACAGATTGAAGCGTTGTGTTGCCTCTATACTGCGGGACCCCGCCAGGGCATAGGCCTTATCGGTTGGAGAGCCCGGCCGACTGCTCGTCCATGCGGCCGATCCCGAAGAAGAGCGTCTCGCCGGACGAGTCGTCGACACCGTCATTATCGGTGACCACAAAGCCGTAGCCTTCGGCGTCGATGGCGAAGCCTTCGACCTTGTCCACCACGTATCCGTTGGTCTGCGACTTGAGGTCCGGAATGAAGTCGCGGACAAGCTCCTTGCGAACGACCGGAAGGTCGCCGCCCAGCGCGGCCGGCTGCATATCGGCAAGGCTGACGCGCGTCAGGCTTTTCAACGCGGCCTTGTCGCCGATCAGATTGTCGCGCTCGATCAGATAGGCATACCCGTCATGGATCGTCAGCTCCGACAGGCCGACCCAGGCGCCCTCTTGCGCCGGCGCCTCCAGCGGGTAGCGCACGGCGCCCCACTGCTGCGTCTCAAGGTCATAGGCGAGCAGCTTCGTCGTGCCGGCGGGATCGTCGCCCCATGGGCGCTGGATGGCAACCCAGAGCCTGTCGCCGTCGAGCGCGATACCCTCGGCGCCGAACCGCGTCTGGCCGGCCAGGAGGATCTCCGGAAACGCAACCGTTTCGACGATGGCGCCGGATGCGTCGACATGCACCAGCCTGTGTGGAACCTCCTTCGCGGCATCGCCTTCGCTGGCGAGCCAGAAGCGGCCCTTGCCGTCGATGGCAAGTCCCTCGATATCCAGCCTGCCCGCGGGCTCGCCGTTCTCCGTCACGGTGATGGCATCGACGATCCGTGCGGGCGATGCCGTGGCGTCGATGGTGAAGATGGTCGGCGCGCCCTTGTAGACGCTGTCGCTGGCGGCATAGAGCCTGCCGGCCCGCGTGGCATCCGAGGCGAGCGCCCCCAAGGCGCCCCAGCCGATGGGTCTGCCGTCCCGATCGTCGGAAACGAGCTGCGGATAGGCCGGCTTGCCCTCGCCACGCTCGAACAGCATGACATGGCTGCGCGCGGCGCCGTCTTCCACCAGGTCGGCCTCGTTGGCCGTCGCCAGAAGATTGCGTCCGGGGATGGCGACAGCGCCCTCCGGCGATATGCCTGAGGGCAGCAACTGGACGAATTCGGGCTCACCGCCCGTATCGCGGTAGACGCCGACGACGGAGCCGCGCTCCGACAGGACGAAGATCAGGTCGTCGTCGCCGAAGCGCGCGACCTCGAGCCCCTCCGGCTCCACCCCCTTTGCGTCGGACCGCTTGTCCGGATAATGGCCGGCCCGCGCGGCATGCATCTCGAACGACGGCCCGGATTCGTAGGAAACGGTGCCATCGCGGTTGAAGATGGTGAACCCGCGCGTACCGCCCTTCCAGTCGCCTTCATTGGCGATCACCAGACGCTCTCTGCCCAGCCATTTGACGGCATCGGGCTCGCGCGGGCGGGCGTCGAGCGTGTTCGAGTAGGAAAGGACGCCGTCGTCCTCGGTGTCGATCCCCTCCAGCGCAACGGTCCCGGCGCTGAAATGGCCTGTGACGGCACCGGACGCACCGTCGATGATCACGATGTGGTTGTTCTCCTGCAGGGTGACGGCCAGCTCGTTGGCATCGTTGAAGGCGACGAATTCGGGTTCCGGGTCCTCCGGGGCGATTTCGGCAAGCTCCGTCACGTCGACCTTCCTGAGGCTTTGGCAGTCCGGAAGTCCGTTCGACAGCGCAAGCAGCACCACATAGCCGGCCGGCATCTGGGGCAGGGCGCCGTCGTTCAGATCTTCGTCGCGCTCGTTCTCGATCGCGACTGCCGCCAGCGTTCCGTCCGGCGACACGGCGACGGAATCCGGCTGGCCGCCGAGGTCGCAGGTGGCCACGACCTGATGGCCGGACAGTGAAACGACGGCCAGTTCACCCGTCGGGTCCGTCTTCGAATCCGATGTACGAAGGCCCACCAGTACATTGGCCCCGGCCGTGGCGACGGATGTCGGCTCACCCTCGAAGGTCACGTATCCGGCCGCCTTCGGGGCCCTGGCATCCGTGATGTCGATGAAGCCTATGCCGCCATGCGGGCTGTCGGAATAGACGAGCATCGACCCGTCACTGGAAGCGGCGATGATCTCGGCAGAGGTCTCGCTGTCGCGGTCGACACCCTCGGGCAGGTTCAGCGCGACCGGAAAGGACGCGATGCGGTTGAACACGGGCTCGGCCGTCGCGGACAAGGCCGATGACGTCAGAAGCAATGCGGCGAGGGGCAGGGTCATGGGGTGGCGCACGGGGGCGAACCTCTTGCTGTGGCGATGCCGCTTCCAAGCAAAAGGGCGCTACACCCGCATGACAACTCGATGACGAAACAATGACAGGTTGTGCCTGCCGACCGGTCAGAACGGGGTCGCGAGACCGTCGTCGGCTATGCGCAGGAGATACTGGCCATAGGTGCTCTTGCCGAGTTCGCGGCCGAGCGACCGCAACTGGTCGGCATCGATGAACCCGTTGACGAAGGCGATCTCTTCCGGGCAGCAGACCTTGAACCCCTGCCGCTGTTCCAGCGTCTGTACGAACTCCGCGGCCTGCAGCAGCGAATCCGGCGTACCGGTGTCGAGCCAGGCGAAGCCACGTCCCATCGGTTCGACGGCGAGTTTGCCTTCCTCGAGATAGATCTTGTTGAGGTCGGTGATCTCGAGTTCGCCGCGCGGGGAGGGCTTGAGGCTGCGCGCGATCTCAGATGCGCGGCCATCGTAGAAATAAAGGCCGGTGATGGCCCAGTTGGATTTCGGCTTTTCCGGCTTTTCCTCGATGGAAACGGCGCGGCCGTCCGGGCCGAACTCGACCACACCATACCGTTCGGGATCGCTGACGTGGTAGGCGAAGACCGTGGCGCCGTTGGCGCGGCCGGAGGCGTTGCGCAGCAGTTCGGGCAGGCCATGGCCGTAGAAGAGGTTGTCGCCCAGGATCAGCGACGATGGCTCGCCGCCGATGAACTCCTCGCCGATCAGGTAGGCCTGCGCCAGGCCGTCCGGGCTGGGCTGCTCTGCGTAGGAAAGTTTGATCCCGAGCCGTTCTCCGCTGCCAAGCAGGGCCTGGAAGCGCGGCAAATCGTGCGGCGTGGATATGATGAGGATCTCGCGGATCCCGGCGGACATCAGGACAGACAGCGGATAATAGATCATCGGCTTGTCGTAGACGGGCAGAAGCTGCTTCGATGCCACGAGCGTCATCGGATGCAGACGCGTTCCGCTTCCGCCGGCGAGGATGATCCCCTTCATAGGCCTGTCCCACTCCATGCAAACAATCGCCGCCTTCTACCGGAAGACTGCCGGCTGCGAAAGATTTTCCTGCATAGCGCGGCGATACGCCTACCAAAGGGCGATTTTCCTTTCTGCCGGATTTGGTCTAGAGCGATCTGAAACGAATATGCATCGTGGGCCACCCTGCCGAGGTGGCGACTTTCATGGAGAGATGATGCTCGATATACAAAGGCTTGCCTTGCAGGACGTGCTTGAGATCAAGCCCCGCAAGTTCGGCGACGACCGTGGCTTCTTTGCCGAAACATATAATCGGCAGCGCTTTCACGATGCGGGCGTCGGGACCGATTGGATTCAGGACAACCAGTCATTCTCGGCCGAACCGTTCACCCTGCGCGGCCTTCATTATCAGGAGCCACCCTTTGCGCAGGACAAGCTGGTCCGCGTCCTCAGGGGCCGCATCCTGGACGTCGCTGTGGATATAAGAAGGGGTTCGCCTACTTTCGGCAATTGGGTCTCGCTGGAATTGTCGGCGGACGCCTTCAACCAGATACTGGTGCCTGCGGGGTTCGCGCATGGCTTCCTAACGCTGGAGCCGGATACGGAGGTCTTCTACAAGGTTTCCGCGCCCTACAGCGCCGCGCATGACCGCTCCATCCGCTTTGACGATCCCGATATCGGCATTGATTGGCCGCTGGCTGGACAGCGGCCCATTCTTTCGGCGAAAGATGAAGCGGCGCCGCTCCTCTCGCATGTCGAAACGCCCTTCGTTTATGGAGCTTGATCGATGAAAATCCTCGTGACCGGCGGCGCCGGTTTCATAGGCTCGGCGGTGTGTCGTCATCTCATCCACGATACGGAGCATGAGGTCGTCAATCTCGACAAGCTGACCTATGCAGCGACGCTCGGGTCGGTGGCGGAGCTGGAGGGCAACACCCGCTACCGCTTCGTGCAGGGCGATATCTGCGACCGGGCCTTCGTGGAAGGGGTCCTTGGGGAAACGCAGCCGGATGCGATCATGCATCTTGCCGCCGAAAGCCATGTCGACCGCTCGATCGATGGGCCTGGGGATTTTATCGAAACGAATATCGTCGGCACCTATCAGCTGCTGGAAGCGGCGCGCGGATACTGGTCTGGGCTTGATGATGCCCGCAAGGAGCGCTTCCGCTTCCACCATATCTCGACCGACGAGGTGTATGGCCAGCTTCCGCTGGGCGGCGGGTTGTTCACCGAAGATACGCCTTATGCGCCGTCTTCGCCTTATTCGGCCTCCAAGGCGTCGTCTGACCATCTGGTGATGGCCTGGCATCACACCTACCATATGCCGGTGGTGCTTTCGAACTGCTCGAACAATTACGGACCGTATCACTTCCCTGAAAAGCTCATTCCCCTGGTCATCCTGAATGGTTTGGAAGGGAAGGAGCTGCCGGTCTACGGCAAAGGCGAGAACGTCCGTGACTGGCTGTTCGTGGAAGATCATGCCCGCGCGCTGGTGCTGGTCGCCACCAACGGAGAGCCGGGCCGATCCTATAACATCGGCGGGCGCAATGAGCGGTCCAACTTGACCGTCGTCGAGACGATCTGCGATACGCTAGACAGGCTCCGGCCGCTTGCCGACGGGGGCAAGCGCCGCGACCTGATCCGCTTCGTCACGGACCGGCCCGGCCACGATCTGCGCTATGCGATCGATGCGACACGTATCGAAACGGAACTGGGTTGGAAGGCGCAGGAGAACTTCGAGAGCGGCCTCGAAAAGACCGTGCGCTGGTACCTCGACAACGAGGCCTGGTGGCGACCCATCCGCGAGAAGCGCTATAGCGGCGAACGGCTGGGCCAGAAGGTTTCCGCATGAGGCTGAAGCTGCTTGTTACCGGGCGGGATGGGCAGGTGGCGCAGGCGCTTTTGGCGCAGGCTTCCGACGATCTGCAAGTCGTCGCCATCGGCCGGCCGGTGCTGGACCTGACGGATCGTGCTTCCATTGAACGAGTCATTGCGGCAGAGCGGCCGGACATCGTCGTGAATGCCGCTGCCTATACTGCGGTCGACAAGGCCGAGAGCGAGGAAGAGACGGCCTTCGCTGTCAATGCCGAGGGCGCCGGCAATGTTGCCGCGGCTGCCGCCGCCGCGGGGCTTCCCATCATTCACATCTCCACCGACTACGTGTTTCCCGGCGACAAGGCGTCGCCCTATGTCGAAACCGATCCTACAGGGCCGCAGGGCGCTTATGGCCGCAGCAAGCTGGCAGGAGAAGCGGCCGTCGCCGCCGCCAACCCATGTCACGTCATACTGCGTACGGCCTGGGTTTACAGCGCGTACGGCAACAACTTCCTCAAGACGATGCTGCGCGTTGCGGAGACGCGCGATACTTTGCGTGTCGTCGCCGACCAGCATGGCACGCCCACCTATGCGCCGGATATTGCCGAGGGCATCGTGGCCGTTGCACGCCGGCTCGCCTCTGATGGGAACACGCCGGTGGGCGTGTTCCACATGGTGTCGTCCGGCGAAACGACCTGGGCTGGCTTTGCTGAAGAGATCTTCCGCCAATCGAAGGCCCTCGGCGGCGTCCATGCCGCCGTCGAGCCCATCGGCACTGAAGATTACCCCACGCCGGCGTGCAGGCCCGCCAACTCGCGGCTAGACACGGCCCGCTTCACCAGCGTGTTCGGTACGAGGCTCCCGGAATGGGAGTCGGGCGTCGCGCAATGCCTGAAGGCCCTGGGTCAGACGGATTGATAAGAGCAGACCCGCATACGCGCTCCAGCGAAAGCCGCAAACTTGCCTTCATCGTCACGGAGGACTGGTTCTTCGCATCGCATTTCCTGCCGATGATCCGCGCGGCCCGCGATGCGGGACTGGAGCCCGTCGTGATCGCGCGGGTTCGCGAGCATGGCGACAGGATCGCCGAGGCCGGTGCGCGGGTCATCGCATTCGAAGCCGACAGGCGAAGCCTCAATCCCTTCGCGATCCTTGGGTCGATCGCACGCATGGCGGCGATCCTGCGTCGAGAAAACATCGACCGGGTGCATCTGATTGCCTTGCGCTCCATCATCGTGGGCAGCGTGGCAGCCTCGCTTGCCGGCATCGGCAAACGTGTTTTCGCGGTCACCGGCGGCGGTGTACTGACCGCACGAACGGATGGGGTGGGTCGCCTTTCGGCCTGGACACTTGCCTTCCTGGTCAAGGATGTGCTTGCGACCGGTTCGACGCAATATCTGTTCGAGAACAGGGACGACCCTGTCCGCTTTGGGCTGCATCCGGACAGTCCTCGCGTTACCATCGTTGGCGGAGCGGGCATCGATCCGGATCGTCTCCGTCCGTCGCCCATGCCCGGAATGCCGCCTCTGAAGGTTGCGATCGTTGCGCGTATGGTCTGGTCGAAGGGCGTGGACCTCGCGGTCGAAGCCGTGCAACGCGCAAGGGCCCGGGGTGCTGACATACAGCTGTCGCTCTATGGCGCACCGGACGAGCATAATCCGAAGGCGATATCGCAGGCCACTCTGCGGTCTTGGTCCCGGATCGATGGCATAGCCTGGATGGGCGTTTCGCGCGATGTCCGGGCAGTGTGGGAAAAGCATCATCTGGCCTGCCTGCCGTCGCGCGGCGGTGAGGGGCTTCCTCGAACCCTTCTGGAAGCCGCGGCCTGTGGGCGTGGCCTGCTGACGACGGATGTACCGGGCTGTCGCAGTTTCGTTCGCAACGATATCGATGGGCTGGTCGTCGCCCCAAACGATGTGTCGGCCCTCGAAGACGCCTTGATGACCGTCTGGGCCGAACCCGACCGTGTGGGACGCTACGGCGCGTCGGCTCGCGGCAGGGTCGAAAACGGCTACACCGTCGACGACGTCGTTGCAGCGACGACAGCGCTGTATGTCAGGTGGGATGCCTGATGCGGGTGGCGGAACCTTCCATCGCTGTCGCAATAACCGTGTACAGGCCGGACCTCGCCATCTTGCATCGTACGCTTGCGGTTCTGAGGGCAAGCGTGCCGGCCGTTTTTCTCTTTATCGACGGCCCCGTCGGCGAAGCGGTCACCACGGATGAGCTTGCATCGTTGCAGGCCATGCCTTGGGTGCGGATCATCCAGTCGGATCGCAATGTCGGCATCGCCGCAGGCCTGAACAGGCTTGCGGCGGCTGCCGGCAAAAACGGTTTCTCGCGGCTTGTTTTCTTCGATCAGGACAGCGATGTCGGCATCGGGCTGGTGGCGGATCTATCGGCGGCCATGTCCCGCATTGCCGTCAAGGGGAGGCGGCCCGCTGCGCTCGGCCCTTTACCGATCTCGGCTCTCGACAGCGCGACGAAGGCGCCGACCTACCGTGAGTTTGGGCCACGAGTCGGTTCGCTCGCCGATGTCGCCTATCTGATCGTTTCCGGTTGCTGCATCGATTTGGACGCCTGGCGTGACGTCGGGCCCTTTCTGGAAGATCTTTGCATGGACGGCGTTGACCTGGAGTGGTCTTTTCGCGCCAGGAAGCGCGGATACAGCCTGTGGTGCGATACGGCATCGCCGATGCCCCATCGCGTCGGCACCGGTACAGTTCGTCTGGGCCCCATCATCTTTCCGCTGCAAGGCGAGAAGCGGATGCTGAACTACGTTCGAAGCCAGGCCTTGATGCTGCGTCTGCCGCACGTGCCGCTGTGGTGGAAGATCCGATCTTCGCTGTATGTCCCGTTGCAACTCCTTGCATTCGCCATTAGGGGGCATGCGCCGCGCGGCATGGTCCGGCGTGCTATCATGTCGGCGCGGGACGGGTTTTCCGCCGGAGGTGGCCAATGACCGCCGTCGTCGTGTTCGTTCATATCCACTACCCAGAGACATGGCTTCCGATCAGGGACCGTCTCAGTGCGTGCATGGACGTGCCCTTCCGGATCGTCCTGACGACGACCGCGGAGCATTCGGCATTCGATCCGCCGGCTTCTGAGCAACTCGTCGACATGAAGGTTCTTATTGTCGAGAACCGCGGCCGGGACGTCTTGCCGTTCCTGAACGCGCTGCGCGCAACGGAGCCGTTCGAAATCGGGCTGAAGCTGCATGGCAAGAAATCGGTGCACCGGCTGGATGGCGAGTCCTGGCGCGATGCACTCTTGCAATCCCTGCTTCCCGAACGGCCAGAGACGAGGGCGCTCGTCGATCATATGCGGCAAGATTCGCGCGTCGCGCTCGCTGCGCCCTCGTTTTCTCTTTGCTCCATCGACCGTCATATCGGCAGGAATATGGGTGCGATGCGCCGCATAGCTCGCCGCCTTGGCATAGATCTGGCCCCCGCCCTTGCCGCCACGCCTTACTTCGCGGCTGGAACCATGTTTTGGTTTCGCCGTGAAGCACTCGAACCCCTCCTGAAAGTCGATTTCAACGAGGACTTCGCCGTGGAGCGTGGGCAGACGGACGGGACCGCTGCACACGCATTTGAACGACTGTTCTCTGTAGTTGCAGAACAGGGCGGCCGCGTCACGGTGACTGCGGGACACTTGAAGAGCATGAACGGTTGCGTCTCTGCTGCCGATATGCGCCATGCGACAAAACAAACGGTCGATGTCGATACGACCCATGTTCGCCGACCCGGCCGGCTCGGTGCTTTTGCCTTACGCTACCTCTGGTTTGTAACACCCATTTACGCGGCGCTTCCAGGATCCGTGCGCCGTCGGATCAAGAGAGTGCTCCGGCCATTGGCCAGTATTGACGACGGCCGCCCGGCAGCTTGATCCATTGGACACGATAACTCCGTTCGGGCTATAGGCGCTGATCCGAACGATGCGGGATCATACCGAAAGTTAAGTGACGCATCACGATGCAGGGTCGAACTCAGATGACACGTGCGACTGCCCAACATGTTCTGATTACGCGTGGAGGACAGTCTCCCGCTCAGCGGCTGGGCGACTTTTTCAGCGACCTGCGCAACGCGATTGCCATGCGCGAGCTATGGCTGTTCCTCGGATGGAGGGATGTTCGGCGGTTGTATCAGCGATCTGTACTTGGGCCGCTCTGGCTGACCCTGTCCATGGGCGTGATGGTCGGCGGGCTGGGACTGCTCTACTCGCAGATATTCGGCATGGATGTTTCGACATACCTGCCCTTCCTCGCCATAGGGCTGATCATGTGGGGCCTTATCGGCAGTTCGATCAACACCGCTTGCACGGTTTTCACGGCCGCTGCCGGTTCGGTTCGTCAGATTCATCTGCCGCTCATGGTCTATGTGCTTCAGTTCACTTGGGCACAGCTCATAACTTTTGCGCACAACATGCTGATTTACCTGATCGTCGTCATCCTATTTGGAATCAACCCGGGGTGGACCGTTCTCCTGTTCATCCCGGCGCTGTTTCTCATAACCTTGAATGTCGCGTTTTGCGCCATGATCCTCGGCCCGTTCTCGGCCCGGTTCCGTGACATGCCGATGATCGTGCAAAGCATCACGCAGGTCACGTTCTTCATGACGCCGATCCTGTGGAGTGCCACGCAATTGCCGGAGCGTGCGGTTTTCGTGCACTTCAACCCGTTCTATCATTTTATTGAGATTGCCCGCGATCCCCTGCTGGGCGGAACGGGGACGGTCGAAAACTGGGTTGTCGCATCGTTGCTCACCCTCACTCTTGGGGTGGTCGCCACTCTTTTCTTCGCGCGGTTCCGCGCTCGTATCGCGTACTGGGCGTAACAATGGCATCGATCAGCTTGCAAGGGGTCTCCGTTGACATCGTCGTTTTCGATGCCAGCAGCCGCTCTTTGAAAAAGAAGGTCCTTTCGGCGGCAACCGGCGGTCAGATCAGGCCGCAGGAAGGAAAGGGCAAACTCTCTATCCGCGCAATCGATGACCTGACGCTGGACCTACCGCATGGAACGCGGCTCGGACTCGTCGGCCATAATGGTGCCGGTAAGTCGACCCTGTTGCGTGTCCTCGCTGGCATCTACGAGCCGACGGCAGGCACATTGCGTGTGGAAGGCGAGACTGCAGCCATGTTCGACATCGGCTTCGGTATGGACCCGGATGCGTCGGGCTGGGACAATATCATCCTGCGCGGCATGTTCGTCGGGTATAGCCGCAAGGAGATCGAGGCACGGCAGACCGAGATCGGTGAGTCCACCGGGCTGGGTGACTTCCTGAACATGCCGCTTCGTACCTACAGCGCCGGCATGTCGACGCGCCTTGCCTTTGCGATCTCCACGTCCATTACGCCGGAGGTGCTTTTGATCGACGAGGGGATCGGTGCCGGCGATGCCGCGTTCCTGGAGCAGGCAGAGCGCCGGCTGAACGAGTTCATCGGCCAGGCTGGGATGCTCATCATGGCTTCCCACTCGGAAGAACTGCTGCGCAAATGGTGCACGACCGGCCTGTGGATGGAGCACGGTAAAATGCGCTCTCACGGGTCACTCGAAGAGACGCTCGAAGTGTACCGGCAATCTCTTCAACCTGCAGCTTAAACTTCCCGCCAGCGTTGATTCCCTGAATGCTGCCACACTCTGGTGTAGACGCCTTCAGTGTATCCAGAACCGTTGACAAGGGGTCGCGATGATAAACTTGAATATCGGCGCAGCGCTGTTGCAGCCCCCGATGCTCGCAGAGTCTGCTTGGTTGGAGCACGCGCCGTTCGCGGCCTGGCTGATCGAGAAATTAAGACCGAAGTGCCTTGTCGAGCTCGGTACCCATCGCGGTTATTCGTACTTCGCATTCTGCAAAGCAGTTTCTCATTTCAAAACCGGGACCGCCTGCCACGCCGTCGACTCCTTCAAGGGAGATGAACATGCCGGTTTCTACGATGATGAGATATTCAAACAGGTCATTGCGCAAAACAAGCCTTACGAAAACTTCTCCACAATACATCGGATGGATTTTAGCGAGGCACTATCACAATTTACTGACGGGTCAGTAGACCTCCTTCATATTGATGGACGGCACTTTTATGATGACGTTAAAGAAGATTACGAAAGTTGGCTTCCGAAGCTGACCAGTCACGGTGTCGTTCTATTTCACGATATTAGCGTTACTGAAAGAAATTTTGGCGTCGGCAAATTCTTTGCAGAGTTAACCGCGTCCAAAAAGCATTTTGCATTCATGCATAATAACGGCTTGGGTATACTTGCTCCAAACGAAACACCATCGGCGCTCGAGGCGCTCTTCGAACTGTCCGGTCGCGACGCTTTGGAGTTCAAAGAGCTTATGGAAGAGTTAGGGCGGCGTTTCACCCTTCAGTTTCAGCACCGACGCGTCCTGGAAGAACTTGCATTAACCCGCGCGCAACTCACTGAAACTCAGGATAAGCTTGTACTATCTGCAGATCAGCTAACACATGAGATGACGGAACGTAAACGGCAATCCGAGCGGATCATATCACTTGAAGGTAAGCTGGGACCGGCCCTGGCGAAGAATAACCGTCTGCATGAGGAAAAACTGGAGCTTGCGAAGAAGCTTTACTCAATCGAGACGAGCACTTTTTGGCGCCTGACATCGGTACCACGCACTATCGTGCATAAGACGCCTACATCTGTAAGACGCGCCCTGCGTTTGATGGCGCGCGTTTCGTACTGGGCTCTGACTCCGCATCACATGGGTGCGCGGTGGAAGTATCTAAAGGAGAACGGTGCAAAGAAGGTGTTGATCCAACAGCTGTCAGGCGACATGCGCGCTGACGACAGGGCTGCTTACGCGCGATGGATACGCCAGCAGGACACCCGTTCAAACATCGACAGAGAAATGATCGACTGCGCGGTCTCAGCCATGCAGCGCAAACCGCTTCTGTCGATTGTCATGCCAGTCTACAACACGCCCGCTGCTATTCTGGAAAAGACAATCCAGTCCGTGCGCGACCAACTCTATCCGCATTGGGAGCTTTGCATCGCGGACGACGCATCGCCTGCACCCCACGTCGCGGAGATTTTGTCGAGGTGGCAGGCGATTGATACTCGCATCAAGGTCATCCGGCGTCAGTCGAACGGGCATATATCAGCCGCATCCAATTCAGCACTCGAGCTTGCCTCGGGCGACTACATGGTCCTTTTGGACCATGACGACCTTTTGGCGGAGCACGCTCTCTACTCAATCGCAACGGCCTTGGGCGAGCGTCCAGACGCCGACATTCTCTATTCGGATGAAGACAAGATCGACGAATCCGGCTCCCGGTTTGATCCCTATTTCAAGCCCGACTTCAGCTACGACTTGATGCTTGGTCAAAATCTAATCAATCATCTAGGGGTATTCCGACTGGCCCTCGTCAACGAAGTCGGAAGATTTCGCGAGGGATTCGAAGGCAGCCAGGATTACGACTTGGCCCTGCGTTGCCTGGAGAGAACCAGTTTCGATCGTGTCGTGCATATTCCTGAAGTTTTATACCATTGGCGCCAGCCAACGGGCCCGGAATCATTCTCGCAAACTGCTCTGCAACGCTGTGTCGATGCGTCTCGGAAGGCGTTAGGGGAACACCTTTCACGTACTACGCAGGCCGATCTAAGACCTGTCGTTGAGGCTAATCCGTCCGTATGGTCATGGAACCGTGTACGGTGGCAACTTCCGGATCCGCGGCCGCAAGTCTCAGTCATTATACCGACAAGAGACCACGCCGCTCTCCTCAAACAATGCGTCGAGGGGCTTCTGCATCGGACCGATTACGATAACCTCGAGATTTTAATCGCAGACAATGGTAGCTGTGAAGACGAGACCAAGGCGCTCTTCGAGAGCTGGTCAACTATTAGCAACATTCGCGTGGTCGATACGGCTGGCCCCTTCAACTATTCCCGCATTAATAACGACGCCGTCACGGCCTCATCGGGTGACGTCATTCTTCTGTTGAATAATGACGTCGATGTCATCGAACCAGATTGGCTTACAGAGATGGTTTCTCTGGCCGTCCGGCCGGACGTGGGGTGTGTCGGCGCCAAGCTCTTGTATGGCGATGGGCGTGTTCAGCATGCAGGCGTTCGCCTTGGCGCAGGCGAGTTCGATGGTGGTATAGGGGTAGCTGGGCACCTTGGGCTCTTCGCCGCTGCAGATGATTTGGGATATTTTGGAAGCTATGTGCTTCCGCACGAGGTTTCAGCCGTAACAGCGGCCTGCCTGGCTGTACGACGGACGATTTACGAAGAGGTCGGCGGATTGAATGAGTCCGACCTAGCCGTAGCGTTCAACGACATCGATTTTTGCCTCCGCGTCAGGGAAGCAGGCTATCGCAATATCTGGACCCCACATGCAACGTTGTTTCATTTGGAATCCGCTTCGCGCGGGAGCGACCTTACACCCGAAAAGGCCGCCCGCTTCTACGGTGAGGCACACTACATGCGCCGGCGCTGGGGGCCTTATCTAGACCGGGATCCTTTTTACAGCATGCATTTCGATCATCGAAAGAACGACTACGTTCTATCCTAGAAAACCGGCCTCGCTTTACGCCGATGTTCGACGTGACGTGCCCCCTTCCTGATCCCTCGTTTTTGAGTGAGAGTCCGTTTCATCAAGGAGACGGACGTTAAGAAAAGCAGGTTCAACGATGCGCAGATCATCGGTGTGCTGCGCGAGCAGGAGGCCGGGCGCCCGACGGCGGAGGTTTGCCGGCGGCACGGGATCAGCGAGCAGACCTTCTATTGGTGGACGGCCAAGTACAGCGGAATGACGGTGTCGGACGCCACGAAGCTGAAGGCGCTGGAAGATGAGAACCGGCGGCTCAAGAAGCTGCTGGCGGAATCGATGCTGGACGTGTCGGCGCTGAAGGATCTTCTGGGAAAAAACTGATCGGGCCTGCAGCGCGCAGAGCGGCCGTGCTTCGTCTGATGGCGGAGCGCGGCTTCTCCCAGAAGCGCGCCTGCGGGCTGGTTCAGATCGATCCTAAGACGGTGCGTCGCGAGCCTGAACAGGGCGACGTGGAGGTGCGCGAGCGCCTGCGCAGCCTGGCGGCCGAACGCCGCCGGTTCGGTTACCGGCGCCTGGGCATCCTGTTGGAACGGGAGGGCGTCAGCATGAACAAGAAGCGGCTGTTCCGGTGACGTGCCACTGAGTTTTTCCTCCAACTGAGATTAGAGTCCGGCCTTGATTGAAGGACGGACAGATGAAGCGGAAGCGATTTACGGAAGAGCAGATCATCGCGGTGCTGCGGGAGCACGAGGCGGGTGCGAAGGCAGGCGATCTGGCACGCAAACACGGGATCAGCGAGGCGACGCTGTATAATTGGAAGGCGAAGTATGGCGGGATGGACGTGTCCGACGCCAAGCGCCTGAAGGCTCTGGAAGATGAGAACACGAAGCTGAAGAAGCTGTTGGCCGACCAGATGCTGGAAGCTGCGGCGCTTAAGGAGCTTCTGTCAAAAAAATGGTAGGGTCCGCCGTGAAGCGCGAAGCCGTTGCGCATCTGCAGGCCGTCATGGGCCTGTGGGAACGGCGGGCCTGTTCCATCGTCGGCGCGGATCGGAAGATGGTGCGCTACCAGTCGTGCCGTCCGCCGGAGACGGAGCTGCGCGGTCGGCTACGGGATCTCGCCAACGAGCGCCGCCGCTTCGGCTATCGTCGGCTGTTCATCCTGCTGCGGCGGGAGGGCGAACCATCGGGGATCAATCGCATCTACCGTCTCTACCGGGAGGAGGGGCTGACGGTTCGCAAGCGCCAATCACGACGACGAGCAGTCGGCACACGTGCTCCGATCCTGGTTGAGGCGAAGGCAAACGCTCGATGGTCGCCGGACTTCGTGCATGACCAGTTTGCCTGCGGGCGGCGGTTCCGGGTGCTGAACATCGTCGACGACGTGACGCGGGAATGCCTGGCTGCAATCCCGGACACCTCGATCTCCGGCAGGCGTGTTGCTCGTGAACTGACCGACCTGATCGCTCGTCGCGGCAAGCCAGGGATGATCGTGTCCGACCACGGCACGGAGTTCACCTCGAACGCGATCCTGGCCTGGTCGAAGGATCACCGCGTCGAGTGGCACTACATCGCGCCCGGAAAGCCGATGCAGAACGGCTATGTGGAGAGCTTCAACGGGCGAATGCGCGATGAACTCTTGAACGAGAGCCTGTTCTTCGGCCTCGACCATGCCCGCAGCGCCATCGCCGAATGGGTGGAGGATTTCAATACGACGAGGCCGCACTCCTCGCTTGGCTATCAAACCCCGGCGGCTTTTGCCGGGCTTCTCGCCGCAACCGGCAATCCGGTTGCTCAACTCGCGCCTCAGGGCGTAACAGAAACGGACGAGGCTCTAAGCGCCGCTGGATGAAGGTTCAGTGGCACGTCAGACGCTGAGTGTCACTTAAAAACGGACAGGTTTGCCTTCTTCAACGTATCAACCTGCTTTCGCAGCCTTTCGGGATTTGGGTGAACCGCGTGCAAAACCGTTATATTGGCGGGATCGGCAACGATCGCCAAAGCGGCTGCCTGCCGTTGCTTGTGCCAAATCCTGCAATATTGATATGCCAATGTTTGGTTCATCAGGAATATCAGCATGATGGACACTGACATCGACTTCGCCAACGGCGGTCGCAGAAATGAGCTAGCTAGAAACAATGCCGGAGCCCAAAGCATAGCTGAATAGATAAAATATCTATGCGCCGGTTCAAATACTGGGTCAACTGACGTTCTACCTAGAGAAATGGCAGCTAGGGTCCCGTACGAGAAAAGCATTATGCCAAATATCGACAAAAGACGGCTGGACCGGCTTGGATCCCTGACCGAAACCGTCAAGGATTTGACAAACAGGGCTGCCGGAATGATCGTAACTATGACTGTAAGTGTTGCGGCAACAAGCAGTGGGGGATTTCCTCCATCCAGAAATGGAAATGCCGGACCGTAACCAATTTGGTTGATGTACGATGTTAAAATCTTCCTAATGTCGAGAGACGCGTTAACAAAGAGGGGTTCACTATTTCCGTTTGGTGCAACAAGATATAGCGTTGATGCGGCCACCAAGAACGATAAATTTATAATTGCTACAACGTATTTTCTGCTTATTATCGCAATTATTGCGCATACAAGGGGCACTATTAATCCATGAAATGACCATAAAGGCGCTGAGCCCGCTGCAAATGCACCCATGACGGCATACTTCTTGTTCGCTGGCGACGACATCGACGTTAAGATGATGGCTGTGCAAGCAACAAAAGCAAGTCCGACAAAGCCAACTTGAAAAGGCCAGCTGAGGTTTTCAAGATGTCGCCCGGAAAACATGAACGCAGCGGTAATTCCAAATGCCGTGATACGACGCCATGCTGACATCCCTTCGCTTAATACAAAATACATGCATAAGAAAACGCCGATATGGAAGAACCATATTGCTCCTAACGAAAAGCGCCCCGTCGCCGACGCAAATACGGTATCCAACGCATAAAAAATCCGGGGCACTAAAATAAAATGCTCATTATGCCGGGTAAATAGATTTTCTAGATTGTCGTCTAATATGACGACCTCCCAGTAGTCCCACCATGGGAGCGGCGAGTAGGCATAAATCGCCATAGACATAGTACTTGCGGTCAGCAAGACTGCAGAGATAAATATCGTGTAATCTTGCAGCTTGCTTGTGAGGATATATATCTGGTCTGAGTTGCCAATTCTCATTTAAATAGGCCTATGTAGCTCCAATAACTCCAGTCGAATTGGCAATTTTGTCGACAGTCTGTTCGAAGCCTTATCGTTCCATTTTGCGGTATTGATAGCGTAGTGACAAGCGGTCGGAGAGGCTCCGCAGTCTGGAGACCATCGAGACATCTACGCATCAGTACGTCCCATTTCGGCGTGTCCGAGACTGAGCGGGCCTCTACGAAGAAACACACCCCATCCGACAGGCCAGCATGAGGTTTGGATCCCGGCCTCATTCCGAAGTCGACACGCAGCTTGGAATGATCACCAGTTCCGATGACGAGTTCGCTTGGAGCATGGGCGTCTAGGCCATAATCTTCAACCGTCATCGAGGAGCTGGCCAACTCGGCATTGCTCAATAGATTTCTCAATGCGACACGGTCGGCATGCCTGTCGGACACAAAGCTGGGCTGTACCCGGTTCATCCTCAGCGCGAGCAGGTCGATTTCCTGAAAACTTGCTTCGACTCTCTCCTGATATGAGAGACCGGCTAGTGATCCGGCCACGACCTCGACCGATACTGGTCTGCGCAGGGCCATAAGCTGGAGCTCATCCCCCTGCGCAAGGGCAACCCAATCCTCTATCGACGTCAGGGTAGGGGAAATTACCATTCCTTCGCCAATCATGGCCGGGACAAGTCGGTAAGTTTCAGATGTTTGATCCGCATATCGGACCAAAAGCTGGATCGCCGGAGGCCGGAACGCGAAATTAAGAAGGCGGCCGAACAAGGTTCGTTGAATATCAAGGCGCATAAAGATCGGGCCGCTGACGTACGGTAAGTCGATAGGCGTATTGATGAATGACGAGCGGTGCTCCTCGAAGGGCGCCATTACCGTAGGAAGGCTATACTCACGACGCTTAAACGCCACGAACTCATCATTGATGCGATCCACAGCGTAGAGTCGAAGGATATCAGGCCAGAGAGAACCTTCTATCGAAGCCGGATGTCTGCCATCTATGGGCTCCAGCTGTCCTAGAATAAGGTAGGATGGTGGCTTGTCGCCGTTCAGAAACGCTATGTTTTTCGCAATAAGCTCGCGTGTGTAGCTTGTGTACTCCTGAATGGTGGGACGTGGACGATAGTCGAGACCCGCCGCGATGACGGCGGATTGGATCGATGATATCGTATCAACCGTACCGGTGATCCCATCGATGGGGTAAGCCTCCTGGATGCGGTTCAGGGCGCTGTCATATTGCTCGATCTGAGAGTCACGCCATTGCTGAGGCGCCGTCATGAGACGCCACGTATCCTCAATCTGCTCATAGGTTTTTAAGGCCGCTCGAACCGGGTCGTATCGCTGGCGTAGATGGTATTCCCCGGCGAAGATGTTCCCGGCTAATGCAGCCAGTATCACCGCAACGGAAATCTTGGCGTTGAAGGTGAGGCGGTCAGTGACATTCGCCGTGCACCAAACGAGGTATGACGTCAGGGCGAGTGCGCTCCAAGCAATCAGGCTATGCCCATCATGACGAACAAAGCCGGCCTTGAACGACAGAAACAAAAATCCGGCGATTACCAGCGCAAACAGAAGAGGTTCGAGCTTGTATTGTCCTTCGTCACGAATCGCCATGACCAGCCAGGACGTTGCCAATAACGCCGCCGTCAGAAGCCACGCTGCCAACTCCATCGGAGGCCCTGCGATGCTCATCGCTTCGGAGTAACCTGCCGACACCTGAGCTGATGACGAGAGATAGCGTCCTAAATCGAAAGGATCCTGCCCCGCCAGATAAAACAGAATAAATATCATTATAAAGGAAAAAACGGTATATATAGGAACCTGGCGTCGTGCGACGGCCGCGATATCACAGGCAAGGCATGCTAGAACAAGTATCGGGAAGACAGAAAATTTCGCCAAAACAAGGAATGCGGAGAGCGTCGTTCCAATGAGAATATTTGCTAAATAGATCGATCTTCGATGTCGCGCCACCGAAACCATATATAGACACACTGGTATTATAAAATACAACGTATCTATAATAAAAAGAAATGTTGTTATTAATAATAGTAAAAATATTGAAAATACGATTTTCTTATTCGGCAAAAGAACATAAAGGGAGAAAATAATATAGATGCAGCACCAGGCGCGCGCTCCGGACATCAATGCATAGTTATTGGTAAACTGGCGCGTGTAGGCCTCGCTGAATGGGCCGCCTGTGAAGACGATATCGACCCCAGCCCTTGCATGGTGCGCGAACTGATTACTGAGTGCGATCATCCATGACGGATCCAGCCCTACACTTGGCATGTGAAAGGTCAAGGGCGCAATGTTTCCGACCGCGAAAATGATGGCGACAATAATAAAACAGAAAACAGCCAATGAATGCGGGCGGCTGTTCTCTTCAGGATTTGTTAAAAAGGCTATCATGGGAACGTCGTCTTATCGCGCTGGAACGTAAAAAATTTGTGGGCGAAGTAACTCGTAATAACGGGGCTTGCAACCGCCAGTACGTGTGCAATTAACTCGCCGGTCGAAAGTCCTAATCTTGGTATTAGGATGAAGGCCAGGATTATACTAACAAGCCAAACCTGAATGAGAGCAACGCAATTAACCAAAGTGAACCGAAGATACTCTTTATAGGTTTGTCTGCCGGAGGGTTGGAAGACATAGCGTTTTGCCAAAATGAACGCCGTTGTCATGCCGATGAAATAGGCAATGACGATTGACACCTGAAAATCCAGATACCGTGAGAGGACAACTCGCGAAGCGATGTTGGCAACTGCGGCAATCCCGCCCGTTAGGATGAACCGAAGGAACTGCGGATCACGCAATGTCTAATCTCCGTTGGCATGCTTCGAGCTCTTATCGAAGCGCTCTAATTTTCCGGCGGCGGTTGGTCGGGGGATACTGTTCGATGGCGTCATGACCCGATCTGGCCGGCGGGGTCACCAAGACGACCGACAAGTTCTTTCGCAAATCGTACGCTTTCTGAGATACCCCTGTCTTCCGGATAGTAGTAGCAGGTATCAGCAATCTGTAGACCTGGGATCGGAGTTTGCACATCTGGAATTTTGTCTGCAAATCCGGGTTCACAAACCGGTTGTGCATATCTCAGGCGCCCGATCCGGATATCTACGAAATCGTTGTCCGAGAGAGTGGGGTTCAGAATCCTTAGATAGCACTTTGTTTCCTCTTCAAAGAATGCATTATCCTTGCCAAATTTGGGGTGATCTTGCGGCATGTAGTAGGGAACATAGACGACGTGATCGTCCAAAGCCCTTAGATTTGAAAACTCGACGATCCCGGGGATGTCGATACGTGGATCGTTGACGTTTAGCCAGAAATGACGCGTCACGGGCTTTCTGAGTTTGAGGATCACGCATACGCAGCCGATATTTGCGATAGCGTCGTATTTCTCCTTCCATTCATCTGGCAGCCCGGGGACTAAGGCCGAGACGTACGGAGTGGGCACGGTTGAAATGACTTTAGTGTGCTCATGGAGACCACCGTCACGGGTTCTGACACCAACCAATTTGCCGTCACGGGTCGCGATTTCAACGATCGGGTCGTTCAACCTGATTATTCCGCCAAGCCGCTCTATCTCTCTCACGAGCGCACTGACGAGGGTCTGCGAGCCACCCTCGATGTAACCGAGCTCTTCCTGGAACATGGACTTGCGAGACGTGCCGACGCGCTTGATGCGCGTCGCAAGCCACGCCGCGGAAATCGAGTTCGAATAATCAAAGAACTTTAGTTCGATCAGGCGCCGCCATAAAAGTTCGTAGGTCCTCTTGCCCATGGAGCGGATGAACCACTCCTTGGCGTTCAGCTTCTCCAGATCCGCGAAGCTTCGGCGCTTAGTTTGCCAGAAAGCCGTTGCCCCGTAACGAAGCTTTGACAGGAGATCGAGTTTCGGGAATTTCAGGAGCGACACCGGGTCGCCCCAATCATAATGTCGATCGTCGATAAAATAGCCCATAGAGGTTGATCGCCAGATCATCTTGTCAGCGATACCGATCTCGTCCATCAGCGAGAAGAGCGGCAGGTCCGCCTTGCATACGAAATGGTAGAAACGTTCGATCGAAACGCCTGCGAAATCAAAATGGGCGGCCATTCCGCCGGGAACGCTGTCGCCCTCGTAAAGGGTGACGGTATGCCCTGCCTTCAGCGCGTGATATGCCGCCGCCAAACCCATGGCGCCAGCTCCGACTATACCGACATTCGTCATTCTAGAACTCCAGCACCACTTTTGAGTAGACAGGATGTTGGTGTGTCTCTTCCAGAGCTTTGGAAAGTGGCGTAGCCTCGACACCGAAAAGTCCCGGCCAATCGATGATCTCGAACTCGTCCGGAGTCACGAGGGCCTCCAGTTGCCGTGTTGTGAAAGGTGGGTTCTTGTCCGCCAAGGCATACACTCGAAGTAGGACGTCGAAAGCAGCGTACGGTATACGTATGATCGGGGTGCGGGAACGGATAGCCGTCCGCAGCTTCTTTATAAGATCAATATATGTAAGCTTTTCGCGGCCGGATATATTGTGGATTTCGCCAGGACGTGGACGATCGATTGCAGAGATGATGACGTTGCAGAAATCTCCTGCATAGAGGGGTTGGCGGATATATTGCCCGCTGCCGGGGATCGGAAAGACAGGCACCTTTTGCATAAAGCGCGCTAGCCAGCCTAGATGCTTGCGGTCGAACCAGCCAAACATAAGAGTGGGCCGTAACACGCAAACCGGAAGACCGCTTTCCAGGACGATTTTTTCCTGTTCCTTTTTCGTCTCAGTATAGTAATCGTGAGCCATCGAGTTCACGACCGAAGAGGATATATGGACGATATATTTAACGCCGCCCAACTTTGCCGCTTCAAGAACGTTTTTAGTTGCGGTAACATTATTGGTTAAGAATGGCTTTTCGTTCAACGCGCCGATTTGCGCATGGTTCAGGACGAGGGTACCCCCGGAATTGAAGGCATCCTGCCACCCCCCCGGGGTTGCAAGGTCGGCTTCAATAACATCGATTTCTGGATGTAGCCGGCGCAATGTCCCCACGTTGGCGGTATGCTTGTCGATTGCAGTGATCTCGACACCAGGCCTTCCTTTCAGCCGGGTTATCAGGTTCTGGCCTACAAGGCCCGCTGCGCCAGTAATAATGATGCGGCTAGAACTCGTCATGCTGCAATCCCGCTATAGCTTGGTTCGATGAAAGATAAGCGATGGAACCGCCTTGATTACAGCCATGATCGGCCACCAGAACCATGGTAGATAAACGATCGTGCGCGACGGTTTGTCCGCGATCACTACCAGTTTTGCCGCTATTTTTTCTGGTTGCGCCCACAGCATACCTTTCGGATGGATGTGCGCGGTCATCGGCGTATCCACGAAGCCCAGTTTTACCGCAACTGCATGGGCTCCCGAACGTGCAAGACGATGCGATATACCCTGGATAAGGGTGGACAAGCCGGCTTTTGCTGCACCGTAGACGTAATTCGATTGGCGTCCCCGATCGCCAGCGACGGATGAAATTGCGATCAGAACGCCGCTGGCCTGCGCCTCTAGAACATTTGCGATGGCCAAGCTCCAGGCGCTCGCACTATTAAAATTGACGTTCAGGTTCTGAAGGGCGAAATTGATGTCGCGCTCGCTCCGGGTTTGATCGCCCAGAACGCCGTAGAAGATGTATGCTACATCCACCCGTCTGCCTTCGGGAAGAACCGTTCGCAACGTCGTCTCGATATCGCTCTGCGCGGCAAGGTCCAAGCTGACAGCAAGACACCCTTGGGCGCCCCTGACAAGCATATCTTGCTTTAGGCTCTCAAGCCGGTCCCCGTCTCTGGCGACCAGGACGAGCATGTCGCCGCGAGTAGCGTGAAGCCTGGCGGTGGCCTCCGCGATGGCCGACAGCGCGCCCAACACCAGCACCAATTTTCCTGTCATGCGCGCGATACCCTTGTCCAGAAATTGGAATCTGCTCCAGGATCTACAAACCGGGCAAACTCTCGCCAGCGGCTGTAGCCCGATTGAAAGACCCGTGCCGGCATGCGCCCGTCCTTTGCGGGGTATAGTCGCCCGCCTGACGCAAGAACGATCTCATCCAGCTGCGCCATCAGATGGAGCGTTGCCGGGCCGTGATTTGCGAAATCCAGAGCGAGGGTCACGCCCTCCATCGGAAATGACAGCAACCCGCCTGAACTCCGCTGACCAAGGCTCTTGAGCACGGCGAGAAATGATCCTGCGCCGACCTTGAAGATGCATTGTAGTAATTCGGTCAGGCCGGGGCCGGCTGCCTCGTTGGGCAGGACACATTGATACTGGTAGAAGCCGCGCGCTCCATACATGCGGTTCCAGCCGTCGATGGTATCCAACGGGTAGAAGAATGGCCGGAAATGCGTTCTTTGCGGAGAAGGCGCCGCTTTTTGAATGCGGTAGTAGAGCTTGTTGAACGCGGCTACCGAGTAGCGGTTCAAAACGCCGGCCGGCCAGTCGAATGGCATTGATCTGCGGCGCAATCCTTTGTCGAAGGAGAAGTCCTGATCCGCCAGCCAGTCCGCACTCTGGAATATGCCCCGTCCGATTTGGTTTCCGCTGGCGGTACAATCCACCCAGGCGACCGTATGCTCAGATGATGCGTTGTCCGCAGCGACAGAGAGGAATTCTTCAACATTCGCGAAAGGGGTTCGCGTGACCGACAGATAAGCACTCTTGATGGGGGTGAGCTTGAGCTCGGCGGCAAGGATCACGCCCGTCAAACCGAGACCGCCAACGGTTGCTAGAAAGAGTGGTGAGCCCTGCTCGACCCGCGTAACAACCCCGTCACTGGTCAGAAGGTCCAGTGCCTCGACGCCACATCCGAAACTTCCGGCTCTATGGTGGTTCTTGCCATGGACGTCATTGGCGATGCACCCGCCAACCGTTGCGAACCAAGTGCCAGGCGTGGTGGAGGGAAACCACCCCGCCGGCACGGTCACACGCAATATGTCGATGAGCCTGATGCCTGCGTCGCATCGCAGGAAGCCGTTCGCTTGGTCGAAATCGATCAGCCTGTCTATGCCTGTCATGTCGATGACGTTGCCGGCCGAGTTGATATTCGAGTCCCCATAGGAACGGCGCTGGCCGACCGCCAGTGTGCGGGCTTTATTCTCGGGCCTGAGGAGAGCTGCAATCTCGTCGGAAAATCTGGGCTTGGCTACACGCTGCGGAGCACGAACGACGCGGCCCCAGGATGTATAGTCGAGCCAGGTTTCGAAATCGGTCATACGATCGATAACGCGAAGAAGCTAGCGGTCACGAAGCCGATGGCCAAGCTGGCAGGGTCTCGGAGGGCGAATGAGACGGGATCATCGTTCAACTCTCCACGATGCGCCAGAAGCCATATCCGCGTTGACCAAATCAGTACCATCGAGACGACACCCCATAACCACTCCGGATGATTGTAGAGCGCCGCGGGATAAATATCCGTCGCCACGTACAGGCTCAAGACCGTTATGGAAGCGATGTTCGTCGAAACGCCCGTCGCCAGCGTGAGAGGAGCGTCGCCCGTCTTGTACCCGCGATTCAGAATAGAGCTGTCGGGGCCATTGCGGGACGCGGCATTGACGATTTCGACGTGACGTTTAGCCAAGGAGAGTGAGAAAAAGAAGAAAAATGCAAACATAAGGAGCCAATGTGACAATTGGTCACCAATGATAACAACACCAATCAGAACCCTGAGTGTATAGAGGCTTGCGAGCACTAGAACATCAACCATGACCATTCGCTTCAGTAAGAAAGAATAGGCAATAGTCGTTAAAAGATAAACAATGAACAATATAAATACAGGTATTGATAGATTTGCTACAAAAAATAGTCCAGCCGCGATCATCGATCCAGCTGTTACGGATGCTGCCCCGGCGTCGATATCTCCATGGGCGATCGGGCGAAAACGTTTCGTTCGATGTTGTCTATCGGCCGACACATCGACTATATCATTTATAATATATGTGCCGGAGGCCATAATGCTCATGGCGGCAAAGCATAAAACGCACATCATAACTGTATGTATGTCATAGTATCTATGAGATAAAAAAAGCGGAACAAATATCAGGACGTTCTTTGACCACTGATGAACGCGCATAAGCCGGATCCATTGCTTTAATGAGCGGTCCGAGCCTTCAATATCAGCTTCGATTGTGCAGTTCAGCGCCTCGACGGTGCGGCGCGTGCGGGCCTTGACGCCGACAAGGACGGCTGACTTGGCAGCTTTCCAGATTGGAATATCAGCGGTGCTGTCACCGGCATAGCTGAAGCCCGAGGGAAAAGCGGAAATCAGATAGTCCCGCTTATGAATTCCTTTAAGGTTATGATCGCGATTCGTACCGGTCGCCGATCTGAATATCCCAAGCCTTTGGGAAACTGCATCGGCAATCCGCTGGTCGGCTGCGGTGACCAAATGTAGCTCCCGGCCAGCGGATAACTGCTGCTGCAAGTACGATAGCAGCAATTGGTTCACCGCAAGCGCATCGACGTTGATCGGCGCGTGATCGACGATGGCGGCTTTAAACGCGGCTTTTCCATGCCGCAACGATAACAGCGCGCGTAGTGCCAGGTGCGGCGCACGGATAAGCAGGATCAAGAACTGCTCAATCAATGTGTCGGTCTTCAGCATCGTCCTGTCGAGATCGATGATCAGTGGTGGCTGATGACCGGCATGTTCAAACATTTCGATATCCATACAGCGGTTTGACGTGTCATGATGACTAGCTGCTAATCGATCGCCGCTTCTTTCTCCATATGGTTGTAAGACGCACGCTCGACAAAGCCAGGCACTGGCGTTTCACAATTGATCGACGCCGACATAACTTCGTATATGAGTGGTGATGTTGGCTGGGGGACCTGGATTCGAACCAAGACTAACGGAGTCAGAGTCCGCTGTTCTACCCTTAAACTATCCCCCAGCAGGGAGCCGGATTTGGCCGACGGGCGCTCTATAACAATGGCACCGCGTCGATGCAAAGAGAAAATGGCGCCTGTCATAAAAAGATGGATCGTCATGATCGCTTAACAATCGCTGCTCGTCATCTTGTTGCCCATGATGCGCTGCAGTATGGTCGATCAGAGGCGGCTGTCGAGCGCGCCGCCCACCTGTCACAGGCTCCATCATGCTTCCGACAACCGATGTCGCGGACACCGTGCCGCCGGCCGGCAATGCCGATGTTCCCGCCAAGGGTTTCGGCAGCGCGGCGCCGGCCCTGGCAGCCCTGTCGATCGCATCCTTTGCCATCGGCGTGGGCGAATTCGGCATCATGGGTCTTCTCCCGGGCGTCGCCGACGATCTCGGGGTGACCATCCCGCAGGCAGGTCTGCTGGTGACCGGCTATGCGCTGGGCGTCGTCTTCGGCGGCCCGCTACTGGCCGGTCTGACATCGCGCATGGAGCGCCGGCGCCTTCTGCTCTGGATGGTCGTCATCTTCATCCTGGGCAACCTCGCCTGCGCCCTGGCGCCCGGCTACGGCCTGCTGATGGCGGCCCGCGTCTTCACCGCGCTGGCCCATGCCACCTTCTTCGGCATCGGCGCCGTGCTGGCAGCCGATATCTCGCCGCCCGGCCGGCAGGCCCAGGCCATCTCGCTGATGTTCGTCGGGATGACGCTGGCCAATGTGATGGGCGTACCCCTCGGCACGTTCATCGGCCAGGCCTATGGCTGGCGGGCGACGTTCTGGGCCGTGACCGGGCTCAGCATCCTGTCCGGCATCGCCCTCTACGTCTTCCTGCCCCGCAGCTACCCTCTGGCCGGCATTGCCTTCCGGGACGAGATCCGTGCGCTGACCCGGGTGCAGGTGCTTCTGGCCATGCTGCTCAGCGTGCTGGCTTCGGTCGCGTTCTTCTCCGTCTTCACCTACATCGCCCCGATGCTGGAACAGGTGACCGGGCTTGCACCCGCCAGCGTTCCTTACGTTCTGCTGGTCTTCGGCGTCGGCCTGACGATCGGCAATGTGCTGGGCGGGCGGCTGGCCGACTGGAAGATGATGCCCGCGATCATCGGGCTGTTCGTGGCAATGGTCGCCGTCATGATCGCGCTTTATCCAGCCATGACGAACGCGCCGGTCATGATCGGCGTCATGTTCCTGTGGGGCATCGTCGTCTTCGGCCTCGTCGCGCCGATACAGATGCGGATCGTCTCGCGTGCGGTCGGGGCGCGGAACCTGGCTTCCACCTTCAACCAGAGCGCCTTCAACCTTGGCAATGCGATCGGGGCGTGGTTCGGCGGTGCGTTGATCACCCTCGGCCTCAGCTACCGCGATCTGCCGCTCGGGGCCCTCGTCATGGCCGTGCTGGGCGTGTGCGTGGCGCTGCTGTCGCGCTGGCTCGACCGGCGCTCCCGTCAGTCGCAGGCATAAAAAAGGGCCGGCAGATGCCGGCCCCCAAATCGCAAAGCCCCTGGCTTCGATCAACCGCCCTGCAGCGGCGAAATGGCAATCTCGACGCGGCGGTTCTGCGCACGGCCCTGCTCGGTCGCATTGGATGCGACCGGCCGCGACATGCCGAAGCCCTGGATGTTGAGTCGATTGCCGGTGACACCCTGCGTCTGCAGGAACTGGCCCACGCTGGCAGCGCGACGCTGGGACAGCGCGAAATTGTATCCCTCGGCGCCGACATTGTCGGTGTGGCCCATCACGTCAACGATGGTCTGGTTGTACTTGTTGAGCACGATCGCGACCGAAGTCAGCGTCGGGTAGAATTCGGAGCGGACCTGATCCTGATCCGTCGCGAAGGTGATGTTGGACGGCATGTTCAGGATGATGCGGTCGCCCTGCCGGGTCACGGAAACGCCCGTTCCCTGCAACTGCGCCCGCAGATCAGCCTCCTGCCGGTCCATGTAGACGCCGATCCCGCCGCCCGTCAGGGCCCCGACGCCGGCACCCAGAAGCGCTGCCCGTCCGCGATCCACGCCGGCGATCTCACCCACGAGAAGGCCACCCAGCGCACCGACGCCGGCGCCGATGCCGGTACCTGCGGCCGTGCGCGAAATCTGGGACTCGTTGGTATAGGGGTTCGTCGTCGTGCAACCGCCGAGAACGGCAAGGGAAACACAAGCGGCCAGGGTCTTTTTCATCGCGGGCTCATCTCTTAGAAAGCTGGCGCAGGATGTGCGCCGTCCATGGTTAATATTGCATGAACGGCGCTGCAACCATCCGGTGGCCGCACGGCGACCCGGGCGCCGGGCTTGGCCGCCGAGTGAACCCTCAGGCTGCCTGACGCCGGTCCAGCAGCTTGCGGTTGACCAGCAACTCGGCGATCTGCACGGCATTCAGTGCCGCGCCCTTGCGGAGGTTGTCGGCGACGACCCAGAGGTTCAGGCCGTTTTCGAGCGTCTGGTCCTCGCGAATACGTGAGATATAGGTGGCATCCTCGCCGGCCGTCTCGAGCGGCGTCACGTATCCGCCGTCCTCATGCTTGTCGATCACCAGGCAGCCTGGCGCCTCGCGCAGGATGTCGCGTGCCTCGTCCGCTGTGATCGGCTTCTCGAACTCAATGTTCACGGCTTCGGAGTGGCCGATGAAGACCGGTACGCGGACGGCCGTGCAAGTGACTTTGATCCGCGGGTCCAGCATCTTCTTCGTTTCGGCCATCACCTTCCATTCCTCCTTCGTCGACCCGTCTTCCATGAAGACGTCGATATGCGGAATGACATTGAAGGCGATGCGCTTGGTGAACTTGCGGGCGGTGACGGGGTCCGCCACGAAGACGGCGCGGCTCTGCTCGAACAATTCGTCCATGCCCTCCTTGCCCGCGCCCGACACCGACTGATAGGTCGAAACGACGACGCGGCGGATGGTGGCATGGTCGTGCAACGGCTTCAACGCTACGACAAGTTGTGCGGTGGAGCAGTTGGGATTGGCGATGATGTTGCGCTTGCGGAAGCCGGACACCGCATCGGCATTCACTTCCGGCACGATCAGCGGTACGTCCTGCTCGTAACGGAAGGCCGACGAGTTGTCGATGACGACACAGCCCTGCGCCGCGATCCTCGGCGCCCATTCCTTGGCGACCGAACCGCCGGCCGACATGAGCGCGATATCCGTGTCGGAGAAATCGTAGGACTCGAGGGCGCGGATTTTCAGGGTTGTATCGCCGAAGGTGACTTCCTTGCCCTGGCTGCGGCGCGAAGCCAGCACCACGACCTCATCGGCCGGAAAGCCGCGCTCGTGCAGGATGTTCAGCATTTCCCGGCCGACATTACCCGTCGCGCCGACGACAGCTACCTTGTAACCCATCTTGGACCCAGTTCCTCTGCTCCCCGCGACTTCGTCAAACGCCTCCAACCCCGTCCCGGGGGAGTGCGGGACGAAGGTATCAGCCAATCGCGGTTTTAATCATGGAGCGTGTGAACATGGGCTCGCATATGCGCCCTCGGGCGCGCCTTGTCAATCGAAGGTCGCGGCGCTCATCGCGCACCACGACGCCTGTCGCGCTCGTCCCGGTCCTCGTGGCCGAACAGCTTCTTCATGACCCAGCCGATCACGACCGCCTTGATCAAACTTCTGATCATATCCTGAAATTCCCCGTTGAAGTGTCGCTGGACAATACAACGGCGATAACGTCCCTCGCGTTCCGTTGACCTTCAAGGAACACTGCGTGTCGGCGGCAAGCCATGATTTACGCAGACAGAATTTTGCCACTTTTCATTTACGCTGGATAGGTTAGCGTGCCTGTCAACACACATCAGTACACGTCGGTGTGTGCAAGCAATGAGACCGCCTACAAGCAGCGGCCGGGAGGGGAACTACGTGGCAAGCTACAATGATTCGACTGCGTCCCAAAGCCAGACCAGCATGACGCGGGAAGAGCGAAAGGTGATCGTCGCCTCATCGCTCGGAACCGTCTTCGAATGGTACGACTTTTATCTCTATGGCTCTCTGGCGGCCATCATCGCCGCGCAGTTCTTTGCCGGTGTCAATCCAACGGCGGGCTTCATCTTCGCGTTGCTGGCTTTTGCCGCCGGCTTCGCGGTGCGCCCCTTCGGCGCCCTCGTCTTCGGGCGGCTGGGCGATCTCGTCGGACGCAAATACACCTTCCTCGTCACGATCATCATCATGGGCCTGTCGACCTTCCTGGTCGGTCTCCTGCCCAACTATGCGTCGATCGGCGTTCTCGCCCCGATCATCCTGATCATCCTACGCCTCCTGCAGGGCCTTGCCCTCGGCGGCGAGTACGGCGGCGCCGTGGTGTACGTCGCCGAGCATTCGCCCAATGGCAAGCGCGGCTACTTCACCTCGTGGATCCAGACAACGGCGACGATGGGCCTGTTCCTGTCGCTGATCATCATCCTCGGCACCCGGACAATCATGGGCGAGGCGGCGTTCGCCGAATGGGGCTGGCGTATTCCGTTCCTCATCTCCATCGTCCTCCTGGCGATCTCGGTCTGGATCCGCACCAAGCTGAACGAAAGCCCGGTGTTCCAGAAGATGAAGGCAGAGGGCAAGGCGTCCAAGAGCCCCTTGCGTGAATCCTTCGGCCAGTGGTCGAACCTGAAGATCGTGCTTCTGGCGCTGTTCGGCCTGACCGCCGGCCAGGCGGTGGTCTGGTATACGGGGCAGTTCTACGCCCTCTTCTTCCTGACGCAGACGCTGAAGGTGGACGGCGCGACCGCCAATATCATGATGGCGGTGGCCCTTCTTCTGGCGACGCCCTTTTTCCTGATCTTCGGCATCCTGTCGGACCGGATCGGACGCAAGGCGGTCATCATGGCGGGGCTTGCCTTGTCGGTGGTGACGCTGTTCCCGGCCTTCCAGATGCTGACCCGCATGGCCAACCCCACCCTCGCGGCGGCGCAGGCTTCCGCTCCCGTCCATGTGACGGCGGACCCGGCGACCTGCTCGTTCCAGTTCAACCCGGTCGGAACGAGCCGCTTCACCAGTTCCTGCGATATCGCCAAGGCGTTCCTGGCCAAGAACGCCGTGAACTACGACAATATCGAAGCGCCTCCCGGCACGGTGGCCAATGTGCGCATCGGCGACGTGGTCATCGAGAGCTTCGAGGGCGATGGCCTGTCGGCCGCCGACCTGAAGACACAGACGGATGCCTTCGGCGCATCGGCGACGAATGCGATTCGGGCGGCGGGCTACCCGGCGGCCGCGAACCCTGCCGAGATCAATTATATCGGCACGACGGCGATCCTGTTCTTCCTGGTCCTGCTGGTCACGATGGTCTACGGACCCATCGCGGCCTATCTGGTGGAACTCTTCCCGACGCGCATCCGCTACACATCCATGTCGCTGCCCTATCACATCGGCAATGGCTGGTTCGGCGGCTTCCTGCCCACGACGTCCTTCGCCATCGTGGCGGCGACGGGCAACATCTACTCCGGTCTCTGGTATCCGGTGGTCATCGCCGCGATGTCGCTCATCGTCGGCATGATCTTCCTGCGCGATACCCGCCACGTCGACATTCACAAGCTGGACTGACGGCACCGGCATCACCATGAAAAAGGGCCCCGGTGGCGACACCGGGGCCCTTTCACATCGGGTCTTCGCTGCGCGATCAGGCGGCAGCGAGCTTGTCGCGGAATACCGCGGCGATCGCATCGCCCATCTCCGCCGTGCCGACCTGGCGGGTACCCTCGGCGACGATGTCCGCCGTGCGGATACCCTTTTCCAGTACGTCCGCGATCGAGGCTTCCAGCTTGTCGGCCTCGCCGACCATGCCGAAGGAATACCGCAGGCACATCGCGAACGAAGCGATCATGGCGATGGGGTTCGCGACGCCGCGTCCGGCGATATCGGGCGCCGAACCGTGCACCGGCTCGTACATGGCGCGCCGGCGTCCCGTCGCATCGTCCGGCCGGCCGAGAGAGGCGGACGGCAGCATGCCGAGCGAGCCGGTCAGCATGGCGGCGATATCGGACAACATGTCGCCAAAGAGATTGTCAGTCACGATGACATCGAACTGCTTGGGCGCGCGCACCAGCTGCATCCCGCCGGCATCGGCCAGCATATGCTCCAGCGTGACGTCGGCGTAATCGGCATGGGTTGCCGTGACGACCTCGTTCCAGAGGACGCCGGACTTCATGACGTTGCGCTTTTCCATCGACGTGACCTTGCCGCGCCGCGTGCGCGCCAGCTCGAAAGCCGCGCGTGCGATGCGCTCGATCTCGTAGGTGTCGTAGACCTGCGTGTCGATGCCGCGCTTCTGGCCATTGCCCAGATCGCGGATTTCCTTCGGCTCGCCGAAATAAACGCCGCCCGTCAATTCCCGCACGATGAGGATGTCGAGCCCGTCGACCAGATCACGCTTCAGCGAAGACGCGTCGGCGAGGGCCGGATAGCAGATGGCCGGGCGCAGATTGGCAAAGAGTTCGAGTTCCTTGCGCAGGCGTAGAAGCCCGGCTTCCGGCCGCTTCTCATAGGCAACGCCATCCCATTTGGGGCCGCCGACGGCGCCGAACAGCACGGCGTCCGCGGCGAGGGCAAGCGCCATGTCGGCATCGGAGATGGGCACGCCATGGGCGTCATACGCGGAACCGCCCACCAGGCCGCGCTCGATGGTGAAACCCGTGCCCGCTTCCGCGTTCATGAGGGCGATCAGCTTCTCCACCTCGGCCATGGTCTCCGGGCCGATCCCGTCTCCGGGAAGAAGAAGCAGGTTACGGGTGGTCATGCGGCGGTCCTCCAGCCGTTAAGCAAGATCATGAAAGATTGGGCAGGGCTGGTGTCGTCAGGCCCAGGGGCGGTCTTCGGCGAGCTTCTGCTCGAAGGTCGAAATGCCGGGCGCCCGCTCGAGGGTCATCCCGATATCGTCGAGGCCGTTGAGAAGCCGGTGCTTGCGCGATGCCTCCAGGTCGAAATGGATCACCTGCCCGTCCGGGCGGCGGATCTCCTGCGTTTCGAGATCGATGGACAGCCGCGCGTTGGAGCCCTTCTCGGCATCCTTGAGAAGCTCTTCCAGTTCCCCCGGAGTGACGCGGATCGGCAGGATGCCGTTCTGGAAGCAGTTATTGTAGAAGATGTCGGCGAAGGACGTGGAGATGACGCAGCGGATGCCGAAATCGAGCAGGGCCCAGGGGGCATGCTCGCGCGAGGAGCCGCAACCGAAATTGTCCCCCGCGATCAGGATCTCGGCCTTGGAATAGGCCGGCTTGTTCAGCACGAAATCCGGATCGGGCGACCCGTCCTCGCGATAGCGCATATTGGCGAAAAGGCCGACGCCGAGACCCGTGCGCTTGATCGTCTTCAGGTAATCCTTGGGGATGATCATGTCGGTATCGATGTTGACGATGGGCAGCGGGGCGGCAACGCCCGTCAGCGTGTCGAACTTCTGCATCGGCATGTCTCCTCGGCTGCATGGCTTTTTCCGCTTTCCGATATATCAAGGTGGCAGGCGGGTCAAAACCATTGCGGCCTCCGGCGGCATTTGGCAGGAAGCAGGGATGACACAGACGCCGCGCTTTCTGAGATCCGCTTTGTTCGTGCCCGCCGCGAACGGCCGCGCACTGGCGCGCAGCGCCGATTTCGACGCGGATGCGCTGATCTTCGATCTGGAGGATTCCGCCGCGCCGGAGGAAAAGGCCGGGGCGCGCGAGCGCCTGCGCGATCATCTGGCAACGCCCCGGGGCAGCGCCATGCGGGTGGTGCGTATCAACCCACTGGCGACGCTGGAGGGCACCGAGGACCTGCTGATGGCACGCGGCGCGCATGTGGATGCGATCCTGGTTCCGAAAGTGGACAGGGCCGCCGACCTCCTCGAGGTCTCCGCCGCGCTGGAGCAGACGGACGCCCCGCCGGCTCTGCAGGTGTGGGCGATGGTGGAAACGCCGCTCGGCATCCTGAATGCAGGTGCAATCGCGGCCGTACGGATGGCCTATCCCCTGGGGGCGCTGGTCGCGGGGCCAAACGACATCGTCGCCGCCGGCCGGCTGCGCCCTTCCGCCGGGCGGCCCGAACTCATCCCCTGGCTGGCCCAGATCGTGCTGGCCGGACGGGCCCATGGCATTCCCGTGCTCGATGGCGTCTACAACGACTTCCGGGATGCCGAAGGTTTCGCAGCCGAATGCACCGCCGGCCGGCGCATGGGCTTCGATGGCAAGACGCTGATCCACCCCTCGCAGGTGGAGCGCGCCAACGCCGCCTTCGGCCCCACCGCCGAGGAGGTGGAAGCGGCGCGTGACATCGTCGCCGCCTTCGACGACCCGGCCAATTCCGGCCGCGGCGTCATCCGCATCGGCGGGCGCATGGTGGAGCGGCTGCATCTCGTCGACGCAAGGCGGCTGCTCGACATCGCCGAATCGATCCCGAAACCGAAGGACAGGTCATGAAGCTTTATCGTCTGCTGACAGGCGTCGACGACGCCGCCTTCTGCCACAAGGTTTCCCTTGCCCTTTCGAAGGGGTGGGAGCTGGCCGGCAGCCCCGCCTATGCCTTCGATGCGGCGGAGGGTGTCATGAAATGCGCCCAGCCCGTCACCAAGGTGGTCGAGGGCAGGGATTACGATCCCTCGATGAAGCTCGGCGAACAGTAGGCCGGCGGGCCGGCATCAGTCGGCCGCGGCTTCCAGCGCTTCCATGTCGTCGTCGGACAGGCCGAAATGATGGCCGATCTCGTGGATCAGCACGTGGCTGACGAGCATGCCCAGCGTTTCCTCGTGCTCGGCCCAATAGTCGAGTATGGGCCGGCGATACAGCAGGATGCGGTTGGGCATTTCGCCCGTCATTTCCGTGGCGGAAGCTGCGACGGCGCGCCCCTCGAACAGGCCGAGAATGTCGAAGGGGGAGTCGAGTTTCATCTCCGCCACGACGTCATCTTCCGGAAAGTCGGCGACATGGAATCGGATATCGCCGCATAGCGCACGAAATTCCGCCGGAAGACCGGCATAGGCATCGATGGCAAGCTGCTCGATTTCGTCGAGGCTGGGCGCCATGCGCCGCGACCAGTCGTCGCCATGATCGAGTTGTCCCATCCTCTCAAAGCCTCCGCAGGATACCGGTTGCCGCTCTTTTAGACGAAGCATCGGCCACCCGCCATCCATTCGGCGTTCCCTTGACTCTGCGCCGGTGCTCTGGAATCCATAAGAACATAACAGGAACAAAACCCTTGGAGCTTCTATGGAGCGGCGATGCGACCCATCTGCCGGGATGCCACCGTCATTGCCGGACAAAGCCCGACAACTGGCGGAATTGCGAGATCGGATCGCACGTCTGGAAAAGGCGTCGCCGGCACTGGATGCCGGAAGCGAAACGGCGTCCGGCGGGCAATTCGTGCCCCTGCGCGTGGCTTCGGCAGACAGGGTGCTCGGGGGCGGATTTCCATCCGCGGCGCTGACCGAGATCCGACTTGCCGAACCGCGTGGTGGCGGTGGCGGGGCGGGCTTCCTGGCCGGGGTGGCCAGCCTGTGCGGCGCTTCCGCCGAACGTCCCTTGCTGTGGATCAGCGAACGGCACGTCAAGGCGGAGCTCGGCGTCTTCTATGCTGCCGGCCTGCGGACATTCGGGCTGGACCCGTCTTCCCTGCTTCTGGTGCATACGCGGCGGTTGCAGGAGGCCCTTTGGGCGGCGGAGGAGGCGGCCGGTTCGGGCGGTGCGGCGCTGGTCGTGCTCGAAGTGTCCGGCAACCCGCATCTTCTGGGGCTGGAAGGAACACGGCGACTGCATGTGCGGGCCCGTGCAAGCGGCCTTCCGCTGGTGCTTTTGCGACAGGCCGGGCGGCCGGAGGCCACCGCGGCCCCGCTGCGCCTGCAAATTGCCCCGGCCGCCGCGGGGGCCGTATCGGACCTTGCCCATATCGGCCGGCTCGTCGGGCAGCCGGCCTTCGATGTCGCGGTGGAAAAATCGGCGTCGGGCCGGCCCGGCAGATTTCGACTGGAGTGGAACCAGGATGAGCGACATTTCACCGCCGCCGAGCAAAATTCTGGCCGTGTGCCTGCCTCATCTGTCGACAGACAGGCTGTTTCGCAAAAGCCTTGGCCGGTCCTGGCGCCGGACGTTTCCCTTGCACGGCGTCGCCACGCCTGATTCGCCCGTTGCGGGCAGCCTTGCACCGGAGGCTGCCGCAACGGCGGGCCTGTTCCGCGAGGCATCGGGCAGCGCCCATCGCGCACCGCGCGGGGGTGGGTTGGCGGCCGAGGCGCGGCATCCGGCAGGGCAGGGCGCGCCGGACGGACTCCAGCCGCTGGCGCTCTACGACAAGGATGGCGGCCTCATGCGCATCCGGGCGGCATGCGAGCGCGCCCGCATGGCGGGGCTCGTGCCGGGCCTTTCGCTGGCAGAGGCGCGCGCCCGCTTCCCCTTTGTCCGATACGAGGAAATGGACAGCAGCGCGGATGCCGGATTGCTGGCCGCAATCGCGGATTGGTGCGATCGCTATACGCCGCTGGTTGCGCTGGATGGGCCGGCGGGGCTGTTTCTGGATATTTCCGGCTGCGCGCATCTGTTCGGTGGCGAGGACGGCCTGATGCGCGACCTTGCCCACCGCATGGAAGGGCAGGGCCTGGCGGCCGGGTTGGCCATCGCATCATCGGCCGGGCCGGCTGCCGCGCTGGCCGTCCATGCTCCGGGGACGGTGGCGCGGCCCGGCGAAGAGGTCGGCCTCCTGTCGCCCTTGTCCTGCCGCGCGCTGCGTTTCGAGCCGGCACTGTCGGCGACGCTGGACAGGCTGGGCCTGCGCCGCGTCGGCGAATTGCTGTCCATGCCGCGCGCCTCTCTCGGGCGGCGCTTCGGCGCCGCCTTCATGGAGCAACTGGACTTCGCGATCGGCCGCAGTACCCGCCCCTTGAATCCGCGACGCCCGGTGCCGGCCCTTATTCATGAGCGACGTTTGTTCGAGCCGATCGGGCGAGTGGAGGATATCGAGAACCTCGTCCTGCATCTGGCCCAGCGCCTGAAACCGGACCTCGAGCGTCTGGGGCAGGGTGTGCGCCAGCTCGAACTGTCGCTGTTTCGCGTCGATGGCGTCGTGGAGCGCATCGCCCTTGCCACCGCGCGTCCCATGCGGGACCCGGCCTCCATCCGCCGCCTGTTCTCCGAGCGTCTCAAGGCCATCGGCGACGAGCGCGATGCCGGTTACGGCTATGACCTCCTGCGCCTGTCCGTCTTGTCCATGGATGTCCTCGGCGACGACCAGTCCAACTTCCTGGCAAGCGGCGTCACGGCCGAAAAGATGGTGACCCTGGTGGACAGGCTGACGGCGCGGCTGGGGCCTGGAGCCGTCCAGTCGCTGCGGGACGTAGCTTCGCACTGGCCGGAAAAGGCGCAGGTCCTGGTTGCCGGATTTTCCGGTACCGCCGCAGCCGCGGATACCGCAGAAGAAGGCCTGCCCCGCCCCTTGCGTATTCTGGACCCGCCCGAGCCGGTCGAGGCCATCTCCGTCCTGCCGGAAGGAGAGCCGATCCGTTTCGTCTGGCGGCGGGCCGCGCACAGGGTGCTGCGCCTCGAAGGTCCGGAGCGGATCGAGCCGGAATGGTGGCATGACGACGTCACGACCGCGGCCCCGGGTCTGTTCCGCGATTACTTCCGGATCGAGGACGATGCGGGACGGCGCTACTGGATGTTCCGCGAGGGCCTGGCCGACATGCGGCCGGCCCGCTGGTTCCTGCACGGCATATTCCCATGACCAAGGACACAGACAGGATAGCGGCCGCCTTCCGGCCCATGGGCGCCGGCTTCTGTGAAATCGGCGTCCAGTCGAGTTTTTCGTTTCTGCGGGGGGCTTCCTCTCCGCAGGAACTCATTGGCACGGCAAAGATACTCGGATTGGGAGGCATGGGCCTTGCCGACAGGAACAGCGTGGCAGGGGTGGTCAGGGCCCTGCAGGCTGCGCGCGACTGCGATTTCGCCTTCCGGCCCGGGGTTCGCCTGGTCTTCGCCGACGATACGCCGGATATCCTCGCCTATCCCGAGGATCGGGAGGGTTGGGGAAATATTTGCCGGCTTATCAGTTTGGGAAATCTGCGCGCCGACAAGGGCGAATGCCATCTGGAGCTCGACGATCTCGTGTCATGGAGCGGGCACTGCCGGTTCGCAATGATCTGTCCGCGGACGCTGGCGGGCGCATCGTGGGCCGATATCGCCGATGGTTCGGCGCGGGCACTGACGAAGCTGCATGAGGCTGCGCCCGGCCGCGTCTGGCTGGCGGCCGCGGCCCGGCAGGACGGGCGGGACAGACGTTTCCTGGCCCGCGCGAGCGGTCTGTCGGCGCGAGCGGGCGTGCCCATGCTGGCCACCAACGACGTCCTCTACCATGTGCGGGAAAGGCGGATGCTGGCCGATGTCGTCACGGCCATCCGTACACACGTTCCGCTCTCCCGGGCGGGGCTTCACCTGGCGCGCAATGCCGAGCGTCATCTGCGCGACACGGCGGGCATGGAGTTCCTGTTCCGGGACCACCTGCAGGCCGTGGCGGAAAGCCGGCGCTTCTTCGCTGGGCTGAACTTCAACCTGAAGACATTGCAATACGAGTATCCGGATGAAGGGTTGACCTTGTCGCGCTCGCCGGCGGCCGAACTGCGCCATCTCGCCTATGACGGGGCGAACAGGCTTTTCCCGGCGGGACTCCCGCAGAAGATACGCCACGAGATCGAGCGGGAACTGGCGATCATCGAGCAGAAGCAGTACGAGCCGTATTTCCTGACCGTACACCGCATCGTCGTGGCTGCCCGCGACGTGGGCATACTGTGTCAGGGGCGCGGATCGGCCGCCAATTCCACCATCTGCTATTGCCTCGGCATAACCTCGGTAGACCCGGAGCGCGGCAACCTGTTGTTCGAGCGCTTCATTTCCCCGGAACGGGACGAGCCGCCGGATATCGACATCGATTTCGAGCATGAAAAGCGCGACGACATCATCAACTGGATCTACGAAACCTACGGGCGGGACAAGGCGGCCATCGCCGCGACGGTGATTTCCTATCGCTCGCGTTCCGCCGCGCGCGAGGTCGGCAAGGCTTTCGGCCTGTCGGAGGATGCGGTCGGGGCGCTGTCCGCCTCCGTCTGGGGCACGTCGCATTCGGCCCTCGGTGCCTGGGAGGCGCGCGCGGCAGGCCTCAGCGAAGCCGACCCCACCACGGCCAACGTCCTGCATTTCGCGCATGAGCTTGCCGGCTTCCCGCGCCATCTTTCGCAGCATGTCGGCGGTTTCGTGCTGACGCGTGGCAGGGTGGACGAGACGGTGCCCGTCCTGAACACGGGTGACAAGAACCGGATCATCGTCGAGTGGGACAAGGACGATCTGGAAGAGATCGGCATCCTGAAGATCGATATCCTGGCGCTCGGCATGCTGAGCTGCCTCAAGCGCGGCTTCGCCATGCTGGATGCGCATTATGCCGAGGATTTCGGCGGTCATGCCCCGCTTCGGCTGGGTGTCCTGCCCAAGGAGAAGGAGAGCGGGCCGGTCTGGAAGATGATGGAGCGCGCCGACACGCTGGGCGTGTTCCAGATCGAAAGTCGGGCGCAGATGTCGATGCTGCCCAAGCTCAGACCCAGGGAGTTCTACGACCTCGTCATCCAGGTCGCCATCGTGCGCCCCGGCCCCATCCAGGGAGACATGGTGCATCCCTATCTGCGGCGGCGCATGGGTCTGGAGGATGTCAATTACCAGAAGCCGGAATTGGAGGATGTCCTTGGGCGGACGCTCGGCGTGCCGCTGTTCCAGGAGCAGGCCATGCAGATCGCCATGGTGGCCGCCAATTTCTCCGGCTCCGAAGCCGATGAGCTGCGGCGCGCCATGGCGACCTTCAAGCGCACGGGCAAGGTGCAGGACTTCCGCGACAAGATGATCGGCGGCATGGTCGAAAACGGCTATGATGCTGAATTTGCCGCCCGATGCTTTCGGCAGATCGAGGGCTTTGGCGAATATGGCTTTCCCGAAAGCCATGCGGCTTCCTTTGCCGTGCTCGTCTACGATTCGGCATGGTTGAAATGCCACTATCCGGATGTCTTCGCAGCCTGCCTGCTCAACGCCCAGCCCATGGGGTTCTACGCGCCGGCGCAGATCGTGCGGGATGCACGGGAGCATGGGGTGGAGGTGCGCCCCGTCTGCATCAACGCATCCGATTGGGACAATGGGCTGGAGGAAGCCGCATTCGACGCGACGCGCATGGCGCGCCGCAATCTGGACATGGCGTCCCATATCCGCACCCGCCATGCCGTGCGGCTGGGCTTTCGGCAGGTGAAGGGCCTGTCTGAAGCGCAGATGAAGCATCTTGTGGAGGTGCGCCGACGACGCCCCTTCGATTCCGTACGGGATGTCTGGCTGCGCACGGGATTTGCCCGTGCGGTCGTGGCGCGGCTGGCGGACGCCGATGCCTTTGCCGCGCTCGGGCTTTCCAGGCGCGATGCCCTATGGGCCGCAGAGGCTTTGGATGCCGGCGGAGCGGCCGAGCACCTGCCGCTGTTCGCAGTCGCATCATCGCAGGATCTGCATCGCGAGCCGGAAGCGAACCTGCCGCCGATGCCGCCGGGCGAGGAGGTCGTGAACGATTATCGGTTCCTGTCCATGTCGCTAAAGGCGCACCCCGTATCCTTCCTGCGTGGGGATATGCGCGCCCTGGCGGTAACCCCGCATTCGAGCCTGCCGGATATCCGCTCCGGCCGGCGCCTCACGGTGGCCGGCCTGGTGCTGATCCGGCAAAGGCCGGGTTCTGCCAAGGGCGTGATCTTCATGACGCTGGAAGACGAGACGGGCATCTCGAACGTCATCGTCTGGCCCAAGGTCTTCGAGACCTATCGCGCGGTGGTTCTGGGCGGACGCTTCCTGAAAGTGCGGGGCCGGCTGCAGGCCAGCCACGGCGTTATCCATGTGGTCGCGGAAGAGATCGTCGACCTGACATCCATGCTGGCGCGCATCGCAAGGGGCGGGCTGGAGGGTGCCCGCCTTCTTGCGCCGACGGACCATGTCAAAAGTCCGCTACGCAACCACCGTCCCGATCACCGTGCGCCGTTGCCGCGTTCGGACGAGGTCGCCGAGGCGGCGGCTGCGCTTGGCGCCGCACTGGCCCGCGCCGACGAGGTTCGCCGCCCGGATCCAGGCTCGCATCGCGGAAGCCGCGCCTCCGCACGACGATAGGCGCGTGCTACGTCCGCTTACTTTTCCAGCATGGCGCCGCTGAACGCCTTCACGACCGGCTTCATCAGATATTGCAGAACGGTACGCTGGCCCGTTCGGATATCCACCGTCGCCGTCAGCCCGGGCTTGACCAGAATCTGGTCGGATTTCGCATTCCAGCTCTGATCGTCGTCCAGCCGCACATGGACCCGGTAGTAAGGCGTGCTCTGCCCGTTGGCGGCAGTATCGGTCAGCGTGTCCGGGCTGATCAGGGTGACGCGCCCATGCAGCGAGCCGTAGATGGAATAGTCGAAGGCGTCGATCTTCACCGAGGCCGGCAGGCCTTCCAGCAGCTTGCCGACATTGGCGGGCGGAACCTTTCCTTCGATGATGACCCCGCCATCGGTGGGCGCGATCTGCATCAGTTCGTCACCGGGGCGCAGGACGCCGCCGACGGTGTTGATACGCAGAAACTTCACCACGCCGGTCACCGGCGAGACGAGGTCGGTATGCTTGAGGATATCCTGCCGCTCGTCGATCTTGTAATCGGTAGAGGACAGTTCCTCTTCCAGCTTGGCGACCTCGGCTCTGGCATCCTGGATCGACTTGTTGCGGATGTCGGCGATCTTTCCGTCCAGTTCCAGCACGGCGCGCTGGGCGCGCAGCATGTCCAGCTTGCTGACGTCGCCGTCCTTCAGCAGGCGCTCCGTCATTTCGAGCTCCTGCTTCGCCATCTTGAGGGCTTCGTTCAGGGTATCGAGCGTCTCGTCGATCGCCCGCTGGCGCTGCTCGTGAAGGCGCGTCTGCGCCTCGACGAATTCGGGATACTGGGACAGGTCTTCGTCGAAGCTCAGGTCGCCGTTGACGGCTTCGGCGCGCGCGCGCGCCAGCGATGTGCGCAGGGCGGCCCGCCGGGAGCGGCTTTCCTCGTATCCCGCTTCGGCGCGGCCGCGTTCCAGCACGGCAAGCTTCTGGCCTGCCGTGACGACCTGCCCTTCCTGGACGAGGATCATCGACACGACACCGCCGTCCACCGACTGGATGATCTGCGTGCGTTCGCTTGGAATGATCTGGCCCGTCATGCGGACCGCCTCGTCGATCTCGAAGAAGCCCGCCCATCCCACGAAGATCGCAAGCCCGATTGCCAGCAGGACGGACATTGGAAACCGACGTCCATGGGAGCGGTCGGCATGATGGCTGGTCGTCGTGCTCATGCGGGTACCTTTTCGGCCTGGCCCTGGCTCATCTGCTGAAGGTGACGCAGCACCGCATCGCGCGGGCCGTCCACGACGACCTTGTTTCCTGTCACGACGATCAGCCGATCGACGAGGGAGAGCATCTCCGGCTTGTGGGTGACGATGACGACCGTGTCGTCCTTGCGGATTTCGCGGCGGAGGGCCTGTATGACCATCTCCTCGGTCGCGCGATCCATCGAGGCCGTCGGTTCGTCGAGCAGCCATACCCTGGGCTTGCGAAGGAATGTGCGGGTCAGGTTGACCAGCTGGCGCTGCCCGCCGGACAGCCCGATGCCGCCTTCGAAGATGGGTTGCTGCAGCCCCTTGGGGTGACCGGCTATGACAGCCGTCATGAGCCCGGTAAGCCGCGCAGCCTCCAGTATGGTATCGTCGCCCGGGTCGAGCAGGCCGAGGACGAGATTATCGCGCAGCGTCCCCGCGAAGAGCCGCCCTTCCTGCTGGAGGTAACCGACATTCTCGGCGATGACCGGTTTGGACAGATGGGACAGATCGACGTCGTCGAGGGTGATGCGCCCCTTTCCCGGCTTGTACATGCCGCTCAGGAGCCGCAGCAGCGTCGTCTTGCCGGCGCCGATCGGCCCGATGACGCCGATCTTTTCGCCGGCGTTGATGTCGAGCTTCTCGACCTGGAAGGCGACACGCTCGCCGTAGTAGGAAGCGACCGTTTCGAAGCGATAGCGCCCGCTCAGTTGCGGCAGGATCACCGGATGCTCCTCGCCGTCGTGATCGTCCTTGAGCTGCCACAGCCTGTCCAGCCCCTGGATCGACGCCCGTACGTTGGACCACTGCACGAGCTGGCCGGGAATGGCGGAAACGGGAGCCAGAGCGCGCCCCGACAGGATCGAGCAGGCGATGAGGCCGCCCATCGTCACGTGGCCGGTACTGACGATCAACGCACCGGCGGCAATCAACCCCGAATAGCAGAGCTGCTGCATGGCCGCGGCGATATAGGCCGCATGTTCCGAGACGTGCCGCATCTCCATCTCGTTCTGCCGGGCGTCGTCGGTGACGCTGAGCCAGCGTGACAGCATCCGCCAGCCGCCCTGTCCGGACTTGATCGTCTCCGCGCCCTCGATGGTTTCGACCAGAAGGCCGTTCTTGAGGTTGCTCGCGGCATTCGCCTTCAGCGCCAGGGCGTCCATGCGCCGCCTGTAGTACAGGCCGATGCAGATGCTGGCGACCAGCATCACGACGGGGATCGCGGCAATCCAGCCGACGATCGACCAGATGATGAGGATGAAGAAGATGGCGAAGGGCGCATCGACCAGAAGGTAGGACGACACCGAGGTGAGGAAGGCGCGCACGGACTCGTAGCCGCGGATCTGGGCCGCCAGGGAGCCGACGCTCTTCGGCATCTGGTCCAGCCGCACCGACAGCAGCCGCATGTAGACGGCGCGCGTCAGATGCTGGTCGACGAAGTCGACGAGGCGTTCGTAGGCCGCGCTGCGGGCGTATTTGGAGGCAAGTTCGAACATGATCGCGGCGAAGACGCCGATGGTCAGCACCAGGAGGGTCTGCGTAGCACCGGTGGGAACGACGCGGTCGTAGACCTGCATGGAGTAGAACGAACTGGCGATCGCGATGAGATTGATGAGAACCGTGCTGAGCATGATGTCGCCAAGGGTCTTCCAGTGCGAGAAGACCTCGTCGCGGATCAGATGGAAGACCTTGCTGCTGGACGCCTTGAACGGCAGCGCCATGCGCATGCGGTAGAAGCCCGCATTGGCGACTTCGGTCCAGACGCCCTCCACGAAACCCTGCTTCTCGGCGTCCCAGCTCTCCATGACCCATTGGCCCTGGCTGTTCTGCCCGCGCAGGATAAACCACCGGTCTTCGCTATGGACAACCATCGGCACGATGGCCGGGTCGGGCCGCTGCATCTGCCGAAGCTTCGGCAGATGCAGGCGCGCAATCACGAACTGAAGCTGCGCCAGCGGCTTCGTACCGGCCTTCTCCGCGGCTTCGGCGGCGTCCTTGAGAGCGAGTCGGTCGACGACCTCGCCCTGCAGGGTGGCAAGGCGACTTAGGATTGCGAAAAGCACGCTCAACTGCGTTGCCCTTTCGTGTTCGGAGCAGAGGGTGAAACGCCTTCGGCAAGGATGTGCAGTCGCCACTTGACGATGACGGCGGTTGCCCGCGCCTCGGCCAGCTGGACCTTCATGTCCATGTGCTCGCGCGCCGCGTTCATGACGTCGAGCCAGGTCTTGCGGCCGGCGACGAACTGCCGGTCCCACGAATCCTTGGTCATGCTGGTCGACTGGACGGCGTTTTCCAGATTGCGGATGCGTTCGTCGATCGAGCCGGCCACTGCGAGGTCGGATGACATCTGTTCGACCAGCGACAGCTCGCCCGAGCGGATGGCCAGTTTGGCCACATCGCGGTCGTAGCTTGCGTTCTGTATATCCAGGACGTTCGAGAAGCCGGCACCGAACTGGCTTTGGACGCCGACGAAGACACTGTCGACGGGTTGGTCGATCTTGATGTCCTGGCGTCCATACTGGCGCTGCGCCCGCACGTAGATTTCGGGAGACAGGCTGGAGCGCGCCCGCGCGACCGACTGGTCGGCAACCTTGACCTCCGCGCCGAGACGCCGGAGCAGGGGGCTGCGTTCCCGCGCCTGCTCGATCAGCTGTGGCCCCTTGGACAGATCGACGGATGGGCCGGTCAACTCCTCGGCGAGTTCGCTTGCAACGAGCGGCCCGCCGATCAACTGGCTCAGGGCCGCGATGGAGGTTTCCTCGTTGGTCTGCATCTGGTTGATGCTGACGCGGAGCTGATCCACCCTGCTCTGCAGCATCAGCATGTCGCTCTCGGCCGATGCGCCCGCATCGATCCGCCGGTCGATCAGATGGGCGAGATCCGTGTAGAGTTGCTCGCCGTCCTGCATGGCCCTGCGCTTCAGGCGCGAAGACAGCCATTGGCCGTATTTTTCGAGGATGCTGAGGGAGACGCCCTGCCGCTCATGGTCAAGGTCCGCCTGGGATACCTCCACGCCCGCCTTGGCGCGGCGCAGGGTCGAAGTCAGCCGCCCACCCGTCCACAGCGGTTGCTGCACGCGCAGCACCGTGACGGTGCTGTCGCCATGAAGATACGGGTCGTCCTGGCTTACGGCGTTTTCGACGGAGACGCTCGGCGTCGCCATGAACTGGAGCTTGGCGACATTGACCTGGTTCTGGGCGCTCTGGATCTTGCTGGCCTTGATGCGCAACGACGGACTGTCCCGTTGTGCCCGATCGATCAGGTCGGTGATGCCGTAGCCATTGCCGCGCAGCGGTGTCACCGGGGCGACGGCAGGCGGTTGCGATGGGGTCGGTGCGGCGCCGGAGGTATCGGTGTGGGAACCGGCCTGCGTCGATGCCGCGGCGCCTTGGGAGGCGCTTTGCGCCGGATCGTGCTTGATCAGGTCTGACAGGAAAGCCACGCCCTGACCGCCGTGGGAACCGTCGCCGACCGTACAACCGGCAAGACCCTGCAGGAGGGCCGCGCTGAGGACGAGCCCATATCTGAAATCGCTGCGCATTCGGACCTACTGTTCCAGCCGAGAATTAAAATATCCTAATACATATATATTAATAAACTCATGCATTGCGATGCTGGTCCCTGCTGCCGCATGGGCGCACGGTCTCGATGCCAGCCCCATTGCCGGCACTCAAACATGCAATCGATGACTTGTAAATGCTATAGGTAATAGTGATTGAGATATGAAACGCCCGGCAAAACTTCAGATGCTGTTGAGGCGGTGCATCTGCGGCGAAGCGAGATCGGAAATGCGACCATTTGTCGCTTCCAGTTCCTTGAGGATCGGGCAATCCGGCCTGTCGTCGCCGCGGCAGCCTTCGGCAAGCGTCTCCAGCGTGTCCACCATGGCCTGGATTTCCCGGATCTTGTCTCGCAGGTGACTCAAATGAGCCTCGGCGATGCGTTTGACGTCCCGGCTCGGCCGGCTGCGGTCCTGCCAGAGCGACAGCAACTCGCGGATCTGCTCGATGGTGAAACCGAGATTGCGGGCGCGGCGGATGAAACCGAGCCTATGGATGTCGTCGGGCCCATAGACCCTGTAACCGCTTCGGCTGCGTCCGGCGGGACCGACCAGACCCGTCGCCTCGTAGTAGCGGATCATCTTTGCCGATACGCCGGATGCTGCCGCAGCCTGTCCGATATTCATGGTGCCGGTCCTGTCTCTCGATTCGTCCACCATGTGTGTACCGCAGACGCCTTGCGCAAATTACTTGATATCAACATATTGAATCCATGACGATTTCCAAGACCGACGAGAGACCCGTTCCCTATTCGACGACCCTGCTGGTCCGCGATACATGCATCTGCCTGCATGTGCAGCGCGCGGCGCGGGCCCTTGCCCGCCGCTTCGATGCGATCCTGGCGCCGCACGGCGTGACGAATGGCCAGTTTTCGCTTCTGATGTCGCTGAACCGGCCGGAGCCACCGGGAATGGGTTCTGTCGCCGCCCTCCTGGCGATGGACAGGACGACGCTGACGGCAGCGCTGAAGCCCCTGCAGCGGCGTGGCCTGGTGGAGGTACTGATAGACCCTGCGGACAAGCGCAGCCGCCTCCTGCTGCTGACGCCCGCGGGCCAGGAGATACTGGCGGCGGCCTTGCCCCTGTGGTGCGAGGCGCACGAGCGCCTGGAGCGGCAGATGGGGCCCGGGGTCCTGGACGATCTGCGCGCCGGTCTCGTCGGCCTAGGCGGTTAGCTGCCGGCTGAGGATATAGGAATCCATGATCCAGCCGTGCCTTGCGCGCGCGTCCTGGCGATAGGCCGCGATCGTTCCGGCAAGGGCGTCGAGGGACCCCGCGAACAGCTGCTCCTGCGGCATGCCGACATAGGCCCCATAGTGAATGGCATAGTCCGCGCCGCACGCCTCCCGGAAGGCGTCCCGGCTGTCCAGCATCACCGCCACCGTCTCCGGGCGCTGCGACATCAACGCGGCCAGCCCCCGCCCGGGCGTGATCGTCACGGCGCCGCCGATGGCGTTAAGCGGAATGCGATGCCGGGCCGCCAGCGCCTGCAGGCTGCTGATGCCGGGAATGACGGAATAGTCGACATCGTCCCGCCCGTGGCAGACGGCCCGCATGATGCGCAGCGTGGAATCGTAGAGGGTGGGATCGCCCCACACCAGGATGGCGCCGGATTGTCCAGGCCCGACCTCGGAGTCGATGAGCTCTGCGGTCAACACCCGCTTGCGCGCGTTGAGATCGTCGACAACGGCGCCGTAGCCGCTTTCGCGGCTGGCCCATTGCGGGCTTTCGCCCCATACGAGACGGTATGGCGCGCCGGCCTTGTGCCGTTCGATCAGATGGCGGCGAAGGTCGGTCAGCTGCGCTTTGTCCTCGCCCTTGTCGAACAGGAGGAAGACATCGCTGGCGGCGATCGCGGAGACGGCCTCCATGGTCAGGTGGTCGGGATTGCCCGCTCCGATGCCGATGATGTGAATATGCCGCATGTCTGCCGAACCGTGACCCCTGTGCATCAGGGAAGCTTATGGACAACGCGTGGGCGACCGTCCACCGTTGTCGCCTGATGGACAGGGAGTCGCGTGGCGTTGGACAGCCTCATCAATCTGGGAACTGCCTATCTTCTGGCGGAATGGATCGTCCGCCTCGTGATGCTGGGGGTGGCGCCGTTGCGGCGCACCCCGGATGCCGCCCGAAGCTGGCTGCTGCTCGTGTTCTTCCTGCCGATACCGGGGCTGATCCTGTTTCTGCTGATCGGACGGCCGCGCTTTCCGCCCTGGCGAGCCGCCCGCTTCGCAAGTTTCGCGCCGGCGCGCGATCGCGTCATGGAGGCGATGCGGCACCGCGATCTGCCGGCTCTGCCCCGGCGCGAAACGGAATTGTCGGCCCTGGCAAACCGGGTCGGCGCCTATCCGCCGGTTACCGGCAACCGGCTCGAATGGCTGGGCGATTACGACCGCATGATCGAGCGCCTCGTCGCCGATATCGATGCGGCAAAGCATCAGGTCCATATCCTGGTCTACATTTTCGCGGACGATGAGACCGGTCGGCTCGTCATCGATGCGCTGCTGCGGGCGGTGCGCCGGGGCGTGACGGTACGCGTGCTGATCGACGCGCTCGGCTCGCGCCGCTGGATGAAGCGCACCCTGCGCCTGCTCCGCAGCGGCGGCGTCGACGCGCGTCAGGCACTGCCGCTGCGTTTCCTGCGGGATCGGACGCGCGGCGACATGCGCAATCACCGCAAGCTGTATCTGGTCGATGGCCGCATCGGCTATGCCGGTTCGCAGAACATCGTAGCCAAGGACTTCAGGCCCGGTATCCTAAACAAGGAACTGGTCGTCCGGGTGGAGGGGCCGGCCGTCGCGGCCATGGGCTCCGTCTTCCAGAGCGACTGGTTCCTCGAGACGGAGGAACTGCTGGACGATCCGCCTTTGCCCGAACCCTTCGACGACGGCATGGTCGCCCAGGTGCTGCCTTCCGGCGCGGACTATCCGGTGGAGGGTTTCGAGACGCTGCTCGTGTCGCAGATCAACGCGGCGCGCTCGCGCGTCATCATCACCACGCCATACCTCATTCCCGACGCGGCCCTTCTCAACGCGCTGCGAACGGCCGTATTGCGCGGCGTCGAGGTGCATCTGATCGTCTCGCTGGTGGCCGACCAGCTACTCGTCAGCCTGGCGCAGCGATCCTATTACGACGAACTCCTGCACATCGGCGTGGAAATCCACCGCTACAGGCACTTCCTGTTGCATGCCAAGCATGTCAGCATCGACGGGCGCGTGGCGATCGTCGGGTCCAGCAATGTCGACATCCGGTCGTTTCAACTGAACGCCGAAGTCAGCGTCCTTTTGTACGACGCGGGCGAGGTAGCCATCCTGGAGGGCATTCAGGACGGCTACATCCACGCGTCCGAAAAGGTCGATCCGAAGACATGGCAGGGGCGGCCCCTGAGCCGGAAGCTCATGGAAAACTGGGCGCGCCTGATCAGCCCGCTGCTGTAGAGCGTCAGCGGCCTGTAGGCCGCATGGCCTCCCGGACCGCGGCCAGCCCGCGTATCCCTTCGCGGTTGCCGGTGGCCGCCACGGCCTTGAACACCCGCTCCGCATCGCGATAGCGGCGGAGCTGCATGTAGGAATAGCCGCGCAGCACCATCAGGTCGAGTTGCTCGGGCACGATCCGGGCCCTCTGGTCCAGCGTCATGATGGTTTCGACCGGGCGGCCGGCGTCGAAATTGCTGGTTGCGCGCTGCGACAGGATGGACCCCTCCAGCTCGATCCTGCGCGCGCGGGGCTGCGGCGCCATGGTGGCGGCGACAGCCGCCTTGTCCACCAGGTTCTGCCGAAGATAGGCCAGCGCCAGACCGTAGGCGGCATCCTGCCGGGTCGTCGGATTGGTCGTCTGGAGGCCAACTTCGAAGGCCGGAGCCGCCTCCATGGGGCGGTTCAGCTCCATCAGGCACCAGGCGCGGTTCAGCGCGGCCTGCGCCGACAGGGTTTGCGGCGGCACGAAGCCGCGACAGCCCGTCGTGCCGCCGCCACCGGATGCGGCCGCGCGCGGGGCGGGTGCCTGCTGCGGAGCGGGTGCCGGCTGCTGCCCGGGCACCGCCGGCTGTACCCTGGGCGCCGGTTCCGCATAGGCCATCGCCTGGGGCATAGGCTGGGCCAATTGCGGTACGGCTTGCTGCTGTTGAACCTGCGCGATGGGTTGCTGCGGCGCGGGCGGCAAGGTCTGGGCCGGTGCCGTCGCCGCGGCCGGCGGCGTGGCGCCCCGCCAGTCCCGTCCGATGTTTGCGATGCGCTCGGAACGTCCGGCCCATTGCTGCTGGATCGCCCGAAGGCCCGCCGCATCGCCCAGCCGCTGGCGTGTCAACGCCAGGCCGAATGCCGCCAGTTCGCCGTCGGGTTTCCACTCCAGGCTCGTCGTGAACCATTGTCCGGCGGTCTGGAACTGGTTGAGCGCATAGGAATACCAGCCGAGCTGCTCGGCGGTCGCGGCATCGCGGCCCGTCGCCACCTCCTGCACGATCCGCGCGAGAACCTCCTGGGGCAGGCTGACGGGCGGCTCGATTGCCAGGAGATTGGCTGCGGCCGCCAGATAGACCGAACGGGACTGGGTCGATTCTCCGCTGTAAGGCCGCATGGCGGCCTCGGCCTCGGCGAATTGGCGCAGGCCGATCAGCGAAAGGGCAAGCCCGCGCGCTGCCTCCGCGGTCGGCTCGCGCTCCGACGCCATGGAAAACCAGCGGCGCGCCTCGTCATAACCCTGACGCTGCACGTAGTACCAGCCGAGAAGCAGCGGGTCGTTCGCCGTGTCGGAGGCCTGCGCGGCCTCCTCGACCAGGCGCAGGTCGGCCTGCGGGACGGTTTCGTCGGGGTTGCTGCCGCCATCGGCGACGGCCTGACGTGCAATGTCCACGCGCACAGGCTGGAACTCACCCACACCGTTCTGGCCGGTCCGCTCGAGCGCCAGCAACTGCTGCAGGTCGCTTTTCGGAAGCAGCGGCAGCGCCATCTGGACCGTTGCGAGACGCTCGTTGGCGTCGTTGCAGTTGGTCAGGATGTAGCGGTAGGCATCGGTGGCCCGGCCCGGACGATCCGTCTGGGCGAAGGCGGCCGCCACCCGCCACAGCACGTCGACGTCGCTGCACGTCAGAAGGCTCGGATTTTCGGCCCCCAGGCGCACCACCGTCTCGAATTGCTTGAGATCGGATGCATTGATGAGCTGCTGCCGGGCCTCGGCCAGCGCAAGCCGGTCCAGAAGGTCGGCCGGAACCTGCCATGCCGGCTCGCGCGTCTGGCGCTGCGCGATCGCTTCGCGGACCTGGGGATACTGGCCCTGGGCATAGAGCTGCCACATCCTGTCGAGCTCCGGATCGCCGGCATCCTCGACGGCCAGCGGGTCGGCCGGCGGCGTCCAGTCCGGATAGAGCGACCGCAGGCGGGCGATCTCGGCCTCCAGCCGGCGCGTGTCGCCCTGCCGTGCAAAATAGCGCAGCGCCGTTTCGTCGACTTCCGGCACACCGGATGGAGCGGGGGCGCGGGCCGCAGCCGGGGCCGGAGCGGAAGTCGCCGGCGCCGGCGTCGCCTGCGCAAGAAGCCGGCTGTCGGGCGCCCGTGTCACGTCCGGCGCAAAGGGCGACAGGGGCCCCGATATGCCCAGGAGGGCGATCAGCCCGGCACCTGCGCCGAAGAGGCTCATATGGTTCATGACAGGCACTCCGGATGACGCTCGGCCACATAGGCGAGGGACAGGAGATGCAGCGTCGACGGATAATAGAGCGTGGGCTGGAACCGGCGCAGCTCGGCCGGAATGGCGGTTCCGTCCAGCGCGCAGGCGGCCAGCGCCGGCAGGATGCGGTAGCCGGGGTCGGTCAACCGTTCGGTGACATGGCCATTTGTCAGGTCGACCAGGTTGACGGCGGTGCCGTCCGGCGCCATCGCCGAAATCAGGCCGCGGATGAGCTCCGGCTCCGCGACCTCGCCGCGGATCAGATACAGCGGTATGCGGATCGCGTTATAGCCGAACTCGTCCTTGAAGCCCTTGGCGGGCCGGGGCACGGTCTGAACCGACAGCCATTCGGGCGGAAGCGGCCGGTCCGGGCCAAGTGAGCGCTTCGTCAGCGCGATGCCGTTTTGCGACAGGGCCTCCCAGTCGGTGCCCGGGGCCAACTGCCGAAGCACCGGGAAGGCCTCGAAAATCCAGTAGGACAGGTTGACGACGGGGCCATCGTCGCGTGCGTCGCGGCCATAGCCTTCCAGGCCCGGCAGAAGGATCGGCGCGCCGCCGTGCCCCACCACCACCGTGTTGCCGATCGAGGTGGCCAGCGCCGCGCCGGCGTTGGTCAGGTCCGCCCGCTGCCAGGCCCGGCCGGCAAGGCCGAGCGCGTAAGCGATAAGGATATCGCCGTCGCTGGCATTGTTGGGGTCGGTGACACGGGGCGTCGAAGCGGGGTCCCAGCGCCACATGGCCAGCCCGTCGTCGCGCAGCAGCAATTCGGTCCGGGTGAAGGACCAGATTCTTTCGAAATCGCCCCTGTTGTCCGCCAGGAATGCCAGCAGCATCCCGTAGCCCTGGCCTTCGCTGTGGCTGATGCGGCCGTTGGCGGTATCCACGACGCGCCCATTCGCCTCCACGAACGCGTCGGCATAGGCCTGCCAGTCGGCCGCGTCGATGGAGGCGGCCGCGGCGGGACCGGCCAGCGACAGCATGGCGAGCGCACAGGACAGGAGGGCTTTCAGGCGTCGGATCATCAGTGGCGCCCCAGGCGTTTGGTCAGCCACGTCGTCGTAACGCCGAGGATGATGGAAAACAAAACGAGCATTGCGGCGTACAGAAGAATATTCTCCGACAGGGCGTTTGCGGCCACCAGGCGCAGATTGGAGTAGGATAGCGGCTGCGTCTGGAAGAACTCGACATTGGACACCGGGACGTTCGCGTAGCTGTCGGTCGACGCGGTGTAGTTCATCAGGCGCCCGGTCAGCTCCGACCATCCGTCCGATCGCACCAGCCGGTCGATGCCGATCATCATGTCCTCGTCGGTGGCGGCGGTGGCGAGCGTCCAGGCCGCGTCGCCGCCGGGGCTGGCGCCTTGCGCCAGTATAAAGGATACGCCCGGCGCGGGCATGTAGGGCGCATCGTCGGACGGCAGCAGCCGCAGCGCGTCGAAAGACAGGTCGAATGTCTCGGACAGCCATTCGCGCAACCGTTCCACGGGATGCAGCCAGTTGGTCCCGACTTCGCTGCTCCACCGGTTCATGGCCGCCACGGTTCCGGCGGAAGCGGCGGACTGGCTGGTCGTGTCACCCCCGCTCACGCGCGCCTGCTCTGCGATGCCGACCGCCGCCAGGACGCCGACCGGTACCTGGGGCAACGTGTTGACGAACAAGGCATTGCGGTTGGACAGAGATGTGATGGGGATCGTCGTATCGATCTCGATCACCCGACCGGCCGCCAGGGCGAGACGGGAAACCAGCGTCGCCGTTGCTGCCAGCGTCTCGCGGCTGCCGCGATCCATGATGACGGGAAGGGGTTCGGCCAGGCGGTTATACGGGAATCCGGTGCCCCCAAGTGCCGACAGGTTGGGGCGCGTCCCGATCCGTGCAAAGTTGGGGATGTCGAAGGTCGAGGTGTCGAAGAGGGCGAAGCGGACATCGTTGCCGGCGCTTGCGCCCGGGGCGCAGACGGCGTCGCTTGCCGTCAGCAGCACTACTTCGATCGCGACGCGGTTCAGGCCCGGCCGGAAGTGCCGCATCGTGACGTTGACAGGCACCTGCCTCAGGATAGCGCCGCTGCCTGCCCCCAGTGGCACGGTGGTCGCGATATTGCCGTTCACATAGACGTCCAGATGGCTGCCGGGCAGGATATCGCGCGAGTAGGCGGCATCCAGCACCAGCCGGGCCTCGCCGTAGGCTTCGGCGTAGAAGTCCGAGGGGATGCCGATATTGAACTCGGTATTGAAGCGTCGACCGGAAAATTCGGACGTCGCAACGCCGAGCGTCGCGAGGCTGATGCTGGAGTTGCCTAGAACGAACGGTGCCTCCGGGTAGATCCAGCCATTGTAGGACAGAACGGTACGGGCGACCGCGACGGCGCGTTCGGACGGGGCGGTGATCTGGCGGATGGCGGCGTTGACGTCGGACCATCCGGCGCCGGTCACCAGCATGACCGTTCCGCCTTCGACGATGCCGGGCAGGAAATCGAGGGTGGCCGCGCTGCCCGCCTGGTCGGGCAGTTCCGGCAGGATGCGCCGGAGGGAGCCTGCCGGACCGAGCAGGACGACAGCCTCTCCCGGTCCCATTTCCTGCGGCAATTCCGAGATGACACGCACCGACTGGTTCGGCATCGCGGCCATCAGTGAAAGACCCTGCGCAAGCTGGACCAGGGGCTCCGCGGCCGAGCCCGTCTCCGCTGCGGGAACGACGATGGTGAAGCGGGTGGAACCGGTGGCATCGACGCCAAGGGCGCGAATATCCTCAAGCCGGCGCATCTGGCCCGCATCCGGGTCGGAGAACTGCACGAACGTGCGCGCCGTGGAAATCTCCGTCCACAGATCGTAGGTGGACGAGATGCTGCAATCCGTCCGATGCCGCATGGAGGCTTCGAACTGGATCAGATTATAGCCCGGCTTGAGAAGGCCGGGTGCGATGTCCGATGCGAGGTCGGAGACGGTGTCCGGAGAGGCTATGGCCTCGTCGACCAGCATCGCACCATTGATGCTGACGCGCAGCCGCGAGGCTTCCGGCGCCACGAAGATGGCATTCTGGTAGCCGATGCTCAGGCGGTTGCCGGCCGCGGCCTGTTCCGGCGTCAGGTAGATCGACCAGGCGCGTCGGGCCGTCTCGCCGGACAGCGTCAGGCGCTCGAACGGCGCGACGAACCGCTGGAACGGCCGGGCCTCCTCGACCGGGGCCGACGGCTGCGGAGCGCTCGGCGCGGCGATCGGCGGGGCGGCCGGCTGCTGCGGTACGGGGGCGGGGTCCTCGGGCCGCTCGTCGGACATGTCGAAGGGACTGGACTGGGCCACGGCGGGGCCGGCGCCGGACAGCGCGCACAAGAGTGCGACGAAGAGGGGCGCGAGACGGCACCTCATTGTGCCGGCGCCTGGATCGCGGCGGGCTTCTCGGCCCGGCCGAAACGCTGCCGGAACATGTAGAACAAGCCGCGCTGCGTCTGGAATATGGCGATCTGCAGGAAATACAGCGTACCGCGAATCACGCCCGGGTTCTTGCGACGCGATTGCTGGATGGACGACCACTGGTCGGAATTGGCGAAGACCAGGTCGGAGATGAGGCTGTACTGCAAGGCGGTCGCCGGTGCGAACTGGCAGCCGATGGCCGCGCCATTGCCGACGCGTTCCACGTTGCGGATGTCGATGGCAAGGGCGTCGCCGCGCATCGGGCGGCTGGGCTTGAACCGCAGGATCGCGCCCACATGCTGGCCGAGATCGGCGGGCAGGGTGCCGAAGACGCGGATGCGCGCGCCGGACACGGAAACGTCCTCGATGGTACCGGGAAGGACCTGTCCGTCCACCTCGATCTCGCAGCGGCGCTTGATCCGCACGCGCTGGGTCTGGCGCTTTGACGACCGCTCCGAAACGACGCCGAGCGCACATCCTGCGATCAACAGGTTCAACAGGTTCCAGCCACCGACCACCAAGGTCAGGTCGGCGCGATAGGGTTCGGTGTAGATGCGCCATATGGTGACGCCGACCGCGGCCAGAAGCACGAAGAATATGACGAAGAAGGGCAGGGCGATTTCCGACAGCCGGCTTTCGGAGATGGACTCGTCCTTGGCCGTCACCTTGAAGGTCGGCTTGCTGGGGTTCAGCATCACGGAAATGACGGCCGGCAGCAGGTGCACCGTCTGTACATACTCGTACAGCTCGGAAATCCATGGCCAGCGGAAATAGCCGTACATGTAGTTCTGCATCATGAGGTTCACGGCCATGTAGGTGAGCGTGTAGGCCAGGAACTCGCCGCCGGACGCAGTGAAGATCTCAAGGTCGAGGAACAGATAGAACAACGGCGCCACGAGGAACATCGCGCGCGGAAACGGAAACAGCCAGAACAGCGTCGACGACATGTAGCAAAGCCGTTGCGGCAGCGAGAGGCCGCGCTTCAGCGGCGGGAAGCGATAGCGCAGGATCTGCATCATCCCCTGCGCCCAGCGCGAACGCTGACCGATGAAGCTGGCGAAGGTGGCCGGTTGCAGCCCGGCGATCAGCGGCTTGTCCACATAGACGCTGTTCCACCCGCGTGAATGCAGCTCGATCGCGGTTTCGCAATCCTCGGTGATGCTGACGCCGGAAAAGCCGCCGGTCGTCTCCAGCGCCCTGCGGCTGAGCACGGCCGCCGAACCGCAGAAGAAGGCCGCGTTCCATTTATCCAGGCCGCGCTGGATAATGCCGTAGAACATCTCGTTCTCGGACGGCATATGCGTGAAGGTCCGCAAATTCCTTTCCACCGGGTCGGGGTTCAGGAAGAAGTGCGGCGTCTGGACCAGGAAAAGCTTCGGATCCTCGCGGAAATAGCCGACCGTCTCGCGCAGGAAATCGCGCGCCGGGGCATGATCGGCATCGAAGACGACGATGAGTTCGCCGGTCGAGAAGGCCATGCCGTTGTTGAGGTTGCCGGCCTTCGCATGCTCGTTGCGCTCGCGCGTCAGGTAGATGGCGCCCAGCGACGCGCACAGAGCCTGCAATTCCTTGTATCGGCGCTCGGCGCCCTGGGCCGACTCCGGGTCGTCCGCATTGCGCTTCTGCACCGTGCCGCCGTCATCCAGCAGCCACACCTTGAGCTTGTCGGCCGGATAATCCATCGCAAGGCATGCGGCCAGCGTATTGGCGAGAAGGCCGGCATCCTCGTTGTAGGTGGGTACGAAAACGTCGACGAAGGGCAGGTCCTCGGGCTTTTCGGCCGGGCGCGGCGGCCGCGGCGGTATCGGCGAGGCCACCACGAACAGGCTGAGGAACAGCATGAACACGCTGTACATCTCGGCCAGGTAGACCATGAGCCCGGGCACGAAATTTTCGGGCTGGTTGATGGGCGGCAGCGTGCTCGTCGTCCGCCAGTAGACGTATCGCAGCACGACGGCGGTGCCGAGCGCCAGCGCCACAAGCCGCCAGTTGCCCGAGAGCTTGAGCCCCTTGATGACGGCCATGGCGACAAGGATCAGCGCAACCGAGATAAGCTGCGTCTCGACGCTGACCGGCAGCGTGATCAACGAAATCGACAGCGCGGCGGTCAGCGCCCAGAGAAGGAAGGTGCCGGCCGTCATTCGCCGCCTCCCACGGAATCCCGGTGCGCGCGCCCTATCGGCATACGACGCCCTCCCCGCTCTCATGCGGCATGCAGAGCGGCGTGGACGGCCTGTCGCTTGAGGGCGGCGGCGACGGCGGGGCCGCCGGTACGGTGGGCATCTGCGCGGCCGGCGGAGGCGGCGGAACGGGCGTGCCGACCGGCGCCGGCAGCGGTGCCGACGACACCGGCGCGGGCTGCTGCACCGCTCTGCGCGCCGGCGCCGCGCGCCGGACGGTCGGTGCGGGTGCAGGCTCGGGATCGGCCAGCACCGGCTCGAAACCGCCGGCTGCTACGGGATAGATCGGATCGCCCGGGCGGCCGAGCGTCTCGGACGGGCCCGGCGGCTCCCCGTACGGGTTCCACTGATAATTGTCGAAGAAGGCGTTGATGGAGAAGCCGTACATCGTCAGCAGGAGCTGCTCTTCACTCTGGTTCGGTGCGCAAAGCCGCATGCGAAGCTGGATCGTGCCGCGCGCGCGCAGGATCAGCGTCGCATTGTCGACGCCGACGATGCGCTGCCAGGCGTAGAGGCATATATCGCCGCTGCCGGCGCGCCCGATGGCATAGGAAAACGTGCCGAAACGGTTCTGGACGTAGGTGGGCGACTGGCGCATGGGCACGCCGGGCATCGCGGCGGCGATCTCCTTGGCGACTTCGGACGCACGCAGCGGCCGGTCGTTCAGCGGACTGTCGCCTATGCCGGGGCCGGAATTGCCGACCGGGCCGAAGAACTGCACGAGGATGTAGTTCTCGCCGCTCTGGCCGCCCTGGGTTCCAAGCACGATGCGCTGCTCGGTGGCGTCCGTATAGCGCCGTTCGATAACACTGACGACCTGGGGCCCGCCCGGCGGCGGCAGCACGAAGGCACCCTCCGGCGGTACGTAACGGTAGCTCGAGGACAGGTCGGGTTGACCCGTCATGCACCCCGCAAGCAGCAGGCCCGCCAATGCCACGCATGTAAAACGCAGGAAGGATTTCGGTTGGCGCGGCATGGGCACGGGGCTGAAACACTCCTGTCGATCGTGCCGGACCATGGGGGACGGCTTCCGGCATATCCCCAACCTGCCGCCGCTACCCCTTTCGAATATACGGAAAAGGCGGTAGGCCGGATGCGAACAAGAGCATTTATTCCGTTTCGGAGTCGTGACGTCCAGTTGCCGCGATTGTGCACAGGAAAAATACCAGTGGTTGTGTCCGCGCAGCCACGTACAAATTTTAAGTATCCAGACTTCGCCTGCGTCCAATCGGTGTTTCCAAGCGCGGCAATGATTATGTAGTACGGCAGATATCCGATGATCCGGGGCCCGTATGGCGCCCCCATCGAATCGCAAGAAACGAGGTTCGAAAGGCAATGACGAGCAAGCTGCAACAATTGCGGGACATGACGGTGGTCGTGGCCGATACGGGCGACATCGAAGCCGTGCGCCGCCTCAAGCCCGTGGACTGCACCACCAACCCGACCCTCGTGCTCAAGGCCGTGGCGCTGCCGATGTTCGCCGAGAAGCTCGACGAGGCGGTGGCCTGGGGCCGCCAGCAATCATCCAGCGGGGACGAGCGCGTCGCCGCCGTGGCCGACAGGCTGGCCGTGTCCGTCGGCGCTGCGCTGAGCGAACTGGTGCCGGGGCGCGTCTCGACCGAGGTGGATGCCGACCTGTCCTTCGATACCGAGGCGTCGGTGGCCAAGGCGCGGCAGATCATCGAAGCCTATGAGCAGCGCGGCGTCGGCCGCGAGCGGATCCTCATCAAGCTGGCGGCGACGTGGGAAGGCATCCGGGCGGCGGAAATCCTGCAGCGCGAAGGCATCGACTGCAACCTGACGCTCATCTTCAACGAGGCGCAGGCCATCGCATGCGCCGATGCGGGCGTTTTCCTGATCTCGCCCTTCGTCGGCCGCATTCTGGACTGGCATGTCAAGCAGAGCGGCAAGACCTTCACCCCGGAAGAGGATCCGGGCGTCCAGTCGGTGCGCAGCATCTATCGTTACTTCAAGGCGCATGGCGTCAAGACGGTGGTGATGGGCGCTTCGTTCCGGTCCGCGGGAGAGGTCGAGGCGCTGGCCGGCTGCGACCGCCTGACCATTTCGCCGGCCCTTCTGGACGAGCTGGACAAGGACCAGGGAACGCTGGAGCGCAAACTGTCGCCCGATGCGGGTGGCGAGGCGCCCGAACGCCGCTCCTACGATGAAAAGGCGTTCCGCTGGGCGATGAACGAAGATGCGATGGCAACGGAAAAGCTGTCCGAGGGTATCCGCTCCTTCGCTGCCGACCTTGCCAACCTGCGCCGGCTCGTGGCCGAGCGCCTTGGCTGACCGCCCTTAGCGGAACAACGCGCGCAGCTCGTCTTCCTTGTCGTTGACGAGCCAGCCGTAATAATTTTCCTGCGGCAGCCGCTTCGGCTGCCGCGCGGCCGCCCTCTGCCGGTTGTCGCGCGCCAGGGTCGAGGCCCGCGCCACCGGATTTCCAAGGTTGTAGAGCGTCGCGACGATGCCCGGATTCTTCGAGATGTCGAAGCCGGCGATGGTGCGATAGGCCGTGATGGACGATCGGATGACAGCCGCCATATAGGCCAGCGTCTTGTCTGGATCCATGATGGCGGCGTAGACGCCCGCCGCATCCGCGGGGTCCAGTTCCGGATAGCCGGATACCCGATGCACGACATCCGAAACCGACAAGGCCGTCAGCGGGTTGAGCTGGCCGAGGCCGAAGGTCTGCCCGGCATAGTAGGGCTGGAAGAAGGTGGCGCCGAACCGCTGGTTCGGATAGCTGCGACCGTCCACGGTGCGGCCCCGAAAATTGGCTTCGAAGACCGTTTCCCGGCAGTTCCACAAGGCTTCGTCACTGCGGGAGGCATCACAGGCGCGGAACGGCTCGCGCGACAGGAAGTCGGTCAGCGACTCGCCCTTGTAGGCGAAGGTCAGCCCCGACTGGAGGTAGGATGTCGCCTTGACGTAATAGGTCTGCAGGCGATCCAGCGCATCGACATTGTAGGTATGCTCGCCCACCAGCGCGCCGGCGATATGGACCGGGTCGATGGAGTAGCGCCGCGATACGGCGACGATCTTCGTCCGCAAATCCTTGTCGTGCTTGAGAAGATCGTAGATGCGCTGGTACTTGGTGTCGAAGGTCGTGCGCAACTGCCGCGTCCGGCTGTGGGAGCCGCCGGGCACGGCCGGCTGGCTGGCGTTGCGGTTGCCGGGGGGCACCAGATCCTGTGCCGCGGCCGCGACCGGGGACAGGCCGACCAGAACGGCGAGGCAAAGGGAAAGCATGCCGGGAAGCCGACGCGTGAACCGAACCATCGCTGACATTATCCGGAAGATTGCAGGCGCGCCGATATCCGGCGCGCAACAAAAAAGGGTGCGCGCTGAATAGCACGCACCCCCTGCCGGTACAATCGGAAGGTTAATCGGCTGCCTTGGTGAGGCGGATGATGCTGCTGTCGCCGCCGCCGCGCGCTTCCGTCACGGCGTAGACCGCACCATCGGGTCCGACGCGCACGTCGCGGATGCGGGCATCCAGCGGCACGCGCTCTTCGGACGCCACGCGGCCATTCTCCAGATGCACCACCACGACGCCCTGCGAAACGAGGCCGCCGATCAGCATCGCCCCCTCCCATTCGGGAATGGCATCGCCCTCGTACAGCGCCATGCCGGACGGGCCGATGACGGGATCCCAGTAATAGACCGGTTGCTCCATGCCCTCGGCGGCGGTCAGCCCGTCACCCACTTCCGCGCCGGAATATTCCACGCCATAGGTGATGACCGGCCATCCGTAGTTCAGCCCTGCCTCGGGCATGTTCAACTCATCGCCGCCCTTCGGCCCGTGCTCGACAGTCCAGAGGTTGCCCTCTGCGTCCAGCGCGGCGGATTGCAGGTTGCGATGGCCGTAGGACCAGATCTCCGGCAGCGCATCGGCCTGGCCGGCGAAGGGGTTGCCTTCCGCCGCCTCACCGTCGGGGGTGATGCGGAACACCTTGCCGAGGCCGCTGGACAGGTCCTGCGCCTGGACGCGCGGTTCCGGGTCCGACCGCTCGCCGACGGTGACGAACAGGTTTCCATCGGGCGCGAAGACGAGGCGCGAGCCGAAATGCTTGTCGCCATCATAGGTCGGCATCTGCCGGAAGATGATATCGACATCCTCAAGCGTGGCGTTATCGCCGTCTTCGACGAGCCGCGCCTTGGCGACGCTGGTGCCGTTGCCGCCGTCGCGCGGCTCCGAGAAGGAGAAATAGATCGTCTGGTCGCTTGCGAATTGCGGGCTCAACGCAATGTCGAGAAGGCCGCCCTGCCCGTCGGAGGCCACCTCGGGCACGCCGGCGATCGGCTCGCCGGCTTCGCCCTCGGCGGTCACGATCATCATCTCGCCTTCCTTGGCCGAAACGAGCATCCGGCCATCCGGCAGGAACTCCATCGCCCAAAGGTGCGGCAGTCCCTCGGCGACCACTTCGGTGACGATCTGCGGCATCGAGCCCGGCTGGGGCGCGCGTGTCTGGTCGGCGCTGGCGGGTTGCTGGTCCGGTGCGTTGGGCGGGTTCGTCTCGACAGGCGCGCCGGGCGCAGCCGTGGTTTCACCCGTGGCCGGCGCCTGCCCTTCGACATGCCCGAGGCCGGAATTATCCGTCTGGGCGAAGGCCGCGCCTGTCAGAAGCGCCGTCGAAGCCAGAAGTGTCGTAAATCGCGTCATATGGGTCCCGTTTTCGAGATTGGTGGTGCTCGAAGAACCTAATGACCAAGGCGGCACTCCGTTTCCGAAGCGCCGCCCTTATCGCCTACACGATCTCAACACTCATTCGTGAATGGTATGCGTTACCAATCAGGGGGTTAGAGGATGAAGCGGGACAGGTCGGTGTTGCCGGCGATGCCGTCGAGCGCCTTGTGGACATAGGCGGCATCCACGAGATGACGCTCGCCACCCCGGTCCGGGGCATCGAACGAAATCTCGTCCAGCACCCGCTCCATCACCGTCTGAAGACGCCGGGCGCCGATGTTTTCGACGCTCGCATTCAGGGCCACGGCGATATCGGCCAAAGCGTCGATCGCATCGTCGGTGATCTCGAGGTCGACATTCTCCGTCTTCAGCAGGGCCACATACTGCTTGATCAGCGAAGCCTCGGTCTCGGTCAGGATACGACGGAAATCGTCCTTGGTGAGCGCCTGCAGCTCCACGCGGATCGGAAGCCGGCCCTGCAACTCGGGCAACAGGTCCGACGGCTTGGACACATGGAATGCGCCCGAGGCGATAAACAGGATATGATCCGTCTTCACCGGCCCATGCTTGGTGGCGACGGTCGTACCTTCCACGAGGGGCAGGAGATCGCGCTGCACGCCTTCCCGGCTGACACCGCCGCCCATGCCGTCCTGTCGGTTGGCCACCTTGTCGATCTCGTCGAGGAAGACGATGCCGTTGTTTTCGACCGCGGCGATGGCATCGGACACCAGCGCCTCGTTGTCGAGCAACTTGTCGGATTCCTCGTTGATCAACAGCTCGTAGCTTTGGCGTACGGTGGTGTGCATCTGCTTGGTGCGGTTGCCCATCGCCTTGCCGAACATCTCGGACAGGTTCAGCACGCCGATATTGGCGCCCGGCATGCCCGGAATGTCCATGCCGCCCATCGGGTTGGACGTATCGGCAACCTCGATATCGATCTCCTTGTCGTCGAGCTCTCCGGCACGCAACCGCTTGCGGAAGCTGTCGCGCGTGGCCGGCGAGGCCGTCTTGCCGACCAGGGCGTCGAGAACCCGCTCCTCGGCGCCGCGATGGGCCTTGGCGCGGACCTCTTCGCGTTTCTTGTCGCGCACGAGCACGATGCCGATCTCGACCAGGTCTCGGACGATCTGCTCGACATCGCGGCCCACATAGCCGACTTCGGTAAACTTGGTCGCTTCCACCTTGATGAACGGCGCGCCGGCCAGACGGGCAAGGCGCCGCGAAATTTCCGTCTTGCCGACGCCGGTGGGGCCGATCATCAGGATGTTCTTCGGCATCACCTCTTCCCGAAGCGAGCCTTCGAGCTGCTGCCTGCGCCAGCGGTTGCGCAAGGCGACGGCGACGGCGCGCTTGGCATCGTTCTGGCCGATGATGTGGCGGTCGAGTTCGGAGACGATCTCGCGGGGTGAAAAGTCGGTCATGATCTTTCGCTTGTCCGGAAATTGGGATGGCCCGGCCGGGCCTGTCGGACGACAGATGGGGACACCGACCGAATTTTGCCAATGGCAGCGCCGCCCCCACCCAAAATGGCCTCAAAAAGCTGGGTATGAGCGAATGGGCGATGCGATGCCGATTCATTCGGCACCCGATCGCGCTTAAGGTCAGACTCTGGGGCAATGAAGGAACCGGCATGCCGTTCGACGAAGGCAGGGCGTCAACCGCAGCAAGCCAGGCACTGAGCGACATGCTGGACATGCCGTGGCCATGGGCCGCGTCGGACGTATCGCGCGTGCTGGGCAGGGTTTGCCATGCCTACGGTTTCACGCATGGCGCCCTGTCCGTCTTCCATGGCACCGAAACCGGGCAGGGCGAGTTGCGTGCCGTCGCCAGCAACTGGAGCGACCCGTTCCGCGACGGCTTCGAACGGCTCGGCCTCGGCCGCTATTCTCCGGTCATGCGCGCGCTGAAGGCCGATCCATCGCCGTTCGTCTGGGACATCGAAAGTCTCTTCGGCCATACGCCGGGCGGCGAGCCGGCCGACGAAACGGTCAGCTTTCTGTTGTCGTGCGGCCATGTGCATGGCCTGTTCCTGCCCGTCCACGGCCCCGGCGGGCTGCAGGGTGCCGGCGTCTTCGGCGGCGCGCATCCAGCCTCCGATGCCGCGGCGCGCGAACTGCATTGCCTGACATTTACCCTGTTCGGGATCCTGTCCGCCTGCCGGCTGGAGGAAAACCGCTCCAACAACCCCTTGTCGCACCGCGAGATGGATTGCCTGCGCCTCGCCATGCTGGGCAAGACCTCGTCCGAGATTGGGCAGAGCCTCGGCGTCTCGGAGCATACGGTGTCGCAGCATCTGGCATCGGCGACCCGCAAGATGAACGCCGCTAACCGTACCCATGCGGTGGCGATGGCCGCACAGCTCGGCTACCTCAGCTAGGCCGACGCCCGGGCCCTACCGGCTCTGCGCGCGGTGGTTTTTTTGCAAAAGCGCGACGAGCGCCTCCGCGCCGGCCGTCACGTCGTTCCAGGTGGTGTCGAAGCCACCGGCATCGCCGTAGTACGGGTCGGCGATGGGCTCGCCCTGGCGGCCGGGAACATGGTCGAGCAGCATCGACAGCTCAGCTGTCGCGCCTTTCGGCCGCATGGCTTCGAGGTCGGCGAGGTTTTCGCGGTCCATCGCCACGATATGGGTGAAACGCTTGAAGTCGTCCGGCGTCACGCGGCGCGCACGCTTGGCCGTCATGTCCAGCCCCGCCTTGCGCGCCACGGCCTGGGCGCGCGGGTCGGGTGCGTAGCCGAGATGGTAGGTGCCGGTACCGGCGGATTCGATGTCGGCGTCGACCCCGGCGCGCTCTGCGGCCGCGCGGAAGGCGAACTCCGCCAAGGGCGAGCGGCAGATGTTGCCGAGGCAGACGAACAGGACGGACGGGCGCTTCATAGATCAGATCTTCCGCAAGGCGACCTGCTCGACGTGGTGCAGCCCGCCCTTGCGCAGGATGAGATCGGCGCGGGGGCGTGTCGGCAGGATATTCTCATAGAGGTTGCGGGCGTTGATGTTGCTCCACAGCCCTTCGGCGATAACCAGCGCCTCGTCATCCGAAACCTTGGAATAGCGATGGAAGAACGAGCCTTCCTGCCGGAACGCGGTCTCGCGCAGCTTCATGAACCGCGAGACGTACCAGCGGCGAAGGTCCGCCTCGTCGGCGTCGATGTAGATGGAGTGATCGAAGAAATCGGAGACGAAGGGCACCGCCTTTCCGTCCTTCGGCATCTCGCGCACCTGCAGGACGTTCAAGCCCTCGAAGATCAGGATGTCCGGCCGGTCGACCGTGATCGTCTCGCCCCGCATCACATCGTAGTGGAAATGCGAATAGACGGGCGCCCGCACCTCCGGCGCACCGGCCTTGATGTCCGACAGGAAGCGCAGGATTGCGCCGACATCGTAGCTTTCCGGAAAGCCCTTGCGCTGCATGAGACCCTCGGCTTCCAGCACCGCATTCGGGTAGAGGAAGCCATCGGTGGTTATCAGGTCCACCTTCGGCGAACTCGGCCAGCGGGCCAGCAATTCCTTCAGGATGCGCGCCGTGGTCGATTTGCCGACCGAAACGGACCCCGCGATGCCGATGATGAAGGGGGTCTTGCGCTGTTCCGGGCGGCCCAGGAAGCGCTGCCGTTCGCGAAACAGAAGCTGCATCGCCTCCACATGCGAGGACAGGAGGCGTGATATCGGGAGGTAGATGCGCGCCACTTCGTCGAGGTCGATCGCGTCGCCCATCGAGCGCAGCCGGTTCACTTCCTCGGCGGTCAGGGTCAGCCGTTCGTCGGCGCGGAAGCCACCCCATTCCTGGGCGGAATAGAAGCGATAGGGTGACAGGCCCGACGGCGACATCTGGTCCATGGTCAGGTCCGCGCCCCCCGCGCGGCCTTCTCCTCCAGCCCCGTCAGCGCCGTGCGGCGGGCCAGTTCGGCCTCGACGGCCGCCAGCGGGATACCGCGCAGATGCAGTAGCACCATGAGGTGGTAGAGAAGGTCGGCGGCTTCGCTCGTCAGCGCCTCGTCGCTTTCCTCGAGCGCCGCGATGACCGTCTCGACCGCCTCTTCACCGAGCTTCTGCGCAACCTTCGGCATGCCGCGCGCCGCAAGCTTTGCGGTATAGGAGGAGGGGTCGTCGCTCGATGCCCGCTCGCGGACGCGCATTTCAAGGTCACGCAGCGTAAAATCCGTCGTCATCGTCTCAGTGTCCGTCCAGGCGCATCGACAGGCCGGCCGCCGCCATATGGCGCTTCGCCTCGCCGATCGAATGGGTGCCGAAGTGGAAGATCGACGCCGCGAGCACGGCCGTCGCGTGCCCCTCGCGGATGCCGTCCACCAGATGGTCCAGCGTACCGACCCCTCCGGAAGCGATCACCGGCACGTTCACGGCATCGGCCACGGTCCGGGTGAGCTCGATGTCGAACCCGGCCTTGGTGCCGTCCCTGTCCATCGATGTCAGGAGCAGCTCTCCCGCACCGAGCGCGGTGACGCGCCGCGCGAACTCCACCGCGTCGATGCCGGTGCGCTCGCGGCCGCCATGCGTGAAGATTTCCCAGCGCGGGGCCTCGTCGGCGACGGAGACGCGCTTGGCGTCGATGGCAACGACGATGCACTGGTTGCCGAATTTGTCGGCCGCCTCGGCGACGAACTCCGGTCGCTTCACCGCTGCCGTGTTGATGGACACCTTGTCGGCGCCGGCCAGCAGCAGGCGGCGGATATCGGCCACCTCGCGCACGCCCCCGCCCACCGTCACCGGCATGAAGCAGGCCTCCGCGGTCCGCGCCACCACGTCGTACAGCGTGTCGCGCCCATCCGATGAGGCGGTGATGTCGAGGAAGCAGAGCTCGTCCGCTCCGGCGGCGTCATAGGCGCGCGCCGCCTCGACCGGGTCGCCCGCATCGATGAGGTCGACGAAGTTGACCCCCTTGACGACACGGCCGTCCTTGACGTCGAGGCAGGGGATGATCCGGCTTTTCAGGCTCACGTGACGTGGGTTCCGCTTTCTGATCTCCGCAAGGCCGCTTATGCGCCTTCCGGACGGTTCACCGCAAGATGCGCAGGGCCTCGGCAACGTCGATACGCCCGTCATACAGCGCCCTGCCGGAGATGGCCCCCTCCAGAACGGCGGCGTCCGGCGCGGCAAGGCGCTCGATATCGGCCATCGAGGCGAGGCCCCCGGAGGCGATGACCGGAATGCGCACCGTATTGGCAAGATCGATCGTGGCCGGCCAGTTGATGCCGGCCAGGATGCCGTCGCGGTCGATATCCGTGTAGATGATGGCCGACACGCCGGCATCCTCGAAGGCGCGCGCCAGTGTCGTCACCTCCAGTTCGGATGCTTCTGCCCAGCCTTCCACCGCCACCTTGCCGCCACGTGCATCGATGCCGACGGCGATGCGGCCTGGAAACAGCCGCGCGGCCTCGCGCACCAGATCGGGCCGGCGTACCGCAACGGTGCCCAGGATGACGCGGGACAGACCGCGTGCCAGCCAGCCTTCCACCGCGTCGAGGCTGCGGATACCGCCGCCGAGTTGCACCCGGACGTCATCGCCCACGGCGGCCAGGATGGCGTCCACCGCCGAACCGTTGACCGAGCGTCCCTCGAAGGCGCCGTTCAGGTCCACGACATGGAGATGCGCGAAGCCCTGGTCGCGGAAGGTGCGCGCCTGGGCGGCGGGATCGTCGTTATAGACGGTGGCCTGGTCCATGTGGCCGAGCTTCAGCCGCACGCACTGGCCGTCCTTCAGGTCGATCGCCGGAAAGAGATGAGGCATTCAGGGCCTCCAGCCCAGGAAATTGGCAATGAGCGCCAGGCCGAGGGCCTGGCTCTTTTCGGGATGGAACTGCACGCCCGCCTTGTTGCCCTCGGCCACCATGGCGGTGACGGGACCGCCATAATCGGCGGTGGCAACCACCTGCGCGGGCCTGGCCGGAACGAGATGATAGGAATGGACGAAATAGGCGTGCAGGCCTTCGGACCCGGTCGGAATGCCGGCCAGGAGGGCGTGCTCGGACGTGACGTCGATCGTGTTCCAGCCGATCTGCGGGATCTTCAGCGTCGGATCGGCCGGAACGATGGGCTCCACATCGCCGGCGATCCAGCCGAGGCCCGGCGTAATGGTCTTTTCCAGGCCGCGTTCCGACATGAGCTGCATGCCGACGCAGATACCCAGGAACGGCGTCTCGCGGCGCTCGACGGCGTCGCGCAGGGCCTCGACCATGCCGGGCACCGCGTCGAGCCCGGACCGGCAGTCGGCATAGGCTCCGACGCCGGGCAGGACGATGCGGTCGGCGACACGCACGCGCTCGGGGTCGTTCGTCAGGACGATCCGGGCATCGATACCGTTATCGGCGGCGGCCCGCTCGAAAGCCTTGACCGCCGATCGGAGGTTGCCCGACCCGTAATCGATGATGGCGACGGTTTGCATGGCCGGTTCAGCCTCCGATCGGGTCGAGCAGCGTGCGCACCGCCCGCGCCGCCTGCCGGCCGGCCGGCGTCAAGGCGATGTGCCGGGCCGGCGCCTCTTTTGCGGCGCCTTCGGCGTAGATGCGCTCTGCATCGTCGAGGCGATCGGCGTTCAGGATCGCCGTTTCCGTATAGCCGAGGCGTCTGAGCTTCGCGATGCGCCATGCCGGCCCCTCCAGCGCGACGAGCGCGCAGAGCGCCAGGATGGCGAATTGCCCGTAGCCGGAACCGACGGCGCGAAAGGCGAAAGCCACCGCTGCCGAGGCCGCGACGAAGCCGAGCGTCGCCAGCCACAGGCGATTCCACAACAGCCAGACGAATGGAAACAGAAAGGCCAGCCAGGAAAACCGGTCGCGTACGAAAACGGCTTCGGCCGCGGGCAGGCGCGACGGCGGGTCCATGACGACGAAGCGTGTCATCTCAGGCCAGGACCCCCTTGGTGGAGGGGATCAGGTCGGCCTGTCGCGGGTCGATGGCAAGCGCCTCGCCCAGCACGCGGGCAACCGCCTTGAAGCAGGTTTCGGCGATGTGATGCGCATTGTCCCCGTACAGGGTCTCGATATGCAGCGTCAGCCCGGCGTTCTGTGCCAGCGCCTGGAAGAACTCACGAACGAGCTGCGTATCGAAGGTGCCGATCTTCTCGGCCGTGAACCGGGTGCGGAACACCAGGAAGGGCCGGCCGGAGACATCGACGGCGGCGCGCGTGAGGCATTCGTCCATGGCGAGGTCCAGTGAGGCGTAGCGCCGGATGCCCCGCCGCTCGCCCATGGCCTTGCGCAGGGCCTGGCCCAGCGCGATGCCGACATCTTCGACCGTGTGGTGATCGTCGACATGCAGGTCGCCCTCGGCGGCCACGGTCAGGTTCATCAGCGAATGGCGGGCGAGATGATCGAGCATATGGTCGAAGAAACCGACGCCGGTGGCGACGTCGGCGCGCCCCTGTCCATCGATCTCCACCCGAACGCGGATGGCCGTTTCCTTCGTGGTGCGCTCGATCGCTGCATCGCGCCGCCCGGCCGTGTCGCCCATGACCGCTTGTCCCTTAACGCTGTCGATGGGCGATCCTGTAGGCCAAACTCGGCTGGGAGGAAACCCCGGCCGTACGCGCCGGTTTGCGCGCGCGGCCGCCGCAACCCATATGACCGGGCAAAGGGCCGCCCAGGCGGCGCATGACACAAGGAATCGGCGATAATGAGTATGGAACAGCACGATCCGGCCAAGATGTACGGCACGACGATCGTGACGGTGCGCAAGGGCGGCAAGGTGGTCGTGGCAGGCGACGGGCAGGTGTCGCTCGGCAATACGGTCATGAAGGGCAATGCGCGCAAGGTGCGGCGCATCGGCAAGGGCGGGCAGGTGATCGCCGGCTTCGCCGGCGCGACGGCGGATGCCTTCACCCTGCTGGAGCGCCTGGAAGGCAAGCTGGAACAGTATCCGGACCAGCTCATGCGCGCCTGCGTGGAACTGGCCAAGGACTGGCGCACCGACCGCTATCTGCGGCGCCTGGAGGCCATGATGATCGTGGCCGACAAGAGCGTCACCCTGACGCTGACGGGCAATGGCGACGTATTGGAGCCGGAAGGCGGCGTCATCGCCATCGGCTCGGGCGGCAATTATGCACTGGCCGCGGCCCGGGCGCTGGCCGAGACGGATCTGTCGGCAGAGGAGATCGCCCGTCGCGCCATGCGCATCGCAGCCGAGATCTGCATCTACACCAACGACAACGTCGTGTTGGAAAGCCTCGACGAGGCGTAAAGGAAAAGGGCCGATCCCCGTTGCGGAGATCGGCCCTTTCTTCAAACTGGTGGAGCCAATCGGGATCGAACCGACGACCTCTTGAATGCCATTCAAGCGCTCTCCCAACTGAGCTATGGCCCCAGGCGAAGCACCGGCGTTTCCGCCCGGCGTCGCGCTGTGTGCGGCTTCGTATTGGAATGCCGGTTGAAGATCAAGCGCTATTTGTCGCTTTTTCTCCGCCGGCCTTCACAGCCGCCCGGGTTTTACCGGTCAGGCGTCGTCTTCGTCGTCGCGACCGCCGCCGATGATGTCGGTCATGTCGTCGTCTTCGTCCTCGTCCTCTTCGAGGAAGGTCGAATCGTCGTCGCCGTCGTCGTCGACCACGATGCCGTCGTCATCGTCGCCGTCGACGTCGGGCAGATCGTCCTTGCCGTTGTCATCGTCCTCGTCGATGTCGTTGATCGAGACGGTCTCCTCGTCGGTGTCGGCCACCTCCGTATTCTCGTTCTCGGTCTCGTCTTCCGTGCGCGGGGCAGCGGCGCGGCTGCGCGACGGCGCGGCCTTGATGGCCTCGAAGAAGGAGAGGGGATATTCCTTGCCCGTAAAGGGCGAGACGATGGGATCCTTGTTCAGATCGTAGAATTTGCGGCCCGTCTCGGGATCGACCCGTTTGGTGCCGAGTTCTGGTTTCGCCATCTTGTCCTCGTTGCCATCCTGAAGGGAAGAAAGCCGGCGCGTACCGGCCGATTGCTGGCCCGGCCGAAGGCAGACGCATGCGCGCCGCCCACCGGAAAAATCGTTGGTCCCTTACGGCCTTGCCTTGCCCTTGTCAAAGCATGTTCCAACAGGGCCAAAAGGAAGCAAACCGCGTGACGTGACGCCGGGTTGCATGATAACGCGGGTTGCGCCCGGACGGGTGGCGAAATTGCGGTAAACGGCGGTGCAGGGGTTCAGGGGACGACATGAGCGGACATGGTGATGGTGCGGGCCCTTTGCGGGCGACCTTCGGGAGCGCCTTGAGCGGCACTGTCAGGGTGCCGGGCGACAAGTCGATTTCGCACCGTGCCTTCCTGTTCGGCGGCCTCGCCGCCGGCAGAACGCGGGTTACCGGGCTTCTGGAGGGCGAGGATGTGCTGGCGACGGGCCGTGCGATGCGCCAGATGGGCGCCCGCATCGAGCGCGATGGCGAAGGCTGGGTCATCGACGGCGTCGGCAACGGCGCCCTGCTGGAGCCTGAGGGCCTGCTCGATTTCGGCAATGCCGGCACCGGCTCGCGCCTGACCATGGGCCTTGTCGGCACCTATGATTTCGCCACGTGTTTCACCGGCGATGCATCCCTGTCGCGCCGGCCCATGGGCCGTGTCCTGGACCCGTTGCGCCAGATGGGAACGCAGGTCATCGCCCGGTCGGGCGACAGGTTGCCGCTGGCCATCCACGGGCCGCGCGTCGCGGCTCCCATCACCTATCGCGTCCCCATGGCGTCCGCGCAGGTGAAGTCCGCCGTGCTGCTGGCCGGCCTGAACGCGCCCGGCATCACCACGGTGATCGAGCCCGTCATGACGCGCGACCATACCGAACGGATGTTGCAGGGCTTCGGTGCCACCGTGTCGGTGGAAACGGATGCCGAGGGCGTGCGCACCATCCGGCTGGAAGGGCAGGGGCGGCTGTCGGCCGTGCCGGACTTCGTCGTGCCGGGCGATCCGTCCTCGGCCGCGTTCCTGGTGGTCGCGGCGCTGATCGTGCCCGGCTCCGACGTGACCATCGAGAACGTGCTGATGAACCCGACCCGCACCGGCCTCGTCCAGACGCTGATCGAGATGGGCGGCGCGATCGACATCCTCAACCAGCGCGAATCGGGTGGCGAAACGGTGGCCGACCTGCGCGTGCGCCATTCGGAGTTGACGGGCATCGACGTGCCGGCCGAGCGCGCGCCCTCGATGATCGACGAATATCCGGTCCTGGCCGTGGCGGCTGCGTTTGCGGCGGGCACGACCCGCATGAACGGACTGGACGAACTGCGCGTTAAGGAAAGCGACCGGCTGGCGGCGGTGGCGGCGGGCCTCGCTGCCAACGGCATCGCCCATGAAGAGGGCCGCGACTGGCTCACGGTCACCGGTCGTCCCGATGGGCAGGGGTATGGGGGTGGCACCGTCGCCACCCATCTCGATCATCGCATTGCGATGAGCTTCCTGGTGCTCGGCCTTGCATGCAAAGAGCACGTCACTGTCGATGACGGCGCGATGATCGCCACCAGCTTCCCCGAGTTCGTCGGCCTCGTCGCCACGCTCGGCGGTGCGGTCGAGCCGGCGTGATGGCCGGCGGCGCGGCGGGACAGCCGCTGACCATCGCCATCGACGGCCCCGCGGCGGCCGGCAAGGGCACGCTCGCCAAGCGCATATCGGTGCATTACGGCCTGCCCTATCTGGACACGGGGCTTCTGTATCGCGCGGTCGGGCGGCTGGCGGCCGACAGCGGCGTCGACCTCGACGATGCGGCGGCCGTCGGGCGCATTGCGGCGACGCTGGATACCAGCCATCTCGACGATGGGTCGCTGCGCGGGCGTGAGGCGGGGGAGCGCGCCTCGCGCGTTGCCGTCCACCCGCAGGTCCGCGCCGCGCTGATCGATGTCCAGCGGCGCTTCGCGGCGGCGCCGGAGGGCGCCGTGCTGGATGGCCGCGACATCGGCACGGTGATCTGCCCGGATGCGCGCGTGAAGATCTTCGTGACGGCCTCGCCGGAGGTGCGGGCGCGGCGGCGCACGGACGAGCTGTCCGCCAAGGGGCGCGACGTGTCCTACGAGACGATCCTGGCGGAGGTGCGCGAGCGCGATGCGCGCGACGCGGGACGCGTCGCTGCACCGCTGAAACCGGCTTCCGACGCACACTTGCTGGATACGAGCGAAATGGATATAGAAAGCGCGTTCCGTGCGGCTTGCGGTTTGATCGATCGCGCCACATCTTGAGCGGATGGCTCGGGTTCCATGCCCGATGCCACACCGGCACGGCCGGAACGGGTCTCTGCGAAGGCGGTGACCGCAGATCACGACAATGAAGAACTGCTCCTGGCCGGTCCGCCGCGCCGATTTTCAGCCTGCCGCGTCTTTATGGCGTCGCCGGCTTCGCTTCCCGGGTTCTTTTGTCGGGGAAGCTGGATTGGACAGGGGTTCGACGCAACACCAACCATGGCGCGCGTCCGCTTTTGCGAGCGGGCATCCAAGGAGAACGAATGTCCAACACACAAACCGCGCGCGATGATTTCGCCGCATTGCTCGAAGCGTCCTTCCACGATCATGACGTTGCCGAAGGCACCGTGGTCAAGGGAACGGTCGTCGCCATCGAAAAGGACATGGCCGTCATCGACGCCGGTCTGAAGGTCGAAGGCCGCGTCGCCCTGAAGGAATTCGGTTCCAAGGGCAAGGATGGCGAGCTGAACGTCGGCGACACCGTCGAGGTGTATGTCGAGCGCATCGAGAACGCCCTCGGCGAAGCCGTCCTGTCGCGTGACAAGGCCCGCCGCGAAGAGAGCTGGGTCAAGCTCGAGGCCCGCTTCAACGCCGGCGAAAAGGTCGAAGGCCAGATCTTCAACCAGGTAAAGGGCGGCTTCACCGTCGACCTCGATGGCGCCGTCGCCTTCCTGCCGCGCTCGCAGGTCGATATCCGTCCGATCCGCGACGTCGGCCCGCTGATGAATACCCCGCAGCCGTTCCAGATCCTCAAGATGGACAAGCGCCGCGGCAACATCGTCGTGTCGCGCCGCACCGTGCTCGAAGAGAGCCGCGCCGAGCAGCGTTCCGAAATCGTCCAGAACCTCGAAGAGGGTCAGGTCGTCGACGGTATCGTCAAGAACATCACCGATTACGGTGCGTTCGTCGACCTCGGCGGCATCGACGGCCTGCTGCATGTCACCGACATGGCGTGGCGCCGCGTGAACCATCCGAGCGAGATCCTGCAGATCGGCCAGTCGGTCAAGGTGCAGATCATCCGTATCAACCAGGACACGCACCGTATCTCGCTGGGCATGAAGCAGCTCGAGGCGGATCCCTGGGAAGGCATCGGCGTCAAGTATCCGATGGGCGTGAAGGTCACCGGCCGCGTCACGAACATCACGGACTACGGCGCATTCGTCGAGCTGGAGCCGGGCATCGAAGGCCTGATCCACGTTTCGGAGATGAGCTGGACCAAGAAGAACGTCCATCCGGGCAAGATCCTCTCCACCTCCCAGGAGGTCGAGGTCGTCGTGCTCGAGGTGGATCCGGTCAAGCGCCGCATCTCGCTGGGCCTCAAGCAGACCCTGCAGAACCCCTGGGAAGCGTTCCGCGACCAGTTCCCGGTCGGCTCGATCGTCGAGGGCGAGGTCAAGAACAAGACCGAGTTCGGCCTGTTCATCGGCCTGGACGGCGACGTCGACGGCATGGTCCACCTGTCGGATCTCGACTGGAACCGTCCTGGCGAGCAGGTCATCGAGGAGTTCAACAAGGGCGACATGGTGAAGGCGCAGGTTCTCGACGTCGACGTCGAGAAGGAGCGCATCTCGCTCGGCATGAAGCAGGTCGGTGGCGATCCGTTCGTCAACGCGGCCGAAGCCGGCGACATCCGCCGCGGTGCGGTCGTCACCTGCGAGGTCACCTCGGTCAACGAGGGCGGCATCGAGGTCAAGATCGTCGATACGGACCTCACCTCCTTCATCCGTCGGGCCGATCTCGGCCGCGACCGCGAAGAGCAGCGCCCTGAGCGTTTCTCGGTCGGCCAGAAGGTCGATGCCCGCGTCACCCAGTTCGACAAGAAGGCGCATCGCGTCGGCGTGTCGATCAAGGCGATGCAGATCGCGGAAGAGAAGGAAGCCGTTGCGCAGTACGGTTCGTCCGACTCGGGCGCCTCGCTGGGCGACATCCTCGGCGCGGCCCTGAAGAACCGCACCGACGACGAATAAGGCTTTTCGATATCGCATCCTGCGATATCGGCAGAACCGGCCCGCGGCGCTTGATCGGCGCCGCGGGTTTTTTTATCGGGCGGGTGCTTGCCAAGCGCGCCCAACTCCGATTGGTGGGAGAGCAGCGCCCTGAGCGTTTCTCGGTCGGCCAGAAGGTCGATGCCCGCGTCACCCAGTTCGACAAGAAGGCGCATCGCGTCGGCGTGTCGATCAAGGCGATGCAGATCGCGGAAGAGAAGGAAGCCGTTGCGCAGTACGGTTCGTCCGACTCGGGCGCCTCGCTGGGCGACATCCTCGGCGCGGCCCTGAAGAACCGCACCGACGACGAATAAGGCATTTCGATATCGCATCCTGCGATATCGGCAGAACCGGCCCGCGGCGCTCGATCGGCGCCGCGGGTTTTTTTATCGGGCGGGTGCTTGCCAAGCGCAGCCCCAACCCCGATTGGTGGGATTGCAGGCGGCAGGGCATGAGGACGGCTCGATGAGAAATTGGGAAGAACGGTTCGAGACGCTGCCGCGCGGCAAGATCGCCGCGATCGCCACGTCGATGGAACTGGTCCGGAAGCCGGAGTTACGGCCAGAGCGGCCCGGCGCGCCCGGCGTGATCCGACCGGTTGGGCGTCCCGATGTCGATTGGTACCTGGAAGTCTACCGGCGTGTCGGTGCGGACCATCTGTGGTTCTCGCGCCTGTTCATGGAGCGCGAAACGCTTGCCGCCGTCCTGTCGGATGCGGCCACCTATGTGGCGGCCCTGACGATCGACGGGCAGGACGAGGGCCTGCTGGAACTCGACTTCTCGGAGGACGATACCTGCGAGATCAAGTATTTCGGCGTCACCGTCCCGCTGCAGGGCGTGGGCGCGGCGCGCCGCCTGATGAACCATGCCATCGAAACGGCCTTTGCGCGCCCGGTCAGCCGCGTCTGGCTGCATACCAACACGCTGGACCATCCCAATGCCATGGCGTTCTACCGGCGCACCGGCTTCGTGGCGGTGTCGCAGCAGATCGAGGTTGCGGACGATCCGAGGTTGCGCGGCGTGCTGCCGATGAGCGCCGCGCCCCATGTGCCGATCTTCCCGGTGGATCCGGAAGCCTGACGCCTGTCAGCCCCGCGTGACCGAGTGGGAGAAGATATCTTCCTCGCCCCACCCCATCAGGTCGAGGCGCGCCCGCGTCGGCAGATAGCGGAAGGATTCACGCGCGATGTCGAGCCTGTCCTCCCGCTCGAGGCGTTGCAGCAGCACGCCCATCAGGTCGTGAAGGTACAGGACGTCCGATGCGGCATAGTCGATCTGCGCCTGCGACAGCGTCTCCGCGGCCCAGTCCGACGATTGCTGCTGCTTCGAAAGATCGACGCCGATCAGTTCCTTGGTCAGGTCCTTCAGGCCATGGCGGTCCGTGTAGGTCCGCGTGAGCCGGGAAGCGATCTTGGTGCAGAAGACCGGTCCGGGCATCACGCCGAAGGCATGATACAGGGCCGCCATATCGAACCGCGCATAGTGGAAGATCTTGACCTTGCTGTCGTCGGACAGGAGCGCCTTGAGATTGGGGGCGTCGGTCTGCCCCTTGGCGATCTGCACGACGTCGGCCGATCCGTCGCCCGGCGACAGCTGTACCACGCATAGCCTGTCGCGGCGCGTATCGAGGCCGAGTGTCTCGGTGTCGATGGCGACGGAACCGGTGTAGCGGGCAAGGTCGGGCAGGTCGCCCTTATGTACGCGGATGGGCATGAATTGGTCTTCCAGTCAGGATGGTCCGCCTGTGTAACCCATCGTCGGGTTCGCGGCCAGCAAACGGACGGCAAAAAGGGCGGCGCCTGAGGCAACCGCCCTTCGATCGTGTCGCCCTTCGGCGATGAAGCTTAGAAGCGGCCGAACGTGACGGCGCGCTTGATATCACCGCGCGATACGCCGATGTCGGCGAGCTGGCGGTCGTCCAGCGAGGCCAGCTCGTTGATGACGCGCTGACGGTTGCGGAAACTGCGGATGCGGGATGCGAGCTGAGAGATCATTCTGGTTCACCTACGGGCTGTCAAATCTGTTGACAGTCATATAATTCGACTGGCTGCCCAATAGGAGAGCAATTGTTGCACATCAGTTGTGCGTTCCGCGCATGGCGTCGTCATATCCCAGTCATGATCGCCAGTCGTCGTGGGATAAAGTGCACAAAAAATAACCGGCATCCAAAGATGCCGGTCATCTGATTTAAAGTTGTGCTGTCTTACTGGCTGGCAGCCGTCCACTGGCTGACGGTGTCGGCATTTGCCTCCACCCAGGCCTTGGCCGTGGCCGCGGGGTCTGTCCCTTCTTCGTTTTCCAGCATCACCTTCTGCTCTTCCTCGAGGCTCAGCTTGAAATTCTTCAGGATGGCATGGACTTGCGGCATGTCCTCGGCAAGGTCCTTCCGGGCCACGGTGTTGACCGTCTCTTCGCCGCCGAAGGCGCCCTTCGGGTCTTCAAGATACTTCAGGTCCCAGCGGCCGAACATCCAGTGCGGTGTCCAGGTGGTGACGACGATGTCCTCCTTGCGGTCGATGGCATCCTTCAGCGCCGCGGTCATCGTGGCGTCGGAGCCTTCCACCAGCTTGATCGAGGAAAGGCCGTACTCCTCGATCGCCTTTTCGGAGGCCTGCATCAGGCCGGCGCCGGGGTCGATGCCGATGACCTGGTTATCGACCAGGTCCCCCTTTTCCGTAAGGTCCGCGACCGAGGCGATGTCCGTGTAGGCCGGCACTGCCCATCCGATCTTGGCGCCTTCGACGTTGGGGCCGATCAGTTCGACCTGGTCCTTCAATTCCTCATAGTAGGCGGCGTGCGTCACGGGAAGCCACGCGGCCACCATGGCATCGGCCTCGCCGGTGGCGACGGCCTGCCACATGGCGGCAGCCGGCAGCGGCGTCAGGTTGACCGTGTAGCCTTCCTGTTCCAGCACGGCCTTCAGGATATTCGTCGCCACGACGGCGTCGGACCATTCGACATAGGCAAGGTCGACCGTGCCGCCCGACTGGGCGCTGGCCGGCCCCGCGTAGGCGGCCGTTGCAAGGAATGCTGCGGTCAATACGCGAATCATGTCTGTGTTTCCTTCCTGGTTATGAAACGGATGGGCGAAGCGTCCTCAACTGGGGCGCGCACGCTGAGCCATGGCCTGGGTGATGCGGTCCAGCACCACGGCCACGATCACGATGGCGACGCCGGCCTGGAAGCCCGATCCCGCGTCGAGACGCTGGATCGAGCGCCAGACTTCGCGGCCGAGGCCCCCGGCGCCGATCATGGATGCGATCACCACCATCGACAGCGACAGCATGATCGTCTGGTTGATGCCGGCCATGATGGTCGGCAAAGCGAGTGGCAGTTGCACCTTGAACAGCTTCTGCGTCGTCGTCGTACCGAAGGCGTCGGACGCCTCCACCAGTTCCTTCGGCACCGAAAGGATGCCGAGCGCCGTCAACCGAATCACCGGCGGCATCGAAAAGACGATGGTGGCGAAGACGGCCGAAACCGAGCCGAGGCCGAAGAAGGGGATCGCCGGTATCAGATAGACGAAACTGGGCATCGTCTGCATCATGTCGAGCACGGGCCCCACGGTCTTCCAGACCCGCTTCGACAGCGCGCACAGGATTCCGATGGGAATGCCGATCGCCAATGCCGCAAGCGTGGCGAGGATCACCAGCACCAGCGTCTCCATGGTGGGGCCCCACAGGCGCAGGTTCCACAGGAACAGGAATCCGACGGCCGCCAGTATGGCGACGCGGCGTCCGGCCAGCCACCAGGCGAGCAGCACGATGGCCAGGATCACCACGAGCGGCGGCAGCGCGGTCAGAAGCTCGGTCGCCGTCTCGATCCAGCCGCGGACGATGCGGCTGGTGCTGCGCGTCACATCCGAAAAGTGGGTTGTGAGCCAGGAGAGGGCGTTGTCGCTGTATCGGTCCAATGGGAACTTGGGAACTGTCCAGTCCAAGACGCGTCTCCGCTTTCTTCGGTGGATTCTATGGCATCGGACGCTCCGGACAGCGCCCTGAGCGCCATCGCCTGCGTGATCTGCCCGAGATAGGTGCCGTCCTGCGCCACGACCGCGAGGCCATGCGGCTCTTGCGACAGACGCGGCAGTATCGATTTGAGCACCTGCGATGCGCCGACCGTGGCGACGCCGCCCTGCATCAGGGCTTCAACCGGCCGGTCGCCGCCGCGGGCGCCACTGAGCTGGTCGCGCGAGATCCGCCCGATGGGCGTGTTGCGATCGCAGGTGACGATGAAACCGTCGCCGCGCCGCCCCTCGATCATGGCGAACGCCTTGTCGGCGCTGGCCCTGCACGGGACGGACGGGGTTTCGCTGCTGGCCAGGCGGCCGGCCGTGATGACCGAGGACACGTCGATATGCTCGACGAAGCGGCGCACATACTCGCCCTGCGGTTTGAGCAGGATCTCTTCCGGATAGCCGCTCTGCACGATGGCCCCGTCCTTCATCAGCACGATGCGCCCGCCGAGGTGGATGGCCTCGTCGAGATCGTGGCTGACGAAGACGACGGTCTTCTTCAGGGTCCGCTGCAGCGTCCGCAATTCGTCCTGCATGTCGCGCCGGATCAGCGGGTCGAGCGCGGAGAAGGCCTCGTCCATCAACAGAATGTCGGCATCCACGGCCAGGGCGCGGGCGAGGCCGGCGCGTTGCTGCATGCCACCGGACAACTGGCTCGGATAGCGGCTGTCCCAGCCTTTCAGCCCGACCAGTTCGATGGCCGCCAGCGCCTTGTCGCGCCGCGTCTTGCGGTCGATGCCCTGGACCTCGAGCCCGTATTCGACGTTCTCGGCGATGGTCCGGTTGGGAAACAGCGCGAAGTGCTGGAACACCATGCCGAACTTGGCGCGGCGAAATTCCAGCAATTGCTTGTGGTTCAGGCCGGTAACTTCGGTGCCGTCGACGCGGATGGAGCCGCTGGTGGGCTCGATCAGGCGGTTGATGCACCGAAGCATGGTGGACTTGCCGGACCCGGAAAGGCCCATGACCACCAGAATCTCGCCTTCATTGACCGAGAAGGAGACATCATGGAGGCCGAGGACGGCGCCGGTTTCGTCGTGGATGGCGTCCTTGCCCTTGCCGGCTCGGAGAAGTTCGAGCCCGGATTGCGCGTTGTCGCCGAACAACTTGACGACATTGTCCACGCGGATGCGTTCTTTCGTCATCGATGCTCCGTCGTTGCCGGAGGCCGAGCCAAGGGCTGCAAAACCACCGGTTGCAAAGGGATCGTGACGGGAAGCCTGCCCGCTGACGATGCCAGAACGGACACGGACAGGTATAAACCCGACAGAGGATAGATCAGCGCCTCATCAAAAGGCGCTAGGGAGGGTGTGCCCTTCGCTACTGCACAAGAACCGGATAGTCAACCGCCGCGTCGCTGTGCAAATTGCCTCTTTCCGCAGCGCGGATATCTCTTGGTGCAGTGCCAAAAAACTGCCTGAACTGTCGCGCGAAATGCGCGCCATCGCAAAATCCTGCTTCGACTGCGATTTCAGTTACACTCTTCTTCGTCGTTTCGAGAAGGCGGCGCGCGTAGCGCAGTCGCAATTGGCGGTAGGCGAGCGCCGGGCTCATGGTCAGCGTTTCATGGAACAGGCGTTCCAGTTGCCGCGTCGACAATTGCAGCCGGGCTGCGATGGCCTCGACGGACAGGGGCTGGGCGACATGCTGGTCCATCAGCAGGATTGCGCGGCGCACCCTGTCGTCGCCGATGCTTGTGGCGCCGGAATGGGGCTGCGCGTCGCTGCCCGAGCGGGCGTTCTGCAGTTGCAGGACATGCAATCCCTTTTGCGCGGCCTGCGGGCCGATATGCCGCTCGATCAGGAAGGCAGCAAGGTCGGCGACGCCGCTTCCGCCGGCGCAGGTGATTCGATCCCCGTCCTCGATGAAGAGGCGGTCCGCGTCCGGCGTCTGGTCGGGGAACTCGGTTTCGAAGTCGGCGAAATGATACCAGGATACACAGGTGCGGCGGCCCTTCATCAGGCCCGCACGCGACAGGATGAACGATCCCGTGCACACGCCGATAAGAGTGACGCCGGCGTCGGCCGCCGCGCGCAGATAACGGATCGACGCATCGTCCAGCTGGTCGCCGGCATGCAGCAGCCCACCGACGACGACGATGTAGTCGAAGAGCGCAGGGTCGCTCAACGGCGCATTGCGCTGGATCGTGACGCCGCAGCTGGAGCGGATCGGATCCGGCCGTGCCGACATGACGGACCAACTGCAGCGGACCTGCCGCGACCGGTCGCCCTCGTCGCCGGCCAGCCGAAGAACGTCGATGAACAGGGACAGGGCCGAGAGGGTGAAGTTGTTGGCCGGCAGGAAGCCGACGCGCAGCGCCGGCCGCTCGGCAAACCGTCTCGTATGGGCCGTCACCTGCGAGGCCATTGCCGTATCCCGTCAAAGCCGCCGATATTCGGATCATGCCCTCTGTCAGGGCAGTTGGCCAGTCCGGAATCGTTACAAGGGCGTCACGCCGCCCTGAGGGCCCGCAGATGGTCCGGCACGGTCACCAGATTGGAGCGGAAGTCGGCGGTGCATTCGGCCCAGGAGAAGGTTTGCGCGAAAGCGCGACAACCCGCCCTGTCGATGTCGAGCGCGGCCAGCGCGGCCGAACGCAGATCTTCCGACAGGACCGCATGGGGCGTGCCGCCGACGATATCGGCCGGGCCAGGCACGGGCAGGGCGGCGACCGGCGTGCCGCAGGCCAAAGATTCCAGCACGACGAGGCCGAAGGTCTCGAAGCGGGACGGAAAGACGAAGACGTCCGCCGCCGAGAAATGGCGGGCAAGATCCTCGCCCGTTCGATAGCCGGTGAAATGCACCTGCGGGTAGCGGGCCTTCAGGCTTGACAATTGGGGGCCGTCGCCGACGACGAGTTTCGAGCCGGGCAGGTCGAGATCGAGGAAGGCCTCGATGTTCTTTTCAGCCGAGACGCGTCCGAGATACAGGAAGATCGGGCGCGGCAGGCCCAGGAAGTCCTTGTCGAAGGACGGATCGTCTCGGCACGGGTGGAATGCCTCGAGATCGACCGCCCGGCCCCAATGCAGCATGTTGCGGAAACCGCGCTCGCCGAGCTGGTGTTCCAGCGTGGCCGTCTGCACCATCATGCGGGCGCCGCCATTGTGGAACCGGCGCTGCAGGGCGTAGGCGAAGTCGACTCCCCGTCCGATCCGTTTTTCGATATAGTCGCCGAAGCGGGTGTGGAACGAAGTCGTGAACGGTAAGCCGCGCTTGCGGCAGTAACGCCGCGCCGCCAGGCCCAGCGGCCCCTCGACCGGAATGTGGATCGCGTCGGGGGCGAACTCCTCGATCATCCTGCCCAGCTTGCGCCCGGGCATCAGGGCCAGCCGCACCTCGGGGTAGCCGGGCGCCGGAAGCGTCGGGAACATCGAAGGCTCGATGACCATTACCGTATCGCCGCCTTGCCGGAGTATCTCCACCGTCTTGTCCAGAACGCGGACAACGCCGTTGATCTGCGGGTGCCAGGCATCTGTGATGATTAGAATTCGCATCCAATTTAACTCCCGCGCGCGGAACTCATTTGTCGCGACAGACAAGAATGCTAAATCACATTTCCGTATCGAAAGCGTGACGGAGCCTAGCAGCAATGAAAATCATCGTACTCGGAGGCGACGGCTTCTGCGGCTGGGCGACCAGCCTGCATTTGTCGGCGGAAGGTCACGACGTGATCATCGTCGACAATTTTGCCAGACGCCGCACCGACGAGGAACTGGGAGTCCAAAGCCTGACGCCGATCCGCTCGATGGAAGAGCGGTTGGCCGCCTGGCGCGAGACTCGAAATACGCCGATCGATTTCGTGGAGCTGGATGTCGCAGAGGATTACGATCGCCTGGAAGCGCTGTTCCACGCCGTCAAGCCGGATGCGATCGTGCATTTCGCCGAGCAGCGCGCTGCGCCCTATTCCATGAAGTCGCCGCGCCACAAGCGCTATACGGTCGACAACAACGTCAACGCCACCAACAGCGTCCTGTGCGCGATGGTCGAGGCTGCACCCGATGCGCACCTCATCCATCTCGGCACGATGGGCGTCTACGGTTACGGCAAGACGAAAGGCATGACGATCCCGGAGGGCTATATCGACGCGACGCTGCGCTCTGCCGGCGCGTCGGCCGATGTCGAGATTCTCTATCCGGTGGATCCGGGATCGATCTACCACATGACCAAGACGCTCGATCAGCTCCTGTTCTTCTACTACGCCAAGAATGACGGGCTGCGCATCACCGATCTGCACCAGGGCATCGTCTGGGGAACGACGACGCCCGAAACGCTGCTCGACGAAAGGCTGGTCAACCGCTTCGACTACGATGGCGACTACGGCACGGTGTTGAACCGCTTCCTGATGCAGACGGCCATCGGCCATCCGCTGACCGTCCACGGGTCGGGCGGGCAGACGCGCGCCTTCATCCACATCCGCGATACGGTACGCTGCATCGCGCTGGCGGCAAGCTCGCCGCCGGAGAGGGGCGAGCGGGTGCGCATCATGAACCAGATGACGGAAACGCACCGGGTGCGCGATCTTGCGGAGATGATCTCCGGCATGACGGGCGTTCCGGTGGAGCTGCGCGACAACCCGCGCAAGGAAATGCCGGAAAACGACCTCGTCGTCGCCAACGACACGCTCATCAAGCTCGGTCTGGAGCCGACGCATCTGTCGCAGGGGCTGATGTCCGAGGTGGTGGATATCGCCGCCCGGCACCGCGATCGCTGCGACGACAGCCGCATCGTCTGCTCCAGCCTTTGGGTGCGCCCGCTGGCCGCGGAATAGAGGCAGGCCCGCGCCGGCTCACCCGGCGCGGGCCCCCTTCGCATAACCCGACAGGGCGTCAGGCAGCCTTGTCGGCGCGGCTGACGGTCTGGATCACCTCGAAGCCCTCGAACTCAGGATGGCCGAGATACAGCGGCTTGGACGTCGGCGCGCCGCGATGGGCCGCGCGGAAGGCCTCCGACTTGGTCCAGTTCTCGAAATCGGCGCGGCTGGCCCAGACCGTATGCGACGAATAGAGCGTATGGTCGTCGCGGTCCGGCCCCTTCAGCATATGAAATTCGATGAAGCCTGGCAGCTCCTGCAGGTGCGATTCGCGGTTCAGCCAGACGGATTCGAAATCCGTCTCCGACCCTTTGACGACCTTGAAGCGGTTCATGGCAATGAACATAGGCGATGTTTCCTTTTGCTATTCCGATTCAGCGTGGAACGCCGAGCTTGAATGTCATGCCCACCATGGCCTCGAATCCCGGCGCGGAAAAGGATTCGATGCTGGGCCCGCCCGTGTAGGCGACATACTTGTGGTCGAGGACGTTCTTCAACGAAACGTCGAAGCGCGTATCGTCGTTGGGCTCGTAGGCGAGGAACAGGTCCACGAGATTGTAGGCCGAGGTGGCCAGTTCCGGGGTGCTGACGTCGTCGGCGCCCTTGGCGTCCACCCAGTGCCAGCGTGCACCGTAGCTCAGACGGTTCTCCATGGCGCGGAAGCCGACGGTCGTCGTCGCCCTGGCGGGGAAGATCGAGTCCAGCGGCGTGCCCGTCTCGCGGTTCTTGCCTTCGGTGTAGCTGCCGGCGACCCCCACGAAACCCCAGACCCAATCGTAGGTGCCCTCCAGCTCGACGCCACGGATGCGGGCCTCGTTGATGTTGACATAGGTGACGGCATCGAAGGGTAGCCGCGCGAAGCAGCGGCCACCGGGGCCCGGTGCGACGCAAGGGTTGAGGATGCCCGGCCGGTCGATCGAGTCCTGGTCGATGTAGTCGTCGACATCGTTCTGGTAGACGGACAGCTTGGCCCGGAATGCGTCTCCCGCCGTGACGATGTCGTTGTAGGCGAGGTTGACGCCCGCTTCCATCGTGTGCCCGACTTCGGGCGACAGGGCGGGATTTGGGATGAACTCGAATGCGGCTGGCGCCGGGTGAAAGCCCGAGACGAGCGCTTCCTGCAGCGTCGGCGCGCGCAACCCCTCTGCATACAGGCCGTAAAGCTGGAAGCCGGTAACGGGTGTGATGCCGAGGCTCACCTTGGGCGAGAATCGGTCGCCCTTGTTGTCCGGCACCGCTGCGCTCGACAGGTCGTAACGGTCGAAGCGGCCGCCGACGGTGAAGTCGATCAGGTCTTCGTATTCGAACAGGGCCTGCGCGAAGCCACCGTAGACGGTGCGATCGCCATTGGGGTTGAACAGCTCCGTGGTGTCGTAGTCGCTCGATGCGTCCACGTCGTCGCGGAAGCCGTCCACGCCGTAGGTCATCGTTGTCGACAAGGTCGGGCTGAACTCGACGATCGACGTGTTGTAGAGGTCGATACCGGTGGTGGCGACATCCACCTTGCGACGATCGCCGGAACCGTCCTGGAGACGCTGACGGTAATCGGTATCGGTACGGTAGATGTTCAGCGTCATGTCGATCAGCTGCGAATCGGCAGGATCGAACCGGTAGCCGAGACGGTAGTTGCTGGTGGTCACGTCCGTATCGCGCGGGTCGCCGTCGCCGGTCGCCGATTCGAAGTTCGTATCGTAGAGGATGCCCGCCAGTTCCAGCTGATGGCCTTCGGCCGGGCGCACGCGCGTCTTGAAGATGCCACTCTGTACGTCGAAGCCGGTGCGGTCCACCTGGTCCCCACCGCCGTCGTAATAGTCGGCATTGCGGCGCAGCGCGAAGGCTCCGTATGCATCCCACTGGTCGGTCAGGTAGCTGCCGGCCTCGAGGTTGGTGAGGCCCGACGGACCGTTCGAGCCAAGATTGATGCCCATGCGCGCGGCCGAGCGTTCGTCCGCGTCGACCAGATCGTCGATCCCGAGCGTGCGCATCGAGACGACGCCGCCGATGGCGCCCGAGCCGTAGGCATTGGCGATCGGGCCGCGGATCACGTCCACGCCGGCCAGCAGCGACGGCTCGACGTAGAAGGCGTTGCCGGCATTATGGCCGGTCACCTGGAAGTTCTGGCGCGCGCCGTCGATCAGCACGTTCACCCGGCCGGAATCCTGCAGACCGCGAATGTTGACCGCCGTCGACGGATCGTCGTCGCGCGGGGCGGTGGCGACACCCGGGATCGTGTCCAGGACGCTGTCGATCAGCGACGGGTCGAAGCGGTCGATCTCGGAGCGGGAGACGACGGATACGCCCCCAAGCGTCTCGATCGGGCGCTGCAGGCGACGGTCGGACAGGACCGTGACCTGGTCCAGCTCGATCACTTCGGCGGGGGCGGGGCGGACGGCCTCCTGCGCCATCGGCGCGGTCGAAAGCAGGGCCGTGCCGGACAGGAGCGCGGCACGAAGGAAGGTGAAGCGATAGGGGCGCAGCATGGCAGGAACTTCGTCACTGGAGTGGGAAGGGCTGGCTGGCTGCGCACGCGGCGCGCTGGCTGGCTGGAGGTCGGGGCCGCACGGCGGCCTTGCCTTGCGACCCCTATTTAATATGATATAGACGGTCAACTTTATTCAGAGGATCTCGGTCGCCGCGATGCCACACTGCGGTACCCGTGCAACACGACCCTTCAGGAGACGCTTGAAATGGGTGGGGACCCCAAAGGACAGGATGGCGGGCGAACGGCGCTACGGCGGCTGGCGGACGCTCCGAGGGAACTGGATAGCCGGACGCTGTTCACCGACACGCGCGAAATCATCATCCAGCACGAGGACGAGCGGTATCGCCTGCGACTGACGTCCAACAACAAGCTGATCCTCACCAAATGAACCTTCGTCCGCTCTTTCTGGCCGCTCTCGCCTTCGTCGCGTCTCCCGCCCTGGCCGAGGAGGCCACGGTTCATGATTCGTCCCGGATCGTCTCGATCGGCGGTCCCGTCACCGAGATCCTCTACGCATTGGGGGCGCAGGATCGCATCGTGGGGCGCGATTCCACCTCGACCTATCCGCCGCAGGCGAACGCCCTGCCGGATGTCGGCTACATGCGCGCCCTGTCGGCCGAAGGTGTCCTTTCCCTGTCTCCGACGCTCATCCTGGCGGTGGAGGGGTCGGGGCCTCCGGACGTCATCCATCTGCTCGAGGGCGCGAGCGTCGATTTCGTCACCATCCCGGACGGGCCCGATCCGAAGGGGGTCGCGGCCAAGATCCGAGCCGTGGCGGAGGCAATCGGCGAGAAGCAGCGCGGCGAAGAGATCGCCACCGCGGTAGAGGCGGATTTCGCGGCACTGGAAGCAAGCCTTGGCGGCATACAGGCACGCCCCAAGGCGGCCTTCGTGCTGACCATGAGCGGCGGCGCGCCGCTGGTCGGCGGGGCGGGGACATCGGCAGACGGCGCGCTTGCGCTGGCACATGCGGACAATGTCTTCTCCGGACTGAGCGGGTTCAAGCCCGCGACGCCGGAAAGCGTCCTTGCCGCCGCGCCCGAGGTCATCGTGACGATGCAGAGCCCGGTGCACAGGCCTGAAACCATCGCCCAGAGCCCCATCTTCGCGTCGACGCCGGCCGGCCGCAACGGCAATATCGTGGCGATGGACGGCACTTACCTTCTGGGCTTCGGGCCGCGCGCGGCCCACGCCATGCGCGATCTGGCGGCGGCCCTCCATCCGGAGGCGGACCTGCCGCGGTTGCCGGCGCGCCCATGGGTCGGAGCCGGGGCGCCATGACGACAATGGCGGGGGATAGCGCCCGACGCCTGCCGCGCCCGGGGCGCGGCGCCCTTGCCATCGCCGCCTGCGGCGTTTTCGCCCTGGCGGCTGGGCTCGCCGCCCTGGCGGCCGGCGCGGCGGACCTGTCCCTCGGTACGGTGCTCGCCACGCTCGTCGCCGGCATGTCTGGCGCCCGGAACACGGTCGATGCGGGAGCCGCTGCCATCCTTCTCGATATCCGCCTGCCGCGCGTTCTGCTGGCAGTCATGGTTGGAGCCTGCCTCGCCTTGTCGGGCGCCATCCTGCAGGGACTGTTCCGCAACCCCCTGGCCGATCCCGGCCTTGTCGGCGTCTCGTCCGGCGCGGCGCTCGGGGCGATCTCCGTCATCGTGCTGGGGGTTCATGCCGCCCCGATACTGCCCGACGCGCTCATGCGTCACTTCCTGCCCATCGCGGCCTTCGTGGGCGGCGCGATATCCACCTTCCTCGTCTATCGCCTGTCCACCGTCGCCGGCCGCACCTCGATGGCGACGATGCTGCTGACGGGCATCGCACTGGCGGCGCTGACGGGCGCAATGACCGGCATCCTGACCTTTCTGTCGACCGACCAGCAATTGCGGGAACTGACCTTCTGGTCGATGGGCGGCCTGTCCGGCGCCACATGGGACAAGGTCCGGGTCGCGCTGCCGTTCATGGCGCCGGCCTTCTGCGCGGCACCATTCCTCGCCAGCGCGCTGGACCGGTTGGCGCTCGGCGAGTCGGAGGCATTCCACCTCGGCGTCCGGGTGCAGACCATCAAGCGCATCGCCATCCTTGTCATCGCCGCCGGTGTGGGGGTCGCCGTCTCGGTGTCCGGCATCGTCGGTTTCGTCGGGCTTGTCGCGCCGCATCTGGTGCGGCTGGCGGTCGGGCCGGGGCATCGGACGCTGCTGCCGGCGGCTGCACTGCTGGGGGCGGGGCTGCTGGCGATCGCCGATCTTGCGGCGCGGACCATCGTCGCCCCTGCCGAGCTGCCGCTCGGCATCGTCACGGCCCTGATCGGCGCTCCATTCTTCCTTTACCTGCTCGTGCAGCGCAGCCGGGCCGGCATCCTGTGACGGCGGCCGCGATCAAGGCCGAGGGCGTACGACGCATGATCGGCGGAAGGGTCGTTCTCGATGGGGTGGACCTGTCGGTCGAGACAGGCGAGGTCGTCGTGATGATCGGTGCCAACGGCGCCGGCAAGTCCACCCTCTTGAAGATCCTTTCGGGCGAAAGCACCCCGGACGGCGGCCGTATCCGGGGTCCGGTCGCCGAGGCGCGGAACCCTTCGGCCATGGCGCGGGTGCGGGCCGTGGTTCCGCAATCGGTGGAACTCGCCTTTCCGTTCACCGCATTCGAGATCGTCCGCCTCGGCGCCGAGTCGGGCGGTGCCGGCGGCCGGACGGCCGACAGGCTATGCCACGCCGCATTATCCGAGGTCGGACTTGCAACATACGCGGACCGCAAGGTTTCCAGCCTGTCGGGGGGCGAGGCCCAGCGCGTTCACCTGGCCCGGGCCATCGCGCAGGTGCGGGCCATGCCGGGGCCGACCCGCTTCCTGCTGCTGGACGAGCCGACGGCGAGCCTCGATCTCTGCCACCAGCTTCTGGTGGTGCGGCTGGCGCGACTCATGGCGGAGGAGGGCGTCGGCGTGCTTGCGATACTGCACGACATCAACCTTGCCTGCCTTGCGGCCACGCGACTTGTCGCATTGGCGGACGGCCGGGTGGTGGCGGATGGCAGCCCCCGCGCCGTCGTCGACGACGCGCTGATCGAGCGCGTCTACGAAGTGCGCCTTGCCGTCGGTCACGCACCGTCCCACCTGCCCTTCGTGCTGCCGCAGGCGGCGGGCTGATCGCGAAAGAGTGACGCCGCAGGTGCGATCACCCGCCGATTGTGGTGCATTCGCACTACGTTAAACTGTCGATTGCTATTACTGCCGGAAGAGTGGGTTACGCACCCGATGCAGGAGGCAGAGATGGCGGCATGTCGCTCGTTTATTCGCAAGGCGGTCCTGGCGGCCGGCATGGTCCTGGCCGTATCGGCGACGCCCGCGCTGGCACAGAGCTGCGGCAATGACGGCGCCGGCTTCGATCGCTGGCTGGCCTCCTACAAGCAGTCCATGAGCCAGCAGGGCATTTCCAACCGGACGCTACAGACCGCGCTGGGCAACGTGTCCTACAATCGCGAGGTCATCCGGCTCGACCGAAACCAGCGCTCCTTCAAGCTGTCGCTGGACGAGTTCATGCAGCGCCGCGCGCCGGCTTCGTTCGTCAAGCGGGGCCAGGGCATCATCCGCGAGAACGCGCGGCTGCTGAACGCCATCGAAAAGCAGTACGGCGTTCCGAAGGAAATCCTGGTCGCCATCTGGGGCATGGAAACCGGCTTCGGTTCCAATTCCGGGAACATGAACATCTTTCGCTCGCTGGCGACGCTGGCCTATGACTGCCGGCGGTCGGAATTCTTCACCAACGAGTTGAATGCGGCGCTCATGATCGTCGAGCGCGGCGACAAGCGGCCGGAAGACATGAAGGGTGCCTGGGCGGGCGAGATCGGCCAGACGCAGTTCCTTGCGTCGAACTACCTGCGCTACGCGGTGGATTTCGACGGTGACGGACGCCGCGACCTCATCCGCTCGCGCGCCGATGTCCTGGCCTCGACCGCCAACTTCCTGCGGCAGCATGGCTGGCAGCCGGGGGCGGGCTATATGCCGGGCGAGCCGAACTTCGCGCGGCTGCGCGACTGGAACCGGGCAGGCGTATACCAGCAGGCCCTGGCCCTGTTCGCCTCTCGTCTGGCGAACTGACAGGAATTCATGTTACAAATAGATGTTTGGTGGATTGGAGGCCGCCGGATCCTCGACTCGTCGATGCGTCCGTTCGTTCAATGACATTTCTGGGCAGCGAAGATTAGTTCTTTCGTTCGCATTCCCCCGACGCCTGCTTTCAAGAGCGACATGGAGGTCGTCGATAAACTCGGCGCGCTGGCGGAGCGCCTGCGCGAGCGTCACCCCGACGCCCAGCGCATGGTGCTGGAAGCGGCGGACGTCATCCTGCGCGACATCGAGCAGGCATGCCGGCAACTCGGCATCGAGTTCGACGCGTTGCCGGGCCCTCGCTCCGCGCTGTCGCTGGTCCATAGCGACAGCTTCGAGCCGGACGCATCCTGAAACGGATGCTACGCCGCCATGGCCGGCTCCGGGGCCTTGGCCCCCGTCATCAGGGCGACGGCATCCGACATGGTGATCGCCTTCGGGTTCACCACGCACAGGCGTTTGCCGAGCCGATGGATGTGGATCCGATCGGCGATCTCGAAGACATGCGGCATGTTGTGCGAAATCAGCACGATCGGGATGCCGCGCTCGCGTACGGTCAGGATGAGGTCGAGCACCTTGCGCGATTCCTTGACGCCCAGGGCAGCCGTCGGCTCGTCGAGCAGGAGCACCCGCGTTCCGAAAGCCGCCGCCCGCGCAACCGCAACGCCCTGTCGTTGACCGCCGGACAGCGTTTCCACCGCCTGGTCGATATTCTGGATGGTCATGAGACCGAGTTCCGACAGTTTCTCGCGGGCGATGCGGCGCATCGTGCCCTTGTCGAGCATCCGGAACACCGAGCCGAGCGGACCGCTGCGCCGGATCTCGCGGCCGAGGAACATGTTGTCGGCAATCGAGAGGGCGGGGGAGAGCGCAAGCTGCTGGTACACGGTCTCTATCCCGGAATCGCGCGCCGCCTGCGGGTTGGACAGCGTCATCGGCTTGCCATCCAGCCTGAGCTCTCCCGAGTCCGGCTGGATCGCGCCCGTCAGCGCCTTGATCATCGTGCTCTTGCCGGCGCCGTTGTCGCCGATGACGGCGAGGATCTCGCCGGGCATCAGGTCGAAATCGGCGTTGTCGATGGCCACGACGCGCCCGTAGCGCTTGGTGAGATTGCGGGCCGACAGGATCGGTTCTTGCGGGCTCATGCGGACACCTTCCTGATCCACTGATCGGCTGCGACGGCAAGGATGATAAGGCCGCCTACGGTCAGGCGCGTCCATTGCGGGTCGGTGCCCCAGATGCGCAGGCCCATGGCGAAGACGCCGACGATCAGCGCCCCGATGAGCGTGCCGATGACCGAGCCGCGCCCGCCGAAGAGGGACGTCCCGCCGATGACGACGGCGGTGATGGACTGGATGTTGGCCTCGTAGCCGGATGTGGGCGAGACCGAACCGAGCCGGCCGATGAGCGCCCAGCCGGCGAAGCCGCAGATGAGGCCGGCGACGGCTTAGACCGAGATCAGTACGCGCCGCGTACGGATGCCCGACAGGCGCGCCGCATCGGGATCGTCGCCCAGGGCGTAGACATGCCGCCCCCATGCCGTGTGATTGAGTATGTAGTAGAACAGCGCGACGAGAACCACGACGGCGACGACCGCATAGGTGAACACCGCGCCGCCGATGCGGAACGTGGTGCCCAGAAACTGCAGGAGCGGCGCGGATGCTTCCACGTCCTGTGCGCGGATGGTGGCGTTTTGCGAATAGATGAAGTTCGCGGCCTCGAAGATGAACCATGTTCCGAGCGTCACGATGAAGGGGGGCAGGCGCACCAGCGCCACCAGGAACCCGTTGATCACCCCGCAGATCGTGCCGGTGAGGATGCCGCAGAACAGCGCCAGGGGCGCCGGCATGCCGTGCGTCACGGCAAGATTGCCCATCACGACGGATGACAACACCATGATTGCGCCGACGGACAGGTCGATGCCCGCCGTCAGGATCACCAGCGTCTGCGCGATGCCGACGATGCCGACGATGGCCACCTGCTGCATGATGAGCGTCAGGGTGAAGGCGTTGAAGAACCGTTCGCCGATGATGGCCCCGAAGGTTCCGACGCCGACCATCAGCACGAGAACCGGCACCATGGTCGGGTAGGCGTGCAGGAAATGCTGCAGCCTGTCCATCGGCCCGCGATGGGCCCCGTGCGAAAAGTCGGCGACCTGTCCGCCGCTGCCGGCAAGGCCCTTTTCGAAGCCGCTCGCGGCCTCCGTGTTCCTGCCCGTGGTATCCGTCATCGTCCTGCCTCCCTGTCCGGACCCGTGTCCGGCCGCCGCCTCGCGGGCGACGGCCGGTCATCATGCGCGGATCAGCCCCAGCAAAGCTTGGCGGCATCCTCGGACGTCATGGACTTGACGCCGTCGATGGGTTCGTCGGTTACGAGATCGACGCCCGTCGCGGTGATCTGCAGCCCCTCGCTGGCCTCGGGCTTTTCGCCGGAATCGGCAAAGGCCTTGATGGCTTCGATGCCCATGGACGCCATCTTCAACGGATACTGCATCGACGTCGCGCCGATGACGCCATCCTTGACGTTGGCGATGCCCGGGCAGCCGCCATCGACCGATACGATCGTTACGCTGCCTTCCAGTCCGACCGACTTGAGCGCCTCGTAGGCCCCGGCGGCGGCAGGCTCGTTGATGGTGTAGACGAGGTTGATGGACGGATCCTTCTGGAGGAGGTTTTCCATGGCCTGGCGGCCGCCTTCCTCGTTGCCATTGGTGATGTCGTGGCCGACGATACGGGGATCGTCCTCGTCGCCGACGATGGCCTTGTCCTTGTTGTCGATGCCGAAGCCTTCCATGAAGCCCTGGTCGCGCAGGACCGCCACCGAGGGCTGCTGCGGCGTCAGGTCGAGGAAGGCGATCTTCGCGCTTTCCGCCTCGGCGCCCATCTTGCCCTTCGCCCACTGGCCGATCAGCACACCGGCTTCGTAATTGTCGGTGGCGAAGGTGGCGTCCGCCGAATCCACCGGCTCCAGCGGGGTATCCAGCGCGATCACGATCAGGCCCGCATCCCGCGCCTGCTTGACGGCGGGTACGATGCCCTTGGTGTCGGACGCGGCGATGAGGATGCCCTTGGCCCCGGCCGCTATGCAGCTCTCGATTGCCGCGACCTGCGACTCGGAATCGCCGTCGATCCGGCCGGCGTAGGTCTGCAGGTTGATGCCGAGCTCCTGGGCCTTGGCCGCCGCGCCTTCCTTCATCTTCACGAAGAACGGGTTGGTGTCCGTCTTGGTGATCAGGCAGGCCGTGACCTGGTCCTGCGCCATGGATGCGCCGGGCAGCACCAGAGTGGCGACGCCAAGCGCGGCCGCATGGCCAAGATACTTGAGAATCATCGAATTTCCTCCCGATAAGTCGGTCGCCGTCAAGCGCCCGGCCCGGACCTCCCCGTCCGGCTCGCAGGGATTGGACGGCAAAGAGCACCTTCTGTCAATCGATAAATCACGGTGATTTATTTATTGACAGCGGGATGACGTGCGATCATCGTTCGGGCGGGAGGACATCGATGGACATGGCAGGCGGAAGACCCAACGCGCCGGACACGGCGACGCCGTCCGCACATGGCGACGTGGCCCTGCGCGACGGTTTCCGCGCGTCGAGCCAGGCGGGCCTGCGCGCCCACAATGAACGGTTGGTCCTGTCCCTCATCCGCGCCGGCGGCGAACTGGCGAAGGCCGAGATCGCACGTCATTCCGGCCTGTCGCCGCAGACGGCCTCCGTCATCATGCGCATCCTGGAGGCGGACGGCCTGGTGCTGGCCGGCACGCCGCGACGCGGCAAGGTCGGGCAGCCATCGGTGCCCATGCGTCTCAATCCGCGCGGCGCGTTTTCGCTGGGCCTGAAGATCGGCCGGCGCACCAGCGAGATGGTCCTGATGGATTTCGTCGGGACGGTCCTCGACAGCCGTGCCATCTTCTACCGGCGCCCCGAGCACGGGCAGGTGATGGAGTTCGCCGAAGATGCGGCCGAGGCCCTGGTGTCGACGCTTGGGCCGGACGAGCGGGCCCGGGTCGCCGGGCTCGGCGTCGGCCTGCCCTTCGAGATCTGGTCATGGGGGGCCACCAATGGCGCGCCCTCGGAAGAGCTGGCCGTCTGGCGCGAGGCCGATATCGTCGCGGAGCTGGCCAGCCGCACGGGGCAGCCCGTCACGATGGCCAACGACGTGACGGCCGCCTGTGGGGCCGAGCATGCCTTCGGCCGGGGCGCCGGTGCCGATTTCGTCTATTTCTTCGTCGGCGCCTTCATCGGCGGCGGCATCGTGATGGACGGGCAGCTCGTCGAAGGCCGGGTCGGAAATGCGGGCGCGCTGGGGTCGATGCCGGTTCCCGCCCCCGGCGGGGGGAGCCGGCAACTGATCGAGGCGGCCTCGATCCACCTTCTCGAACGCATGATCGAACAATCCGGAGGCAGCGGCATCGAGTTGTGGCGCAAGGACTGCCGCTGGGACGGTCTGGAAGGGCTTCTGGATCGCTGGTTGTCGGAGGCGGCCTCCGGCATTGCCCATGCGGTCGTTTCCGCTTCGGCGATCTACGATTTCGAGGCGGCCGTCATCGAGGGGAGTTTTCCGCCCTTTGTCCGCGAGCGGCTCGTGGCGCGCGTCGCCGAGGTGCTGGCGGGAATGGACATGCGCGGCCTCGTGCCCGTAACGGTCCGCGCCGGGACGATCGGCCGCGATGCGCGGGAGATCGGGTCGGCGAGCCTGCCGTTCTTTGCCCGCTACCTGACCGATCGCCGGGTTCTCTATTCCGATCGGACCTGACGCCCTTCCGGCATTTGACTTTGCGGCTCCGATGGCCGATGGCGTCCGCAGAGGAGCTTGCGAAAGGGAGCATTCATGTCGAGTTATGTCGCGGTCGCCGGATTGCAGGTCGATTCCGAGCTGAAGGATTTCATAGAGAAGGAAGCTCTCCCCGGTACGGGCGTCGATGCCGACCGGCTTTGGCAGGGCCTTGCCGGGCTTCTCGGCGATCTCGCTCCCCGCAATCGGGAGTTGTTGGCAATCCGCGACGACATGCAGGCGCGCGTCGATGAATGGTGCGCGGCCCACAAGGGCGGCGCGGTTGACGGCGCAGCCTACGAGGCTTTCCTGCGCGAGATCGGTTACATCGTCCCCGAGGGGGAGGCCTTCTCCGTCGAAACCGCCAATGTCGACCCGGAGATCGCCTCGGTGGCCGGTCCGCAGCTGGTCGTCCCGGTCATGAACGCGCGTTATGCATTGAATGCGGCGAACGCGCGCTGGGGCTCGCTCTACGACGCCCTCTACGGCACCGATGCCATCTCCGAAGAGGACGGCGCTGAAAAGGGCCCGGGCTACAACCCTGTCCGCGGCGAAAAGGTGATCGCCTGGGCGCGCGCCTTCCTGGATGGGTCGGTGCCGCTGGCGGACGCGTCATGGAACGACGCGCGCGGCTTCTCCATCGACGACGGCGCCCTGACCGTCAGGCTGGAATCCGGCACGACCGGGCTGAAGAGCCCGGGCCAGCTCGCCGGTTATCGCGGCTCCGCGAGCGAGCCGACCAATCTTCTCTTCGTCACCCATGGCCTGCACAGCGACGTCGTGATCGACCGGACGTCGCAGATCGGTCGGTCCGATCCGGCCGGCATTTCCGACGTGGTTCTGGAAAGTGCCGTGACGACAATCCAGGATTGCGAAGATTCCGTCGCAGCGGTCGATGCCGCCGACAAGGTGGTCGTCTATCGCAACTGGCTCGGCCTGATGAAGGGCGATCTGACCGACACGTTCGAGAAGGGCGGCAAGAGCGTCACGCGCCGCCTCAACCCGGATCGCGAATACACCGCGCCGGACGGCGGGAAGGTTGTCCTGCCCGGGCGTTCGCTGATGCTGGTGCGCAATGTCGGCCACCTGATGACCAATCCCGCGGTTCTTCTGGCCGACGGCTCGGAAGCGCCGGAAGGGATGCTGGACGGGCTCTTCACCGGGCTGATCGCGATGCACGACCTGAAGAAGCAGGGCGGCGAGCGCAATTCGCGCGCCGGCTCCGTCTATATCGTCAAGCCCAAGATGCACGGCCCCGACGAGGTCGCCTTCGCCGACGAGATCTTCACCCGGGTCGAAACCATCCTCGGCCTTTCGCCCAATACCCTGAAAATGGGCATCATGGACGAGGAGCGCCGCACCACGGTCAATCTCAAGGAGGCCATCCGGGCCGCGCGCAAGCGGGTCGTCTTCATCAATACGGGCTTCCTCGACCGGACCGGCGACGAGATGCACTCCTCGATGGAGCTTGGCCCGATGATCCGCAAGGGCGACATGAAGGCGTCCACATGGATCAAGGCCTATGAGGATCGCAACGTCGATACCGGCCTTGCCTGCGGGCTCAAGGGCCATGCGCAGATCGGCAAGGGCATGTGGGCCATGCCCGACCTGATGGCGGCGATGCTGGAGCAGAAGATCGGCCACCCGAAGGCGGGTGCCAACACGGCCTGGGTTCCGTCGCCGACGGCCGCGACCCTGCATGCCACGCATTACCACACGGTGGACGTGGCCGAGCGCCAGGCGGAGCTGGAAGGCAAGAGCCGCACCAGCCTCGAGGATATCCTGACCATCCCGGTTGCCGTGCGGCCGAACTGGACTCCGGAAGACATCCAGGCCGAACTGGACAACAACGCGCAAGGCATCCTCGGCTACGTCGTCCGCTGGATCAACTCCGGCGTCGGCTGCTCCAAGGTGCCGGACATCAACGATGTCGGCCTCATGGAAGATCGCGCCACCTGCCGCATTTCCTCGCAGCACATCGCCAACTGGCTGCACCACGGCGTGGTAACGCGCGACCAGGTGGTGGAGACGATGGAGCGCATGGCGCGCGTCGTCGACGGACAGAACGCCTCCGATGCGACCTACGAGCCGATGGCGCCCGACTATGCGGGGTCCATCGCCTTCCAGGCCGCCCTGGACCTGGTGCTGAAGGGACGTGAACAGCCCAACGGCTACACCGAGCCCGTCCTGCATCGCCGCCGCCTGGAAAAGAAGGCCGCCGCGCGCGCATAGGCATAGAGCTGCCCTGTTCTATCGGGGCGAAAAACAGACTACCCTCCCGCATGCGAGAAACGCGGGAGGGGTTCGCGGCATGGTTTCCACCATCATTCCGACATTGCGTTACCGGGACGCGCAGGGCGCCATCGACTGGCTGTCCGCCGTCGTCGGCTTCAACGTCGAAATGGTGATGGAAGACGATGACGGCGTCATCGCCCATGCGGAGCTGACCCTTGGCGGCGGCATGATCATGCTTGGGAGCGTCCGTGACGACCCCTTCGGCGAAACGCAGATCACGCCGGATGAAGCCGGCGGCGTCACGCAGAGCGCCTACATCGTCGTCAAGGACACCGACGCGTTATTCGAACGCGTGACCGCTTCCGGCGCGGAGATCGTCATCCCGCTGCACGACCAGCCCTATGGAAGCCGGGAATTTTCGTGCCGGGATTTCGAGGGCCATTTGTGGAACTTCGGCACATACGACCCATTCGCGCCGTAAGAGCGGGCAGGGCAAAAAAAAGGCCGGGCGCCTCCCCCGAAGCACCCGGCCATGGCGGTCCCCCGCCTTGAAACTTCAATCTGGCACGATCAGCTTGCCTGGGCCTTCCGGTTTTCGGCAATACGCTTCTGGGCCAGCGTCTCGCCCGGCATCAGAACGATGACACGCGCCTGCAACGGCACCCGCTCGTAGAGATCGATGGCATCCTGGTTGATGAGACGGATGCAGCCCGACGAAACGGATTTGCCGATCGACCACCATTCCGGCGTGCCGTGCAGGCGATACAGCGTGTCCTTGTTGCCCTGCCACAGATAGACGGCGCGGGCGCCGAGCGGGTTCTGCAGGCCAGGGTTCATGCCGACTTCATTGCCGTAGGGCGCCAGTTCCGGCCGGCGCTCGATCATTTCCTTGGGCGGAAACCACTTCGGCCAGTGCTGCTTGTCGCGCGCATAAGCCTCGCCCGACCAGGAGAAACCGGCCTTGCCGATGCCGATGCCGTAGCGCATGGCCGTGCCACGCGATTCGATCACGTAGAGGAAATGGTCGCCCGTATCGACGACGACGGTGCCGGGCGCAAAGCCCATGCCATCGTATACGACGCGCTGGCGCAGGAAGCGCGGATCGATCTTCTCGACCGGGATCGCCGGCAGGTTGAAACCGCCATCCTGCACGGCGGCATAGGCCAGCGGATCGACCGGGCCCAGCGGGCCGCCGTCCAGGATGGCATTGTCCGTGGCTGCATAGGCCGTCGCGACCGGCGAATCGCCGCTGATCGCCGCACGGTCCCCGGAGGTCGTGCAACCGGCGAGGCCAAGCGCCAGGGTGGCGGCGGCAAGAATGGATAGGGCAGAATGGGTTGTCATCGAGAAGTCCGGTCGAGGCAGGCCGTGCCGGATAAAGCTGTACGAGACCGGCTGGCTGACACCACCGATATGCGTTCGTTACCCGGCTGGCAATTGGCGCTAGCCTAACGCATGATGGTTAACAAACGTTTGTTGCGATGCGGGCACAGCCGCGTTGCCGGAGCCGTATCCGCATGCCCATAGTCTCGTCCGTCCCCTATCAACCGCTGCTCGACGGGCGTCAATCCGATCGTGCGATGCTGGTACGGCGGGGCGTGCAGCGGCTGATGATGGCACAGGCCTTGTCCGTCCTGCCGGAAATGCCCCTGGCGTCGGGCCGCCGTGCCGACCTTGTCTGTCTGTCGCCGAAGGGCGAATTCTCGATCGTCGAAATCAAGACGTCGATTGCCGACTTCCGGGTGGATCGCAAGTGGCCGGACTACCGGTTGCATTGCGACCGGTTGTTCTTCGCGACGCATCCGGACGTGCCACTGGACATCTTCCCGGAGGATTGCGGGTTGATCCTGTCGGACGGCTATGGCGCGGAAATCCTCCGGGAGGCGCCGTTGCACCGCCTGCCCCCGGCCACACGGAAGGCGCTCACGCTGCGGTTCGCAACGCTGGCAGCCAACCGGCTGTTACAGGCGGAATGGGCTGCAAACCCGTATATGACGGGTGCTCGGGACGACATGTCGGACTGACGACGGGTCAGCGCGGCGCGTTCTTGGCCAAAATGCGCTGCAGGGTGCGGCGATGCATGGACAGGCGGCGCGCGGTTTCGGACACGTTGTGCCCGTAAAGCTCGAAAACGCGCTGGATATGCTCCCATCGCACACGATCCGCCGACATGGGGTTGTCGGGTGGGATCGGGCGCTTGTCGTCGCGCTGCGTCAGGGCCGAGATGACCTCATCCGTACTGGACGGCTTGCATAGATAGTCGATCGCACCAAGCTTGACGGCGGCAACCGCGGTCGCGATGTTGCCATAGGCCGTCAGGACCACGATCGCGCTGTCCTTGCGGCGGCGATGCAGGTCTTCCACGAGATCCAGTCCGTTACCCCCGGCAAGGCGAAGGTCGATCACGGCCATCGCCGGGGTTGCCGAAGAAATCTCCTTCTGTGCCTCGGAAAAGCTACCCGCCAGAACCGGGGCATAGCCCCGCTGCTCAAGCCCCCGCGACAGACGGGCGGCAAAACCGTGGTCTTCGTCGACCACCAGGATCCTGCGCTCTCCGGCTGCGGCGAGGGGGCCACGCATTTCCCTGGCTGGCGTCTCCACATTCATACGGAATCTCCCACGCGTAAGGCACGGTTTCACAACGTGAAAAACACCTTGAGGTTGCGTGTGCGGATAATCCGAGTGAAATCGCCTATCTGCCGCGCGGCTTTGCCCGTGCCGTCGGCGGGGCGAGCGCCGGGTCCTCGGGCCAGACATGCTTGGGATAACGCCCGCGCAGGTCGGCGCGGACGTCGCGCCAGGAGCCTGCCCAGAAGCCGGGAAGATCCTGCGTGATCTGGATCGGCCGATGGGCCGGCGACAGGAGCTCCAGTGTCAACGGCACCCGGTCCGCGGCAATGGCTGGGTGCCGCGTCATGCCGAACAGCTCCTGAACGCGCACCGCCAGAACGACCTGCTCCGGCTCGTAGCGCAAAGGCAGGCGCGAGCCGGTCGGCGCCTCGTAATGCGATGGTGCGAGGGTGTCGACCTGGCGCGCCAGCGACCCCGGCAGGAGAGAGAGAAGGCCCTGCCGCAGCCGGTCCGGCCGCAGGTCCGACAAGCGGCGCGCATCGGGGTGGAAGGCCATGACCCACTCGTCCAGGCGCTCCATGAGCGCCGTTTCGGACAGATCCGGCCAGGGATCTCCCAGCGAAATGTGCAGGAAACGCAGGCGCTCCAGCAACCGCTCGCCATCCTTGTCCATCGGCAGCAGGCGCATGCCCCCCTGGCGGATCGCGTCCGCCAGCGCCGACTGCACCAGCGCGGCAGGCGGGTCGGGAAGGGGAGATTCGGACAGTACGGCCCGACCGATCCGACGGACCCGCCGCGCGCGGACGGCACCGGACGCCGCGTCGAAGAGGACGACGTCTTCCTCGACCGCGCGCTCTTCGGCCAGGACCGCGAGCTGCCGTCGGTCGAGGCCGATTGCCGAAGTGATGCGCCCTGCGCGCGCCTGTCCCTGCAATTCGGCCACCACCAGCCCGGCCGACGCGGCCAGCGAGGATGCGGCATCGACCTGCCCGCCGCGTCCGCTGGCCAGCAGGAACTGGCCATGGGCGCCCCGCGCCACCGCGACGCGGTCCGGATAGGCGACAGCCAGCAGGGGCCCCGCATCCGCATCCTCGATGTCCCCCGCGGCGCTCACCTGTCGGGCGAGGCGTTCGGCAAGGCCGCGCGCTGCGCTGCCGCGCGGGGTCCGGTCGGTGCGCCAGCGTCGGTGCCGCTCTGCCAGATCGGGGTCATTGCCGCCAAGGCCACGCTCGGTCAGGAGAACGGCCAGTTCCGCAGCGACGCGGCGTGGCTGGCCTGCCTGGGCGCGCACCACCATCGTTCCGAGGCGGGGCGGCAGGCCCACCTGCCTCAGTTCGCGTCCGATCTCCGTCAACCGGCCATCGGCATCGAGCGCTCCGAGCTCGCACAACAGGACGCGGGCTTCGGCAAGGGCCGGTTTGGGCGGCGCATCCAGAAACCGCAGTTCGGTCGGGTCGCCGACCCCGAAAGCCGCGCAGTCGAGGAGCAGGCCGGACAGGTCCGTCGACAGGATTTCGGGCGGATCGAAAGCCGGCAGTGCATTGGTCTGTTCGGCGCGCCAGAGCCGGATGGCCGTGCCCGGCCCCGTACGGCCGGCGCGGCCGGCCCGCTGCGTGGCGGCGGCGCGCGACACGGGCACGGTCTCCAGCCGCGACAGGCCACTGGCCGGCTCGAACACGGGCCGCCGCGCAAGGCCGCTGTCGATGACCACGGTGACGCCGTCGATGGTGATTGAGGTTTCGGCAATGGATGTGGCCAGGACCACCTTGCGGCGGCCGGGCGGTGCCGGGCGGATCGCCATGTCCTGATCGGACGTTTCCAGCGCACCGTACAGCGGTGCAAGCATGACGTCCTGCGGAACGCGCCCTTCCAGCCGCTCGCGTACCCGCTCGATCTCGCGTTGACCGGGCAGGAAGGCAAGGATACTGCCCGGCATGTCGCGCAGCGTCTGCTGGACGGCGTTGGCGACGGCATCCTCGATACGCTCCGTTCCGGTCCTGTCGCGGTTCTGGATGTCCACGGGGAAGCTGCGGCCGGCGGTCTCGATGATGGGGGCATCGCCCAAAAGCGTGGCGACGCGCGCGCCATCCAGCGTCGCCGACATGACGAGGATCGCGAGATCCTCCCGCAGGGCGGCCTGAACGTCGAGTGCGAGCGCAAGCCCGAAATCGGCATCCAGCGACCGCTCGTGGAATTCATCGAACAGGACGGCGGAAATGCCCGTCAGTTCCGGATCCGCCAGGATCAGCCGTGTGAAGACGCCTTCCGTCACTACCTCGATGCGGGTTGCGGCGGACACCCGGGTATCCAGCCGCATCCGCCAACCCACGGTTTGGCCCACCGCCTCGCCCAGAAGAGAGGCCATGCGGGTGGCCGCCGCCCGTGCGGCGATCCTGCGCGGCTGGATGAGGATGACGCGTCCCGCAAGGTCCGGCTGCCGGATCAGATGCAGCGGCACCATGGTCGTCTTGCCCGCCCCCGGAGGGGCCACCAGCACCGCACGCCGAACCGTGCGCAACGCCGCCGCGACATCGGCAAGAACCGCCTCGACGGGCAGCATTTCCGGCGCGATCATCGGGCCGCCAAACGCTCCTGGACGCGCTGGCCCAGCCAATCCATCCAGCTGTGGTGCGGCCGCGGGATCGACACGCCGGACATGCGCGGCAGGCCGGTGCGCATCAGGGTGCGCAGATCCTGCGCTTCCTGCTGGGGCAGCCGGGAGGGATCGAGGATGGTGACGTCGCCCCACATCGCCGGATCGGCCTTGCGGATCTGCGCCGCCGGAGACAGCATGAAATCCGCGGTCACGAGCGCGGCCTCCGGCGCGGCGGCCCGTGCGGCCACCGCGAGAAAATGGGTATCGGTCACGGCACCGTTGGAAAAGCCGAACCCTTCCACGCCCTCCGGCCATTTTTCGCCGGCCCGTCCGGCGGCGCCGGCCAGCGGATTGAAATCGGCGATCATGTCGACCTCGCCGCGGGCCAGCAGGTCGCGGGCCTCGGCTTCCGAACGCGGGAAGCTTCGCCCCTCCTGCCAGAGAAGCGGGCGTATGTCGTCCAACCACGCAAAGAAGGGCGCGGTGGCGGCCTCGGCGTCCGCGGCGGCGATCGGCCGATCCAGCACGGACGGGTCCTCCGCGAGGCTGCGCAGAACCTCTTCCAGAAAGGCTGCCCCGGCGGCCGTCGCCGGATCGGGAAAGGCAAACCGGCCCGGATTTGCCCGGGCATAAGTGAGCAGGGCGGCGGGCGAATCGGGCCGCGATGAAGTGGCCGCGCCGTTGGCGAACAGCGTTACGCTGCGCTTGCCCCATGGTACGGCGCTGTAATGGGTGGGCAGTCCGGCCGCGAAGATGACCGAGGGGGTGCCCGCCCTGTCGACGAAATGCCAGTTTGGCAACCTGTAGGCGTATCGCTCGGGCAGGAGTTCCGCGCGCCGCGCCTCTGCCACCGCACGAGAACCGAGCGCGGCCAGATCGATGCGCGATTCGTCTTCCGCGCCGAGCGCCTCGATCAGCGTTCGCTGCGAGGGAAAATCCACGATCTCAAGCCGGATGTCGTAAAGCCGCTCCAGTTCGCCGCCCGCCCAGTCCAGAAACCGTTGCTGCCCCGCACTCCCGCCGGCAATTCCGAGGCGTACCGTGTCGCCCTGCGCCGCAGTGGCGATGGCCGGCCAGTCCTTGAGGTCGGGCAGGGCGACGGCCGGCGCGGCCATTGCAAGGGTCAGTATGGCGGCAAGGGCAGCACGGCGCAGCGACATGGCGGGCTTTCGACGGGTTATCGGCTTATCCGGACAGAGATGGGCTTTTCATGCATCGGCGTCAAAGACAATGACCAGCCAATGGCTTTTCACGATGGGCCTCACCATCTAAAGCACTCCTGGATATAAGCCTGCGGGGACCGAGCATGACGGACAGCGAGATCAAGGATGCGCGCCCGGCGTTGGTGTTGACGGGTGCTTCGCGCGGCATCGGCCACGCGACCGTCAAGCGCTTCTCGCGGGAGGGGTGGCGCGTCATCACCTGTTCGCGGCAGGATTTTTCGAGTGATTGTCCGTGGCCGGCCGGTCCGGAGGACCACATCCGGGTCGACCTTTCCGACCAGGAGGATGTCGGCTACGCGATCTCCGAAATCCGGCGCAGGCTGGAGGCCAATGGCGGCCGGCTGCATGCACTGGTCAACAATGCTGCGATCTCGCCCAAGACGAAGGACGGCGAACGGATGGATTCCATCAAGACGCCGATGCAGGTCTGGCGCGACGTCTTCCAGGTCAATTTCTTCGCGCCGATCATGCTGGCGCGCGGCCTCTACTCCGAGCTTCATGCCGCCGGCGGATCGGTGGTCAACGTCACCTCCATCGTCGGCAGCCGCGTCCATCCCTTTGCGGGGACGGCCTATGCGACGTCGAAGGCCGCCCTGGCCTCGCTGACGCGCGAGATGGCCGCCGACTTCGGCCCTGCCGGCATCCGCGTCAACGCGATCGCGCCCGGCGAGATAGACACCGCGATCCTGTCGCCGGGCACGGAGAAGATCGTCGAGACGATCCCCCTTCGCCGCCTCGGCAAGACCGCCGAAGTGGCCGATATCATCTATTTCCTGTGTTCCGGGCAGTCGTCCTATGTCAACGGCGCCGAAATCCACATCAATGGCGGCCAGCACGTCTGAGCCGTATTTCAGGCGGGCGGTGCGCCGCGCCGCGCATCGAGGGCGGCGAACAGAAGGCCGACGCCCGAGAAGATGAAGGATATGCCGAGATAGACGCCGACGGCCCAGACCGCGGTGCCGGGAAGGCCGAGCACCAGCAGGGCGGCGAGCACGAGGTTCAGGATGCCGGTCAGCACCAGCGCCCACCAGCCGCCCCGGCTGCCGGAGCGGACGGCCTTGGCAAGTGCGAACTCCAGGAAGGCTGAAAGGACGAAGTAGGTGGCCAGCATCCATGTCAGCGTGATCGCGCCGGCAAAGGGATCGTAGACGATGACGGCGCCGAGGATCGTTACCAGAACCGCAAGCGCGAGGCTGGACCAGAAGCCTGAGTGCCGGCGTGCCTGGAAGGCGGCCACGATGCCGATGATCCCGCCGATGATGAGCAGCCAGCCGAAGAACAGCGTTGAAGCCAGCGTGGCGGCCAGCGGCGCCATCAGCGCAAGAAAGCCGACGACCAGCAGCAGAACGCCCTGGAAGGCGTAGGCTTTCCAGTGGTCGTGCAATTCGGTGCGGAACCGGGATTCGACGTTGCGGGAAATGTCTTCACGATCATGGGTCGGTATCGTCATATGCGGCATCCCCTCTGTTGCGGCCCAAAGGCCCCTTCAAGCCACCCTGTTGAAATGGTCCGGGCCGTGCGCCTGTAAAGGGCGCCAGCTTCAATTCCAGTCTGCCGTCAAGGGCGCTTCCCGAAACGCGAAGCGATCCAGGTGCTCCACGATAACCGTCTTCATGCGCTCCAGCGCCTCGGGCCCGGGGGCATCGACGGCGATCGTCAGACCTTCGGGGTCGGCCGAAAGCCGGGCGAGTGCGCCGTTGGGAAAGGGAACCGTCCCCTGACTTTCGTCGAAGGTGACCTCGAATTTGTGTGCCCAATGCTTGCAGAGCTGCTGCAGATAGCGGCTGGCGTTGGCGGTCTCGATGCGGCCCGTGGAGGATACTGACATGTCTCGCTTTCCGTTTGTTCGGTTGGACGGGCGCGGGGGCGCCCGTCCGCATGGCGATGCGCCGGCCTATTCGATGCGCGCGCCCGAAGCCTCGACGACCGGCCTCCAGCGATCGACCTCGGCCTTTACGTGCTCGCCGAGTTCCTCGGGCGTGGAGCCGACGATCTGCGCACCCACCTCGGCAAGGCGCTTCTGCACCTCCGGATCCTGGATCGCCGTGTTGGCGGCTTCGTTCAGGCGGGCAATCACCTGGGGCGGCGTACCGGCCGGCGCGAAGAGGGCATTCCAGCTATTGGTTTCGTAGCCGGGGACGCCGGCCTCTTCCATCGTCGGAATATCCGGGAAGTTCGGCGCGCGCTCCTTGGTGGTGACTGCCAGCGCGCGAAGCTGGCCGGAGCGGATCGGCTCCGTCGAGGAGGGCAGGTTGTCGAAGGAGATCGGCACCGCGCCGCCGATCACGTCCACCAGCGCAGGCCCGGAGCCCTGATACGGCACGTGGATGATGTCGACGCCCGCCATCGATTTGAAAAGCTCGCCCGACAGGTGCAGCGGCGTGCCGTTGCCCGACGACGCATAGGCATACTCACCCGGCTTTTCCTTGAGAAGCGCGATCAGCTCCTCGACATTCTGGGCGGGAAACTGCGGGTTGACCGTCAGGACGTTCGGCACCGTCACCAGCCATGCCACCGGCGCGAAATCCGCGACCGGGTCGAAGGGCGGGTTGGCGTAGAGCGAGGCGCTGAGCGCATGCGTCGCAATGGTGCCCATCAGGATCGTGTAGCCGTCGGGCTGCGCCTGCGCCACGGCCGTCGCACCCAGCATTCCACCTGCGCCGCCGCGATTGTCCACCAGCACCTGTTGCCCGAGCTCCTGGCTCATGCGCTGTGCGACGATACGGGCGACGAGGTCCGTCGAGCCGCCGGCCGCGAAGGGGACGACCATCGTCACCGGCTGTGTCGGAAACTCCGTTTGCGCTGCCGCAGGCGCCGCTCCGGCGGCAACCAGCGCCATCAGGGCGACGGCGTGGCGGGTAATGGATTTGATAAGCACCAATGCTCCTCCTCGAACACTTCAATGAACTTTCGATTGTGCGTCATGCGTGGCCCGGCGGCAACAGCGCGCCGGATCATTCGATAACGGCCCGTTAAACCGCCATATTTACGCTGCAACGCGAAGGCTGCGCGGGTGCCGGCGCAACCAGTTTTCAATCATGTCCAAGGGGTAGTCGATGGGTCTGGGACGGAAGGAGCCACGGATCGAGCCGACTTTCGGGGATTCCCGGGAGAAGCGCGGGAGCGACGGCTTCCGCGTGTCGGCGGACGACCGTGCCGTCCAGCCCGGGGCCTCGCGCAAGGATCGATCCGAGCGCAAGGCCCCCCGCAAGCCCGCGCGCGGCGGCGGGGGCGGAGGCGGCGGCAACGGCCGCAGGACCCGTCGCAGGCGTTCGCCGCTGGCACGCCTTGCCAACCTCGTCTTCATGCTCGGTTTCTGGGGCATGATCGCCGCGGCGGGCGTGGTCGGCTACTTCGCCATGACGCTGCCCCAGGAAGCCTGGGTCGTTCCGGACCGTCCACCCAATGTGCGGATCGTGTCCGTATCGGGCGACCTTCTTGCCAATCGCGGCGTTACCGGCGGCGAGGCGCTGGCGCTCGACCAGATGAGCCCGTATCTGCCGAAGGCCGTCATGGCCATCGAGGACAGGCGGTTCTATTCGCATCTCGGTGTCGACCCGGTGGGTATCGTGCGCGCGGCCGTCACCAACTTCACGGCCGGCGGCACCGTGCAGGGCGGCTCCACCCTGACGCAGCAGCTTGCCAAGAACGTCTTCCTGACGCCGGAGCAGACCCTGCGCCGCAAGGTGCAGGAAGCGATCCTGGCGCTGTGGCTGGAACAGCGTTTCTCCAAGGACCAGATCCTCGAAATGTACCTGAACCGGGTCTTCTTCGGCTCGGGCGCAACGGGTGCGCAGGCGGCGGCGCGGCGCTATTTCGACAAGAACGCCGGCGACCTGACCCTCAGCGAGTCCGCCATGCTGGCCGGACTTCTCAAGGCGCCCTCGACGCTGAACCCGGTGCGCAACCCCGAGGCCGCCAAGGCGCGGGCCGACGTTGTGCTGAACGCCATGCTGGATGCCGGCTACATCTCCGAGGCGGAGTACAAGGCCGCGCTGTCCGAGGAGCCGACCAAGCCCAAGAGCTTCTGGACCGGGGCCGAGCACTACGCCGCCGACATGGTCATGCGGGATATCAAGGGTCTCGTCGGCGAAGAGATCAAGGATGACGTCATCGTCGAGACGACGATCGACCTGACGCTCGAGAAAGCCGCCGAGGAGGCCATCCGGCACACGGTGGACACCGCGACCCAGAACGTCACGCAAGGGGCGCTCGTGTCCATCGACGGCACCGGGGCCATCCGCGCCATCGTCGGCGGGCGCGATTACGCCGAAAGCCAGTTCAACCGCGCGGTGGACGCGCGCCGCCAGCCCGGCTCCGCGTTCAAGCCCTTCGTCTACGAGACGGCGCTGGAATTCGGCTGGCGCCCGGAAAGCATGATGATCGACCAGCCGGTCCATATCGGCAACTGGTCGCCTTCCAATTACGACAACAAGTTCCGGGGGCCGGTTACGATGGCGCAGGCCGTCGCCCAATCCCTCAACACGACGGCGGCGGCGCTGACGGCGGAACTCGGCCCCAAGACGGTGATCGAGACGGCCACCTCCATGGGCATCACCTCTCCCATGGCCGAGAACGCGTCCATTGCGCTCGGAACGGCGGAGGTGTCGCTGGTGGAGCTGACGGGGGCCTTCGCTCCCTTCGCCAATGGCGGCTACCGCGCCACGCCGCATCTGGTGAACCGCGTGACCACGGTGGACGGGGAGGTGCTGTACGAGCGCCCGTCCGAGGTTCCGCCGGTCATCGTCACCGCCGATATCGCGGGCATGATGAATGCCATGCTGACCCGGGTGGTGACGTCCGGTACGGGGCGCCGCGCCGCGCTGGACGGCTGGCAGGTGGCCGGCAAGACGGGCACGACGCAGGACTTCAAGGATGCCTGGTTCATCGGGTACACCGCCAACCTCACCACCGGCGTCTGGCTCGGCAACGACAATGGCAAGCCGATGCGCAAGGTCACGGGCGGCTCGCTCCCCGCCGATGCCTGGAAGGCCTACATGAAGGTCGCCCATGAGGGGCTGCCGCCGACGCCGCTTCCGGGCAATTACGTGATCGGCGGCGACCATGGCGAAGTGCCGATGGCCGCGAATCAGCCCGCTCCGGGCGGCATGCCCGGCGGGCAGCCGGTGCAGGGTGGCGGCGAGGCGCCGCGCGCCACCTATGTCGACGAATATGGAAACCTTCTCGACCAGTACGGCAACATGATGCCGAACCAGCCGCCGTCCGAGGCCGAGTTGCAGGCGCGCGGCGGCTACGAGCAGCCCGCACCCGGCTCCGCGGCCTCGGTTGCGCCGCCGCCCGGCGCGCCCATGCCGCAGCAGCAGGATCCGTATGGCGACGGCTATTACGGCGGACCGCCGGCGGTCTACGGGGAGGGGTCGGGCGACGTCCTCGAAGGCCCGGCGCGTGTCGTCCGGCAGGATCAGCTTCCGCCCGACGCGGTGCTCGAAGGTCCCGCGCAAGGGGGCCGCGCTTCCGACCGCTCCCTGTTCCGGGGTCTGTTCGGCGGCTGACCGCCAGCGGGTAAACAGGATGTGATCCAGCGCCTTGCGCCCGCAAAGGCACGTTCATATATAGCCCTCAGCCAATGCGACCTCCGCTTGCGGACCGGGCGCACGGCACTCGTATGGATAACTCACCAGGAACCGCCGCGCGGAACGCCTCAACGAGGGTCCGGACGGTTCGCTCAAGAAGGAGACACCCATGGCCAAGGTGATCGGCATCGATCTCGGCACCACCAATTCCTGCGTTGCCGTCATGGACGGCAAGAACGCAAAAGTCATCGAGAACGCCGAGGGTGCGCGCACGACGCCATCCATCGTGGCCTTCCTCGACGACAATGAGCGGCTGGTCGGCCAGCCCGCCAAGCGGCAGGCCGTCACGAACCCGGAAAACACGCTCTTCGCCATCAAGCGCCTGATCGGCCGCACCTACGACGATCCATTGACGCAGAAGGACAAGAACCTCGTTCCGTACAAGATCGTCCGGTCCGACAATGGCGATGCGTGGGTCGAGGCCCTCGGCCAGAAATACTCCCCTTCGCAGGTATCGGCCATGATCCTTCAGAAAATGAAGGAGACGGCCGAGGCTTATCTGGGCGAGAAGGTCGAGAAGGCGGTCATCACCGTCCCGGCCTATTTCAACGACGCCCAGCGCCAGGCCACCAAGGACGCCGGCCGGATCGCCGGTCTGGATGTCCTGCGCATCATCAACGAGCCGACGGCAGCCGCGCTGGCCTACGGCCTGGAGAAGAACGACGGCAAGACCATCGCGGTCTACGATCTGGGCGGCGGCACGTTCGACGTGTCCATCCTCGAGATCGGCGATGGCGTCTTCGAAGTGAAGTCGACCAATGGCGATACCTTCCTGGGCGGTGAGGATTTCGACCTTCGCCTCGTCGATTACCTGGCGACCGAGTTCAAGAAGGATCAGGGCATCGACCTGAAGAACGACAAGCTTGCCCTGCAGCGCCTCAAGGAAGCTGCGGAGAAGGCCAAGATCGAGTTGTCTTCGGCGGCCCAGACCGAAATCAACCTGCCCTTCATCACCGCCGACGCCTCCGGCCCCAAGCACCTGACGCTGAAGCTGACCCGCTCCAAGTTCGAGAGCCTCGTCGAGGATCTCGTCCAGCGCACGGTCGACCCGTGTAAGTCGGCGCTCAAGGATGCCGGCCTGACCGCGGCGGATATCGACGAGGTGGTCCTCGTCGGCGGCATGACGCGCATGCCGAAGATCCAGGAAGTCGTGAAGAACTTTTTCGGCAAGGAGCCGCACAAGGGCGTCAACCCGGATGAGGTCGTGGCCATGGGCGCGGCCATCCAGGCCGGCGTGCTGCAGGGCGACGTCAAGGACGTCCTGTTGCTCGACGTGACGCCGCTGTCGCTGGGCATTGAGACGCTGGGTGGCGTGTTCACCCGCCTGATCGACCGCAACACCACCATCCCGACCAAGAAGAGCCAGGTCTTCTCCACGGCTGAGGATAACCAGAACGCCGTGACCATCCAGGTCTTCCAGGGCGAGCGCGAGATGGCTGCCGACAACAAGATGCTCGGCCGCTTCAACCTCGAAGGCATCCCGCCCGCACCGCGTGGCGTGCCGCAGATCGAGGTGACATTCGATATCGATGCCAACGGCATCGTCAACGTATCGGCCAAGGACAAGGGCACCAACAAGGAGCAGCGGATCACGATCCAGGCTTCCGGCGGTCTTTCCGATGCCGATATCGAGAAGATGGTGAAGGATGCCGAGGCCAACGCCGAGGCCGACAAGAAGCGTCGTGCCGGCGTGGAAGCCCGTAACCAGGGTGAAAGCCTCGTCCATTCCGCCGAGAAGTCGCTGAAGGATTACGGCGACAAGGTCGGCGCCGACGATCGCAAGTCCATCGAGGACGCCATCGCGGATCTCAAGGCCGAACTCGAGAAGGACGAGGCCGACGCCGAAGCCATCAAGACCAAGAGCGAGCGTCTTGCCGAAGTCTCGATGAAGCTCGGGCAGGCCATGTACGAGGCGTCCCAGGCCGAGGCCGCCGCTGGCGGCGACGAGGCGCCGGCCGGTTCCTCCGAGGGCCGCGACGATGTCGTCGACGCCGACTTCGAAGAGGTCAAAGACGACGGTCGCAAGAAGTCCGCCTGAGCGGACCCCGCGACGGTCTGAAATCGGGGCCCCGGTCGCAAGATCGGGGCCCTTTTCTTGAAAGAAGTTGCCGATTGGCTGCACCGCGCCTGTAGCAAGCGACGCCGCCAGTGCTTAAATCAAGACAAGGCCGGACAAGCGGCTTTCGTCCTGTTTCGACAACTTAAAATCGTGGGTTGGTGCTCAAGTGTCCGTAAAGGTCGATTACTACGAAATGCTCGGTGTCGAGAGGACATGCGACGAAAAGGTTCTCAAGTCGGCATTTCGCAAGCTCGCCATGCAGTATCATCCGGACAAGAATCCGGGCGATACGACAGCGGAAAAGAAGTTCAAGGAGATCGGCGAGGCCTACGAGATCCTGAAGGATCCGCAGAAGCGCGCGGCCTACGATCGCTTCGGCCATTCCGCCTTCCAGAACGGCGGCGGCGGCGGTGGCTTCCGGTCCGATTTCTCCTCGTCCATGGCGGACATCTTCGACGATATCTTCGGTCAGATGCACGGGCAGCGGCGCGGGCGCGGCAACAGCACGGGGCGCGAGCGCGGCTCGGACCTGCGCTACAACATGGAAATCTCGCTGGAGGAAGCCTTCGCCGGCAAGACGGCAGAGATCCGCGTACCCACCACCATCCAGTGCGATGTCTGCAACGGCACCGGCGCCAAGCCCGGAACATCGCCGCGCGCCTGCCCGACCTGCGGCGGTGCGGGACGCATCCGGGCCTCGCAGGGGTTCTTCTCGGTGGAGCGCACCTGCCCTACATGCCATGGCAACGGCCAGATCATCAGCGATCCATGCTCCAAATGCGGTGGCGCCGGCCGCCTTCCCGAAGAGCGGAACCTGTCGGTCAATATTCCCGCAGGGATCGAGGATGGAACCCGCATCCGCCTGGCGGGCGAGGGAGAGGCCGGCCTGCGCGGCGGTCCATCGGGTGACCTCTATATCTTCCTGTCCGTCCGCAGCCACGAGATTTTCCAGCGCGACGGCGCCGACCTCTATTGCAAGGTGCCGATCTCCATGGTGTCCGCGGCGCTCGGCGGCTCCTTCGAGGTGACGACGCTCGACGGCAGCAACAACCGCGTCAAGGTGCCCGAGGGAACCCAGGCTGGCACGCAGTTCCGCGTGCGGGGCAAAGGGATGCCCGTTCTTCGATCGTCCCAGGTGGGCGACCTGTTCATCCAGGTGACGATTGAGACGCCGCAGAACCTGTCGCGCCGCCAGAGGGAGTTGCTGGAGGAGTTTCAGGACATCTCATCAACCGAGAACTCGCCCCAGTCCACCGGCTTCTTCTCCCGCATGAAGGAATTCCTGGGCGGCCTCGGCGACAGTTGAACAGTCGATCAGGGCCTCTTGCAAAAAATTCACTTTCGCAAGGGTTCCGAATGGCTACTCTCCCGCACCAGAAAGCCGGGCGGACGCCCGGTCGGAACGGGCGGAACCAGCATTGATGCAATCCAAACACGGGATTTCTCCCTCCGTGCGCCGACGCGGCGTCGACGAGGCAAAATTCCTGGCGGGGTGGTTCCGCAAGCCGCTGGTTACCGGGTCCATTTTCCCGTCGTCGCGGGCCTTATGCGCCGCAATGGCCCGCCCGGTGCCGGCCTGTGCGCTGGAGCCGGGACAGGTCGTGCTTGAACTGGGGCCGGGAACCGGCGTCGTCACGCGGGCCCTCCTGGAGCGCGGCGTGCCCGAAGCCAACCTTGTGCTTGTCGAATATTCCCGTGATTTCTGCACGCTCCTGCGCGCCCGCCATGGCGCCGCCGCGGTGGTGGAGGGCGACGCATACCGCCCCGGCGCCGCGCTGGAGCACGCCCTTGCCGGGCGCAGCGTGGCGGCCATCGTATCCAGTCTTCCGCTGATGGCCCGTCCCGAAGACGAGCGCGAACAGGCACTGCATGGACACCTTGAGCTGATGGCGCCCGGCGCTCCCTTTATCCAGTTCACCTATGCCCTCGTGCCGCCCGTACGCCCCGCGCGAATCGATGCCACGGCCGAATGCGCCGCATTCGTGAAGCGAAACCTGCCGCCGGCCCGCGTCTTCGTCTATCGCCGCGAGATTGCCCCCGACAGCAGGACCCCGGCCTGAACAGCCGTTCAAAACCTTGTTGAAACAGGAGTCGCTTGCCGGATGAGCGAACACGACAACAACCGGGCCCATGGGGCCGAGCGGATGGCAGAGGACAGGGGCGACTGGGCCCGCTTCCTCGGCACATGGCTGAAGCATCCCTTGAAGATGGGGGCCGTGGCAGCGTCGTCGACGGCCTATTGCGACGAGATGGTGGCCCGGTCCAGGATCGGGAATACCGGCCGCATCCTCGAACTCGGACCCGGCCTCGGTGCCGTCACGCGCGCCCTGCTGCGTGCCGGCGTGGAACCGGAGCGCATCGTCTCCATCGAATATGACAGCCAGTTCGCCGCCGCGCTGAAGGCACGGTTTCCGCGCAGCGAGATCATCGAGGGCGATGGCTTCGATCTCGACAAGACGCTCGGCGACGGCGGTGCCGAGACATTCGCCACGATCCTGCTGGCGATACCCATCGTCAATCTGCGCCAGGGCGAACGGCAGGCGCTCCTGCAGCGCTATCTCCGGCGGCTGGCCCCCGGCGGCAACGTGACCCAGCTATCCTATCTGTGGAAGCCGCCCATCGAGCCGATTGCCGGGCGCTTCACGGTGTCGTCCTCCGACATCGTCTGGAGGAACATCCCGCCGGCGCGGGTGTGGGTCTATACGCCCGTCGAGGGCGGTTCAGCGCGGTGAAAGCCCGCTTGCCTTCAGCACTTCGCCGGCAAGATAGAGAGAACCGCAGATGACGATGCGGGGCGCGGGCCGGCTGCTCCACCCCGTGGAGATCAGGCGGATGGCCTGCTCCACGCTGTCGCACGGCTCGGCATCGAGACCTGCGTCATAGGCCGCGTCGGCCAGCTCGTCGGGCGACAGTCCGGCGTCGGAGGTGCGCAGGGGCACGGTGAAGACGTGGCGCGCCATACCGGCGAAGGCCTCGAAGAAGCCGACCGGGTCCTTCGTCGACAGCATGCCGGCGATCAGAAACAGCGGTCTCGGGCTCTTGTCCTCCATCTCGGCGATGGCCTCGGCGACCACCGTGCCGGCGCCCGGATTATGCCCGCCATCCAGCCATAATTCCCCACCGGGCACGGCCAGTTCGAACAGGGGCCCGCTGGTTATGCGCTGCAGGCGGCCCGGCCATTCCGCCGCGGTCACGCCGGCTTCCAGCGCCGGATCGGACAGGGTCACGCCGGCTGCGCGCACGCCGGCGACGGCCAGGGCCGCATTGGCCAGCTGGTGCCGGCCGGGCAGGCGCGGCAGGGGCAGGTCCACCAGTCCGCCGCCGTCCTGGAAAACCAGTCTGCCATGCTCCTCATAGGCGAGGAAATCCTCGCCGTAGATGGTGGCCGGCGCGCCGATGCCTGCCGCGCGTGTGCGCAGCGTATCCAGAGCGCCATCGTCGCCCTGCTGGCCGATGACGGCTGGAGACCCCTTCTTGAAGATACCGGCCTTTTCCGCCGCGATCAGCTCCACGCGATCGCCGAGATAGGACTGGTGATCAAGGGAGACGGTCGAAACCAGTGTAGCTGCCGGCTGGCGGATGACGTTGGTGGCGTCGAAGCGCCCACCCAGCCCGACTTCCACCAGCGCCATGTCGGCCGGGTGCTCCGAAAAGAGCAGGAAGGTCACGGCCGTCAGGATTTCGAAGACGGTGATCGGGGCGCCGTCATTGGCAATCGCGGCGCGGTGGATGGCGTCGGCAAGGGTCGCGTCCTCCACGAAGCGGCCGGGTGCGCCGCGTCGCCCGAGCCTGTAGCGTTCGTGCCAGGAGACCAGGTGCGGAGAGGTATGGACATGCACCGCCAGCCCCTCGGCTTCCAGCATGGCGCGGGCAAATGCGATGGTGGAGCCCTTGCCGTTGGTGCCGGCGACGTGAATGACCGGCGGCAGCCTGTCCTGCGGATTGCCGAGCGCGTCCAGCAACCGTTCTATGCGGTCGAGCGACAGGTCGAAACCCTTGGGATGCCGCAGCATCAGCGCAGCGATTTCGGCATCCGCCAGGGTATCGTCCGTCATGTCGGCTACTTCGTAGAGCGTTCAGGCCGCTTCCGGCGCAGGCAAGGCGGCTTGCGCCGGCGCGACGGGCACATGCATCAGGATCTTGAGCAGCCGGGCAATGGTCGGCTTCAGGTCATGACGATGGACAACCATGTCGACCATGCCGTGCTCCATGAGATACTCCGAACGCTGGAATCCTTCCGGCAGCTTTTCGCGGATCGTCTGCTCGATCACACGGGCGCCGGCAAACCCGATGAGGGCGCCCGGTTCTGCGATATGGACGTCGCCCAGCATGGCATAGGATGCGGTGACCCCGCCCGTGGTCGGGTTGGTCAGGACGACGATGTAGGGGAGCCCCGCATCCTTGACCATGTCCACCGCAACGGTGGTGCGCGGCAACTGCATCAGGGACAAGATCCCCTCCTGCATGCGCGCACCGCCGGAGCCGGCAAACAGCACCAGCGGCCTGTGCAGATCTACCGCCTTCTGCGCCGCCGTCACGATGGCCTCTCCCGCCGCCATGCCGAGCGAGCCGCCCATGAAGGCGAAATCCTGCACGGCCGCCACGATCGGCTGGCTCTCGATGGTGCCGGTGGCCACGAGGACGCTGTCCTCCAGCCCTGTCTTGGACCGATACTCCTTGAGCCGGTCGGTATAGCGCTTGGAGTCGCGGAACTTCAGCGGGTCCACCGGCACTTTCGGCAACTCGACCGTGTCGAAGGCGGCATCGTCGAAAAAGGCCTGCAACCGTTCGCGGGCGCTGATCTTCATGTGGACGCCGGACGAAGGCACGACCCACTGGTTGGCTTCCAGATCCTTGCGGAAGACCATCTCGCCCGTCTCCGGGCATTTGATCCACAGGTTCTCGGGCACCTCGCGCGGGCCGAGCAGGCTGGTCAGCTTGGGGCGGACGTAATTGGTGATCCAGTTCACACGAAGGTTCCTTCGTTCAATCTCTGTCGCTTCATATCGCCGTCAATTCAGGCGAAGGCAAGCCGGGCCCGCCGGACGCCGGCGGACAGGTCGCGCACGACGTCCAGGACGGCGTCCGCCGCCGCGTCGCGATCCTTGCCCTGCGCCTGCGCCGTCTCGATCGCGGCCACCAGCGCCGAGCCCACCACAACGGCATCGGCCACGCGGCCAAGCGCCTCGGCCTGCGCGCCGGTGCGCACGCCGAAGCCCACGGCCACGGGAAGATCGGTCTGCCCCTTGATGCGCGCGATGGACCGGGCGACCGCTTCCGTATCGGGCGCGGCCGAGCCGGTGATGCCGTTTATCGATACGTAGTAGACGAAGCCCGAAGTGTTCCGAAGGACGGTCGGAAGGCGCTTCTCGTCCGTCGTCGGGGTTGCCAGCCGGATGAAGTTCAGGCCGGCCTCGACGGCGGGCAGGCACAATTCCGCGTCCATTTCGGGCGGCAGGTCCACGACGATCAGCCCGTCGACGCCCGCCGCGCGCGCGTCGGCCACGAAGCCGTCGACGCCATAGATGTAGATGGGGTTGAAGTATCCCATCAGGATCACCGGCGTTTCGCTATCGCCCTCGCGGAACCGGCGCACCGTATCCAGCGTGCGGTGCAGGGTCTCGCCGCCCTTGAGCGCGCGCAGGCCTGCCTTCTGGATGGCGGGCCCGTCGGCCATCGGGTCCGAGAACGGCATGCCGAGCTCGATCAGGTCGGCGCCGGCCTCAGGCAGGCGTCGCATCACCGACAGGGTGGTGTCGCCATCCGGGTCGCCCGCCATGATGAAGGTGACAAGGCCGGGGCGGCCTTCGTCGCGCAGCTTCCGGAACCGGGCTTCGATACGCGTCGTCATGGGATTCCTCAAAGCTCTACGCCCAACATCGTGCCGACGGTATGGACATCCTTGTCGCCGCGGCCCGAAAGATTGACGATGATCGTCTTGTCCGAGCCCATGGCAGGCGCCAGCTTCATCGCATGGGCGATCGCATGGGCCGATTCCAGCGCCGGGATAATGCCTTCCACCCGCGTCAAAAGCTGGAAGGCCTCGAGCGCCTCGTCGTCGAGGATAGGCACGTAGGAGACCCGGCCCGTGTCCTTCAGCCACGAATGCTCCGGACCGACGCCGGGATAGTCGAGGCCGGCGGACACGGAATGCCCTTCCATGATCTGCCCGTCACCGTCCTGCAGAAGATAGGTCCGGTTGCCGTGCAACACGCCGGGGCTGCCTGCCGTCATCGAGGCGCAATGCTCCTGCCCGTCCAGGCCGCGCCCACCGGCTTCCACGCCGTAGATCGCCACTTCCGGATCGTCCAGGAAGGGGTGGAACAGGCCGATGGCGTTGCTGCCGCCGCCCACCGCGGCGATGATGGCATCGGGCAGCCGGCCTTCCTGCTCCAGCATCTGGGCGCGCGCCTCCTGGCCGATCACGGCCTGGAAATCGCGCACCATCTCCGGATAGGGGTGCGGGCCGGCAGCGGTGCCGATCAGGTAGTAGGTGTCCTGCACATTGGTCACCCAGTCGCGCAGCGCCTCGTTCATGGCGTCCTTGAGCGTGCCGTGGCCGGCCGACACGGGCTTGACCTCGGCACCCAGCAGCTTCATGCGGAAGACGTTCGGAGCCTGCCGGGCAACGTCCGTCGCGCCCATGTAGACGACACAGGGAAGGTTGAAGCGCGCCGCAACCGTTGCCGAGGCAACGCCGTGCTGGCCGGCCCCCGTTTCGGCGATGATGCGCGTCTTGCCCATCCGCCTGGCCAAAAGGATCTGGCCGAGGCAGTTGTTGATCTTGTGACTGCCCGTGTGGTTCAGGTCTTCCCGCTTCAGGAAGATGCGCGCGCCACCCAGGTGACGCGTCAGCCCCTCTGCGAAATAGAGTTTCGACGGGCGCCCGGCATAATGGGTGGACAGGTTCTTCAGTTCCGCCTGGAATGCGGGGTCGTTGCGCGCGTCGTCGTAAGCCTGCTGCAGTTCCAGAATCAGCGGCATCAGCGTTTCGGCCACGAAGCGGCCGCCATAGATGCCGAACAGGCCTTCGGCATCCGGCCCGCCGCGCAGGGTGTTGCGCTTGAGCTGTTCGTTCATGACGCCCGCCTTCCTTCAAGGGGTTGCGACGCGGCCAGGACCGCGTCGAAAAATTGGTTGATACGGTCGATATCCTTGACGCCGGGGGCGCTTTCCACACCGGACGAGACATCCAGCCCGGGAGGTACGGCCTGCCGGATGGCCGCGCCGACATTATCGGGCGTCAGGCCGCCGGAGAGCATGTAATCGAGGCCCGGGGGCAACCCGGCCAAAAGCCGCCAGTCGAAGGCGACGCCGTTGCCACCCGGCAAGGCGGCGCCCTTCGGCGCCTTGGCATCCAGCAGCAGGCGGTCCGCGATGCCGCGATAGGCTGCAACGGCCGCGATGTCACGAGCATCGTGCACGGACAGCGCCTTCATGGTGGCAAGCCCCGTGCGCCGGCCGATCTCGGCCACCCGCCCGGCCGTCTCGGACCCGTGGAGCTGGATCGCGTCGGGCCGAACGTCCCGGCGGATCGCCTCGAGCAGCGCGTCATCCGGATCCACGGTCACGACGGTCACCGCCGCCCTGTCGCCCACATAGGCCCGCAACGCCACCATGTCCGGCAGCGAGAGGTGGCGCGGGCTCCGCGCAAAATGAACGAAGCCGACCTCCGGTCCGCCACGCCGCAGGACAGCGTCCACCGCTTCCGGCGTTCGGAGGCCACAGATCTTGATGCGCGGATGGCGCACGGTCGCTTCGTCCTTCCAGGCAGATGATGGTTCGCCCATCGTCATGGGCACGCGACCCGCTTATCGCGCTGAAATGGCTGAAGGTAAACCCTGTTTCGCGTCAGCGCCGCGCCTTGTTCAGCCCCCCGCGGACAGGAACTCGATGGCCTGCAGGTTCGCTCCCTCGGACTTCAGCCAGCGGCGGCTTTCCTCGGTATGGGGGCAAAGGGTGCGACACAGCGCCCAGAACTCCGCGCTGTGGTTCATGTGCACGAAGTGCGCGACCTCATGGGCGGCCAGATAATCCAGTACCGAAGGCGGCGCCATGACGATGCGGAACGAGAAGGACAGCCGGCGATCCGCCGTGCAGGACCCCCATCGGCTGACGGTATCCTTGATGGCGATGGCACGCGGCTGCCTGCCAACCGTCTGCGCGTGTCGCGCCACCGCCTCCAGAAGGTCGGCCCGTGCCTGCCGGGCCAGGAAGTCGCGGACACGCCGGCCCATGAAAGCTACTTCCCCGCCAACCTCCAGCACCGGGTCTGAGTTCGCCTCCTGGCGCAATCGTGTCGTGCGGACGGCCGGTCTGTGAGCCAGCCGCAAAGTACCGCCTCGAAAGGGGAGGCTGCCCCCATCGGCGATGCGAACGGGCGTCTGCCGCTCTGTCAGGCGGCTGGCGGCCCAGCTTTTGTGCCGCTCCACGAACTCCAGTACCGTGCGGCGCGCCGTGCGCCTGGGCATGGTTACGACGACGCCGCCCGCCGGCGTCACGCGCATGATGAGCCGCTTGGCGGTCGGATGCTCGCGGAAGGAAAGCGGTACCGAGCGCGTATCGAGGTCCAGCCGCTCCGGCCACGGGGCTTCGCGCGCCTGGCGCTTCAGGAAAGCCGGCAGGAAAACGCCCATGGTCGTGTCGACACCAATCCGAATCGCAAAAACAAGGCCGCGGCGATGGTCGCCGCGGCCAGACTGTAATGCAACAGCGGGGACGCTCGCGTCAGCTTGCGTCCACAACCGGGCCGGTCGACCCGTTCCCGCGGCGGTCGCGCATGAACCGGTCGAACTCTTCCTGGTCCTTGGCGCGGCGCAGTTCCCGTGCGTAGGTCTCGAACTCGGCGCGGGCCTCGTCCAGCCTGCGGCGCTCCTGGTCGAGACGCGACAGCTCGGCCTCGCGCCAGTCGTCGAAGGCGACGTTGCCGGTGCGTCCCTCAGCGAAGGGACGGCTCGCGCCCGAGCGACGGAAGCTGCTCATGAAACGGTCCGTAGAGCGGTTCACGTCATTACGGAAACCCTCCAGCCTGTCACCCCAGAGGATGTAGGCCAGGGCGGCGAGGCCGAGAGGCCAGTAGACGATGAAACCCAAAACCATCAGTGCGATGGTCGCCGGGGTCCACGCCGGGCGGATCAATGCTTGTGACGTCATGGGCTGCTCCATTCAAAGGCTGAAAACCGGTAAGCGCCTTGTGCCGCTACCGATTTTCACATGGGGACCCAATTATGGCCATTCAATCTCGCGGGGGTGGAAAATGTTCAGTCGGTGGAACGACTTGAAGGCACCGCAGCCTTCTTCGCCGCTCTCCTGGGCACGGGCCTTGCCGCCGCTTTGGCCCTGGCGGGCGCCGCCTTTGCCTTGGCAGGCGCCGCCTTTGCCTTGGCAGGCGCCGCCTTGGGCTTGGCGGATGCCGCCTCCGCCCTGGCAGGCGCCGCCGCCTGGCGCTCGGCCTGCCGCTGCCGCGCCGCCTTCCCGGCCTGGCCATGTGTCAACGCGAAATCGATGATGCGGGGGCAAATCTCGGCGCGGAACCGCGATCCGTTGAAGACGCCGTAGTGGCCCACCTTGGGTTGCAGCCAATGGACGCGCATGTCGTCCGGAATGTTGGCGCACAGCGTGTGCGCCGCCTGCGTCTGGCCGACGCCGGAAATGTCGTCGTTCTCGCCTTCGACGGTCATCAGCGCCGTCTTGCGGATGGCCTTCAGGTCGACCGGTTCGCCGCGATGCAGGATTTCGCCTTTCGGCAGCGAATGGCGGATGAATACCTCCTCCACCGTCTGGAGGTAGAATTCCGCCGTAAGGTCCATCACCGCCAGATACTCGTCGTAGAAGGCGCGGTGCTTGTCGGCGCCGTCGCCATCGTCCTTGACCAGGTGCCAGAAGAAATCCTTGTGGGCGATCAGATGCCGGTTGAGGTTCATCGACATGAATCCCGACAATTGCAGGAAACCCGGATAGACGTCGCGCATGAAGCCCGGCTGCGGAAACGGCACCTTCATGATGACGTTGTCGCGGAACCAGTCGATGCCCTTCTCCTGCGCCAGACGATTGACGGCCGTGGGGTTGACCCGGGTGTCGATCGGCCCCCCCATCAGCGTCATCGAGGCCGGGGTTGCGGGGTCGTCCCATTCGGACATGCGGGCAACGGCCATCAGCACCGGCACTGCGGGCTGGCACACGGCTACGACGTGGGTATCGGGGCCGAGGAAGCGCAGCATCTCGACGACGTAGTCGACATAATCGTCCAGGCTGAACGCGCCGGCCGAAACGGGCACCTTGCGGGCGTCCTCCCAATCCGTGATGTAGACATCGGCATAGGGAAGCATCGCCTCCACCGTGCCGCGCAGCAGCGTCGCGTAATGGCCGGACATCGGTGCAACGACCAGAATGCGCGGATCGGCCCTGCGGGCGCGCGGCAGGTCACGCTCGAAATGCAGCAGCCGGGCAAAGGGCCGCTGCCATACGGGCTTGTCCGCCACCGGGACGCGTCGTCCATCGACGAATGTTTCGTCGAGGCCGAACTCGGGCTTTGCGTAGATGCGCGTGGAGCGCTCGAACAGTTCCGCCATGGCGGCGGCTGTCCGCCCCACACTGGTGCGGGACACCGGGTTGAGCGGGTTTTCGTAGAAGGCTTTGGTCGCGTCCGCCACCGCCCGGAAGGGCGCCAGCATCGCATGATTCCACTCGTAAAGCTGGTACAAGGCTATTACCCCGCCGTGATCTCGCAGCTGCAAAATGAGCCGCAAGAGGCCGCGCGTCAACGCCCCGTGATGGTGCAGGCCCGTTCTATCCCTTTGAGGGGGCAGGAATTTCATATCCCTCGACGATCAGGAGCTCGGCATCCGAGACTTCCTGTCGGATCGCCTTGGCCTCCTGGTACTCGGCGCTGTTGTAGCAGGCGAGCGCGTCTTCCATGCTGGCAAACTCGATCACCACGTTTCGCGCACGGGCCTTGCCTTCCAGTTCATGGAAGGGTCCGCCCCGTGCCAGGAAGCGCGCGCCATGCTTCTGCATGGCGGGGGCCGCGGTGGTGACGTAGTCCTGGTAGCGTTCCGGGTCCGTCACGTCCACGCGGGCGATCCAGTAGGCCTTGGTCATGCGTCTTGCTCCCTGAAGGCGGCGGCCATTTCGGCCTTGATGGTCTCTGCGGCTCGTGCCGGGTCTGCCGCCCGGATCACCGGACGGGCAACCACCAGATGCGAGGCGCCCGCCTTCAACGCGTCGGCCGGCGTGACGATCCGCTTCTGGTCGTCGGCATCGGCGAAGGACGGACGGATGCCGGGCGTTACGATGGCCATGCCCGGGCCGACGATGGCACGGATGGCGGCGGCCTCCGCCGCCGAGGCGACGATGCCGCCGATGCCGGCCTCACCCGCCTGGGCGGCACGGCGCGCCACCAGATCGGGCAGGGGGGTGGCGTATCCCGCCTCGTCGAGGTCGGACTGGTTCATGGAGGTCAGCACCGTGACGCCCAGAACAGTCAGGCCGGACCCTTGCGCGGCGCGGGCGGCGGCGCGCATCACCTGCGGATAGGCGTGCACCGTCAGCATGGCAACGCCCAGCCCGATGGCGCTTTCGACGCCCTTCTCCACCGTGTTCTCGATGTCGAGGAGCTTCATGTCCAGGAAGACCTTCTTGCCGGCACGCGACAGGTGCCGCGCCAGCGGCAGGCCTCCGGCCAGCGCCAGCTGGAAGCCGATCTTGTAGAAGGAAACCGTATCGCCCAGCCGCTCCACCATGGCCTCGGCGGCGGCGCGGTCGGGCAGGTCCAGGCCGACGATCAGCCGGTCGTCTGCGGGCAGGATGGCGGTCAATGGGCTTCTTCCCAGTTGGCGGCGGCCCTCGCGTCCACGACAAGGGGCACCGATAGTGTCACGACAGGGTCGGCGGCGTTCTCCATGACGCGGCGAACCAGCGGGATCGTCGCTTCAACCTCGTCTTCCGGAACCTCGAAGACGAGTTCGTCATGAACCTGCAGCAGCATGCGCGCCGACAGCCCCGCGGCGGCGAGTTCGCCTTCCATGCGGATCATGGCGCGGCGGATGATGTCGGCCGCCGTGCCCTGGATCGGGGCATTGATGGCCGCGCGCTCGTTGAAGGCGCGGACGGATGGGTTGGAATGGCGGATATCCGGATAGTGCGCGCGGCGGCCGAACAGGGTTTCCACGTAGCCGTCGGCCTTCGCCCGGGCCTTGGTCGCGTCCATATAGTCCCGGATACCGGGAAAACGCTCGAAGTAGCGGCGGATGTACAGCCCGGCCTCTTCGCGCGGGATGGACAGCTGCGCTGCAAGGCCGAAGGCAGAGATGCCATAGATGATGCCGAAGTTGATGGCCTTGGCACGGCGGCGCACCGAGGGCTCCATGCCCTCGACCGGCACTCCGAACATCTCCGACGCCGTCATGGCATGGATGTCGATGCCGTCGCGGAAAGCCTGCGCGAGCTGCGGGATATCGGCCATGTGCGCCAGGATGCGCAGCTCGATCTGGCTGTAGTCGGCCGAGACGAGGCGCGTGCCGCCATCTGCCACGAAGGCGGTGCGGATCGCGCGTCCTTCTTCGGTACGTACCGGGATGTTCTGCAGGTTCGGCTCGGACGACGAAAGCCGCCCGGTTGTCGTGGACGCCATGGAATAGGACGTGTGGATGCGCCCCGCCGCATCCATGTGCAGCGGCAGGGCGTCGGTATAGGTGCCCTTCAGCTTGGTGATCTGCCGCCAGTCCACGATGTGGCGGGGCAGGTCGTGGCCTTCCGCGGCGAGGTCTTCCAGGGTGCGGGCATCGGTTGACCACTGGCCCGTACGCGTCTTCTTGCCGCCGGGCAGGCCAAGCTTGCCGAACAGGATTTCGCCGAGTTGCTTGGGCGATCCGGGGTTGAAGCTTTCGCCGGCCAAAGCGTGGATGTCCGCCTCCAGCGCCGCGGCCTTCTGCGCGAACCGGCCCGACAGGCGCGACAGGATCTGCCGGTCCACCTTGATGCCGCGCTGCTCCATCCGCGCCAGGACGGGCACCAGGGGCCGCTCGAGCCGCTCATAGACATGCACCAGCCCGTCGGCGACAAGGCGCGGCTTCAACACCTCCCACAGGCGCAGCGTCACGTCCGCATCTTCGCCGGCATATTCGGTGACCTTTTCCACCGTGCAGGCGGCGATGGCCTTGGCCCCCTTGCCGCTGCCGCACAGCTCCTTGTAGCTGACCGGCTTGTGGCCGAGGAAGCGCTCGGACAGTTCGTCCATGCCGTGCCCGTCCAGCGAGGACGAGGCGTCCAGCGCATAGGAGATCAGCATCGTATCGTCGAAAGGCTGGATGGCGATGCCGCGCTGGAGCATCACGAGGTAGTCGAACTTGAAGTTCTGCCCGATCTTCAGGATCGCGGGGTCGGTCAACGCCGGCGCCAGGCGGGCGAGGGCTTCTGCCTCGGGTATCTGGATGCCGGGGCCGGAAGCGGCATCGCCGCCGCCCAGGAGGTCGCCTTCACCCTCCGCCACATGAGCCAGCGGTATATAGGCCGCCTCGCCGGGGGCAACGGCGATGGCCAGGCCCACGATATCGGCATTCATGGCGTCGAGCGCCGTCGTCTCGACGTCGAAGGCCATTAGGCCGGTCTCGCGCGCACGCTCGATCCAGCGGTCGAGTGTTTCGAGGTCGCGGATCGTGGCATAGGCGCTGCGGTCGAAGCGCGTATCGGCCATCTCCGCCATGCGGCCGGCGGCGAACGCGGCGGGGGTCAGGGGCAAATGGGCGTCGCTCTTGTCGCCGCCCGGTATGCCGCCCGGGTCGAGATCGGGTCCGCGTGCCGGGGCCGTCACATCCACCTCGGCAGCCGGCACGGACGCCGCCTCGGTTCCCAGCTTGGCGGACACGCGCCGCGTCAGCGTGGTGAACTCCATCGCCTTCAGGTAGCCGATCAGCTTTTCGCCGTCCGGCTCGCGGATGGACAACTCCTCAAGCGGCACGTCGAGCGGTGTGTTGTCATCCAGCGTCACCAGGCGCTGCGACAGCCGCGCCTGGTGGGCGAACTGGGTCAGGTTTTCCCGGCGCTTGGCCTGCTTGATCTCCCCGGCCCGGGACAACAGCGTTTCCAGGTCGCCGAATTCCTCCAGCAACTGCGCCGCGGTCTTTGGTCCGATGCCCGGCACGCCGGGGACGTTGTCGGAGGCATCGCCCACCAGCGCCTGAAGGTCGATCATCTTCTCGGGATAGACGCCGAACTTCTCGAATACCTCGGCGGGGCCAAGGCGCTTGTCCTTCATCTGATCGTACAGGGTGACGCAGGGCCCGACGAGTTGCATCAGATCCTTGTCGGACGAGACGATGGTCACGTCGCCGCCTGCTTCCAGTGCCTTCTTCGTATATGTGGCGATCAGGTCGTCCGCCTCGAAACCCTGCTTCTCGATGCAAGGCAGGTCGAAGGCGCGCACCGCCTCGCGGATCAGGGCGAACTGCGGTACGAGATCTTCCGGCGGGGCGGGGCGGTTGGCCTTGTAGCCGTCGTAGAGCGCATTGCGGAATGTCGTGGAGGAGTGGTCGAAGATCACCGCGAAGTGCGACGGCACGACACCGACCGAGGTGTCCTTGGTTTCCTCCACCAGCTTCCAGAGCATGTTGCAGAAGCCGGAAACGGCGCCGACGGGCATTCCGTCGGATTTGCGCGTCAGCGGCGGAAGCGCGTGATAAGCCCGGAAAATATAGGCCGAGCCGTCGACGAGGAAGAGGTGATCGCCCTTTTTCATGCCCTGCTCGTACCCCGCACCACGGCTCCGTGTCCATGCACGGCACCGGCTTTAACCTATCGGGCGGGTTTGGCAAATGCTCGCAAGCCGGAGCCGAAGTTGCTTTGCGTAAACGAATGCGCCTCTGAGGCGTACCGTATGGGAAACGACTTCTTAACCGTCAAAGAAGATCGGGGATTGACGGAGCGAAAACCCCTATAACTCAAGGTTTTAACGGGTATTTTCGAGACTTGGCGTAACGTATTACGAAAACGTAATACGGATTATCACGCAACTGTGATCGGTCGGTCTTGAACCGTCCGGCGGGAAGGCGCATTTTATCCCCAACGACGCGATGTTCACAGGCGTCGTGGTTCGGCCTCAAGCTCGTCCCCCGCTTAGAGCCGAATTCGTGGAGCGGATGATCCCAATCCCCCTCTCGGGATATCCGCTTATAAAGAGAGAGCCGTCGCGACAATCCCCCTCCAGTCCGCGACGGCTCTTTTTTATGTCTTCTCACAAGAAATCACCACATTTCACGTCGCGGTGTTGCCTCCGTGCAATAGCGCCTACCCCTTTCGCGCTAGGGCCTGGCTGGGATGCTGGCTGGAAATTTCCGTTCCTGTCTTCTTGTGGTGGCGGAAGGGATGGGTTAGGAGTGCGGCTGGCTGGCAGGGCTTATCTCTGCCGGCCCTACGCACCCGTAGCTCAGCTGGATAGAGCGCTGCCCTCCGAAGGCAGAGGTCACAGGTTCGAATCCTGTCGGGTGCGCCAAATACCGCCGATTGCCCTCTATTGCCGCCGATAACCGCCCAAACTACGCCTCCTAAACAGCGGCGAATAACCGACGGGCGAAAAATCGTGCAAACGGCGAGGTTTGGCGGCGAGAAAGTTCGAATCGCTTCCGGTCGGTCGGTCGATTTTTTTACCCATCACAGGCATCGCGTATGCGCTTTGAGTGGCCGCTGTGCGCCTTCAAGTCGGATACCGAATGGCAGCACCACGGCGCCCCAGAAAGCAGACGTGCACACGCACCGCGAAACTGCCCCTGCGCCAATGGAGGTTGTTTCAGGACCGCTCCACGGAAGCGTCAAGAGTGGCTACATGATCTTGCGGTTAAGCCGCAAGAGGGTTGGTCGCTAACGACGAACACTTGAATCTATTGTGCAGATGGCGCCGAAATTGCCATTGTGCCGAATCAGTTGGGCGCCACGCATGGTCTTTCGGGCCAATCTGTTTACTGACCGCCGCGAAAACAGCCGGGGAATGCGCCGGCGCAAGCAGCCCTGGCCCGCGGACCGGCCGTTCAGAATCCTGGCGCTCGACGGCGGCGGTATCAAGGGCGTCTACACCGCCGAACTGATGCGGCTGTGCGAAGAGCATTTCGAGAAGCCGGTGGCGTCGGTGTTCGACATGATCGCCGGCACCTCGACCGGCGGCATCATCGCTCTCGGCCTTGGCCTCGGCAAATCCGCCGCCGAAATCGCCGCCTTCTACCGCGACGACGGGCGGCATATCTTTCCGCCTCTGCCGCGGCGCAGGCTGATGCGGTGGTGGAAGCTTTGGTGCGCCCTGCACGGCCCCAAGCTGAACCACGAGGAGTTGGAGCGCGCCCTGAAGCGGCGGTTCGAGGATCATCTTCTCGGCGAGTCGACATGCCGCCTCGTGATCCCCGCCTTCATGATGCCGAAGACCGAAATCGCGGTCTTCAAGACTGACCATCACGAGGATTTCCGCAACGACCACAAGACGCCGATGTGGAAGGTGGCCCGGGCGACATCGGCGGCCCCGACCTATCTCAAGGGGCTGGAGCACGAGGAAAGCGGCCGCATCTTCATCGATGGCGGCGTGTGGGCGAACAACCCAGCCATGGTCGCGCTGGTGGATGCGCTGACCGCCTACGACATCACGCCCGACCAAGTGCAAATGCTGAGCATCGGCACCGGCAACGCGCCGTTCTCCCTCAGCAGGGACAAGGTCTGGCGCGAAGCCATCAAGGCCGCGATGTTCTTGACCACTGCGCAGGTTAAACTCCTACTCGGTCCCGAACACTGCCTACGGATCGAACCGGCGGGTGATGACGCCGCCGTTGAGATGGACGACTACGACGCCGCCTTTGCCCGCCTTCCGGCACTGGCGGCAGCGGATTTTTCTATCCACGAGGCGGCTATCGCGCCGTTCTTTGCCCAGGCGGCCCCACCGCGCGAACGACACCACACCAACCTGTCGCGCGGGCATTGAAGGGGCCCTGCAGCCGCATACCGCTGCCTCTTCATTGGTTCATCGCTACCGGTTCGCTCCTCGCATTTGGGATAGGAGCCTAGTGTTCAGATCAAAGGTCGCATCGGCAAGACAATTGCCTCTTGAACCGCAAATCGGCTTAACTAAATCGTAATGCGCCGAACGCCCGCTCGGGGTCGGCATGTCGAGCGGATGCAACAGCACCCGGCGGCATCAGAAGAACTTGTACCCATGTTGCTCAATGGAGGATGTGGCTATGAGAACCACTTTCGACTTTTCTCCCCTGTTCCGGTCGAGCATCGGCTTCGACCGAATGCTCAGCGCGCTCGAAGCTGCGCGCCGCGTCGAGAGCATCGACAACTGGCCTCCCTATGACATCGCCAAGCTTGGCGAGGACGACTACCGCATCACCATGGCGGTGGCCGGCTTCGGCGAGAGCGATCTGACTATCACCCAGGAGCAGAACATGCTGTTGGTGTCCGGTCAGAAAGCTGGCGAGGACGCGGGCGAGTACCTGCATCGCGGCATCGCCGGCCGCGCCTTCCAGCGCCGCTTCGAGTTGGCCGACCACGTCAAAGTCGGGGGCGCCAGCCTCACCAACGGTCTGCTGACCATCGATCTCAAGCGCGAGATTCCCGAAGAGATGAAGCCGCGCCGGATTGAGATCGCGGCCGGTGAGGCGCTGCCCAAGGTCACGACCAGGCAGATCGAGGCCGAGAAGCAGGCCGCCTGAGGCCGTTTCCCTGAGCACAATTCGCGCACGGCGTCGGGCACTGACCGGCGCCGGCGGGAAAGGTTTGTCAATCGCATGAACGGAAAGGAGGAAAACAAATGAGTATTCGTGATCTGATCCCATGGGGCCAAAACAACGGAAACCAGGCTCCCAGTGTTTTCCGCGATGGTGAGCGTGACCCGTTCCTGTCGCTGCATCGAGAGGTGAACCGCCTGTTCGACGATGCCTTCCGCAGCTTTGGCTCCAGCCTGCCGTCCTTGAGCGGCTTCGCCTCTTTTGGCGGAGGCTGGCCGAGCGTCGAGATTTCCGACGGCGAGAAGGAGATCAAAGTGACGGCCGAGGTGCCCGGCCTTGAGGAAAAGGACATCGAGGTCCTGCTCAACGACGGTGTTCTGAGCCTGAAGGGCGAGAAGCGTTCCGAAACGGAGGACAAGGACAAGCAGTTCTCCGAGCGCTATTACGGCCGCTTCGAGCGCCGCATCCCCGTCGGATACGAAGTCAAGGAAGACGAGATCGAGGCCCGCTTCAAGAACGGCGTGCTGACCGTGACCTTGCCGAAGACGGAGAAGGCGCAGTCGCAGGTCAAGCGCATCGCAATCAAGAGCTGACGCATGGCAGGCGCCGGCGGCGGGCCGTTGAGCCGCCGCCGGCGGCATCCTTCGCCACACAGGGAGGGATGGAATGATGGAGATATTCACACACGTACACGAAACGACAAAACCCCATTTCCCACAGGCTTCGCCTTCGAACGACAACCGGCGTACGCCTCTTTCGACCGGAGGCTTGGTCTTCCCGGACGATCCGGTCGCGCGCATTTATAAGCCGTCGCGTGCGGTGATGACCTCGGGAAAGGCGCGCACCAAGGGCTGGCGCCTTGTCTTCGAGCGGCGCACCGCGCCTGTCATCGAGCCGCTGATGGGCTACACGGGCGGCGATGATACGCTGACCCAGGTCGAGCTCAGTTTCCCGACACTGGATTCGGCCATCCGCTACGCCGAGCGGCAGGGTCTGACCTATGTCGTCCAGCGGCCGAGCAGGCATAGCAGAAGCAGCCGCAGCAGGCGCGCCAGCGGAACGTCTGCGCGGAGGGGCAGCTCGACGCATGCCTTTTCCGACGCAACGCTCGACCGGCTCGGGCTTTCAGACCTTCAGGACAGCTACGGGCACGCCCTCGATGGCGCGGCGAATCGCAACGACCCGTCCGGTCCGGAAAGCTGGACGTCGCCCATGGGCGTGGTCCGCGATCCGGCGCTGACGCTGGACGCTAAGCGCTCGATCCTGATGAACTGGGCCTGGACGGAGTACCTGATCGACCAGGCGACCAACGAAGGCATGCCTGAAAACAGCCGGCCATCGCGCCTCGACGAGGTCGAGCAGGCGCTGCTCGCGCTCGAAAGCATGGCTGCCGACCGGGATGATTCAGGCGCACGCAAGGCGGCGTGAGGTGCAGCGATGGACCCGCATGTCGTCTTCGATTGCCAGAAGGTTCTACCGAACCGGTTCGTTGACGCTTGCTGCTGCCGCCCGAAGCCGGGCGCTCGGCCGGGGTGCCGAGCCGCGGCTCGATCCGAACCATGCCAGCGTGAGCGACCTCGCGCTGCATGAGATCGCAGCGGGCATGTTCACGCGAACCGAGCTTGCACCGTTCCTGCCCGGAGAGGGCGGAAGGCCGTCTCTTCCGCCACCCGATCCGGATTCCAGGCTTCGCGACGGCGGTTGCGAAATCGCCGTCGCACCCGCCTCCCGCTCCCGGAAGACGGTTCATTGATGACGCAACCCAACTGACAAGGAGAAATGAACGATGCTGAAATCTCTGTCTTCCAATAACCGGACAGCGTTCGATTTCGTCAATATCGTCGCCGGTCTCGGTCTGCTGCTGTCGCCCTGGTATCTCGGCTACGCGACTGAAGCCTATGCTGCATGGAATGCCTGGATCGTCGGCGCTGCCGTGGCGCTGATTGCGGTTGCCGCGCTCTCGGCGTTCCATCAGGTCGAGGAATGGGCCAACGCCGCGCTCGGCCTCTGGGCCGTGATCGCTCCGTGGGTCCTCGGCTTTTCTGCCGTCACGTTCGCGACGTGGGCGCATGTGATCGCCGGTCTTGTCGTCGCCGTCCTCGCGGCGGTTAGCCTCTGGTTCACGACAAACCGTCCTCTCTCGACAGCGTAACGTCGTATCTGGCCCGGCCTCCGGCAGGGCCAGATTTACACCCTCCGTCTGACCTCAGGCGGAAAGGAGGAAATAACGTCTGGTCAAAACGGAGATCGCTTATGTTCAGGAACATTACAGCCCTGCGTCCAGCCATAATCACGTTCTGCGTAACCCTTGCCTTCGCGGGAGGATTGCCGCCCGTCGCAATCGGACAGACCGCTCCGGGCATTGCAGGAGAGCTTCCCACCCTTGCCCCTGTGCTTGAACGGGTGACGCCGGCCGTCGTCAACATCTCCGTCGTCTCGGAAACGCCCGCGACGTCCAATCCACTCTACAATGATCCGTACTTCCGGCGGTTCTTCGATCTTCCAGAAGCGCCGCCAGCGCGGCAGCGCATGAGCGCCGGTTCAGGCGTGATCGTCGACGCGGCCAAAGGCCATGTGCTCACCAACCATCACGTGGTTGCCAATGCCCGCGAAATCACCGTCACGCTGAAGGATGGGCGCCATATGCGCGCCGAGCTTGTCGGCTCGGACCAGGCAACGGACATCGCCCTTCTTAAAATCGAAGGCAGCAATCTCGTCGCGCTGGAGATCGGCGATTCGAACCGACTCAAGGTCGGCGACTATGTGGTCGCCATCGGCAATCCCTTCGGCCTCGGGCAGACGGTGACCTCCGGCATCGTCAGCGCGCTCGGCCGCAGCGGCATCAGCAATGACGGCTATGAGGATTTCATCCAGACGGACGCTTCCATTAACCCCGGAAACTCCGGCGGCGCCCTGGTGACGCTGGACGGCAGGCTCATCGGCATCAATACGGCGATCCTCACCCCCGCAGGCGGCAACATTGGCATCGGCTTCGCAGTGCCCAGCAACATGGCGGTTTCCGTCATGAACCAGTTGATCGAGCACGGTGAGGTCCGGCGCGGTAGGCTGGGTGTCGGTATCCAGGACCTCACGCCCGACCTCGCGGAGGCGCTCCAGCTCGGGGAACTTCGCGGAGCGGTAATAGCCAATATCGAACCCGGCTCGCCGGCCGAACGAGCCGGACTGCAAGTCGGCGATGTGATCACCGCCGTCGACGGGCACCCCGTTCAGGGCGCGACCGACCTCAGAAACCGCATCGGCCTCACCCCTGCCGGCAGCGCAATCAGCCTGACGCTCAAACGTGGTGATACCGAGCAGACCATTAGCGTTACGATCGCTGCGGAGACTGGCGCATCTGCTGACTTATCCGGAACGCCGTTCGATGGCGCCCGGATGCGGGATGCTTCCCGGTCCGAGGCACATCAAGCCGGAGCCGATGGCATCGTGATCGAGAGCATCCTTCCCGGCAGTCCGGCAGCACGGGCCGGCCTTCGAGCGGGCGACATGATCGTGGCGGTCAACCGATCGCCGGTTTCGTCCGTGGCGGATTTGCGCAGCGCGATCGCAGGCCAGCGCACGATACTGGCGCTGGAGATGATCCGCGACGGCGGCAGACTTCTTCTGGTCGTGAGATAACCGGGAGCGGCCACGATGGAAATGAACAAGAAAACGCAGTTCAACATCTGGTACTGGATCGCCGCCTTCTTCATCATGTTGGCCTTCCAGTACCTGTTCACGACCGCCACGCAGGTGGCGCAGATTCCCTACAGCCAGTTCGAGACTTATCTCGACCAGAACCGGATCGCGGAAGTGGCCGTATCGGACCGCTTCATCCAGGGCCGCTTCACGGAGCCGGTGGATGGCCGTCCGATGTTCGTCACCACCCGCGTCGAGCCCGACCTCGCGCGGCGGCTCCAGGAGCACGGCGTCGTCGTCACCGGGCAGATCGAGAGCACCTTCCTGCGTGACTTGCTCTCTTGGGTGCTGCCGGTGGCGCTCTTCGTCGGCATCTGGATGTTCATGCTCAGGCGCATGGGTGGCGGCCTCGGCGGCGGACTGATGCAGATCGGCAAGTCCAAGGCCAAGGTTTACGTCCAGTCCGACACCGGCGTGACCTTCGCGGATGTGGCGGGCGTCGACGAAGCCAAGGACGAACTCAAGGAGATCGTCGACTTCCTGAAGGACCCGCAGGGCTACGGCCGCTTGGGCGGGCGCATGCCGAAAGGCATCCTGCTCGTCGGCCCGCCCGGCACGGGCAAGACCCTGCTCGCGAGGGCCGTGGCGGGCGAGGCGGGCGTACCATTCTTTTCGATCTCCGGTTCCGAGTTCGTGGAGATGTTCGTCGGTGTCGGCGCCGCGCGCGTGCGCGACCTCTTCGAGCAGGCCCGCGCCAAGGCCCCGGCCATCATCTTCATCGACGAACTCGACGCGCTTGGCCGCGCCCGCGGCATCGGCCCGATGGCTGGCGGCCACGACGAGAAGGAGCAGACGCTCAACCAACTCCTCGTCGAGCTGGACGGGTTCGATTCCTCGACCGGTCTCGTGCTGCTTGCCGCCACCAACCGCCCGGAAATCCTCGACCCGGCGCTGCTGCGCGCCGGCCGCTTCGACCGGCAGGTGCTGGTCGACCGGCCTGACAAGGCTGGCCGCGTGCAGATCCTGAACGTGCATCTCAAGAAGGCCAGGCTCGCCCCGGATGTCGAGCCGGAGAAGATCGCGGCGCTCACCCCCGGCTTCACCGGCGCCGACCTCGCCAATCTGGTCAACGAGGCGACGCTGCTTGCGACCCGCCGCAAGGCCGACGCCGTGACGATGGACGACTTCAACAATGCGGTGGAGCGCATCGTCGCCGGCCTTGAAAAGCGCAACCGGCTGCTCAATCCGAAGGAGCGCGAGATCGTCGCCTATCACGAGATGGGGCATGCCCTGGTGGCGATGGCGCTGCCGGGCGTCGATCCGGTCCACAAGGTCTCGATCATCCCGCGCGGCATCGGCGCGCTGGGCTACACCATCCAGCGGCCGACCGAGGACCGCTTCCTGATGACGCTCGAAGAATTGCAGGACAAGATGGCGGTGCTGCTCGGCGGCCGGGCAGCGGAGAAGATCGTGTTCGGCCATCTCTCGACCGGCGCGGCGGATGACCTCGCAAAGGTCACCGACATCGCCCGCGCCATCGTCACCCGCTACGGCATGTCGGAAAAACTCGGCCATGTCGCGCTTGAGAAGGACCGGCGATCCTTCCTTGCCACCGACCAGCCCTATTACGGGCCGCAGGAGCGCAGCTATTCCGACAAGACGGCTGCGGCCGTAGACGAGGAGGTACGCCGGGTGGTCGACGAGACGTTCGACCGGACCGTCGACCTGTTGACGCAACGCCGGGACCTGCTTGAACGAACCGCCCGCCGGCTGCTGGAAAAGGAAACGCTCGACGAGCGGGAGATACGGGAGCTTGTCGGCGAGGCGGACGACCCCGCCCCGTTGGATGAAAATGAGCAGGTTACAGTCTAGTCCTGTATGCCCCGTGTCGTTGCCAGCGGCTGCGTAAGGAACCGCACTCGACTGAGCACCGTGATTTGGTCGGGAATTCCACTGTCATTTCAGTGAGTTCCGGACGATTTTCCGGCGCCATTTAGAGGGCTATAGCGTAAACGTAGTTATTATCTGCGCCCGGTGCGGTGCGCCATTTCATTGCAGAACTCTGAACGCGGAGCGCCGCCGTCTTTACGCTGAAAGCGGCGACCAGCGTTCGCAGCAGTTCCGACTTTGATCCCGTAATGCGAACCTCGCGCCGGCGACCCTCGACGCGTTGGGCAAGGCACACGGGTGGCGGCGACGGTATCGTTATGACTGGAAAGAGTGATCCCTTTCGTGTCCGATCAGAAGGTCGGACAATGTCTGCGCAGCCGGCCCCAGGGCCTCGTCCCGGCGGTGAGCAAGATAGGCGCTGGACGTAGCCTCGCCTTCGCGGCCCAGGGCGCTGACATTGAGGTGTACGAGCGTACCCTGTTCCAGATCCCGCCTGACGAGCCAGTACGGCAGGCGCCCCCACCCAGCGCCGCCCAGGATGAGATTGTGCTTGGTATCCTGCGTGTTGACGCGGCATGTCTTTGGCGAAACCACCCCGAAATCCTGCCCCGCCGAAAGATCGGACGGGTCGGAAAGAACAATCTGGAGATGATCGGCGACATCCATCAGTTCCATGGGCTGGCCCGCCTTGGACAGGGCCAGCGGATGAGTCGAGGCGACAACCGCCACCTGTCTGATCGATAACAGCGGCTCGAACTTGATGCGCGGGTCACGGAAATCCTCCCCCACCATGACGGCAAGTGCGCAGCGGCGCTTTCGCAGCGCATCGAGCGGCCCGCCCAGGGGCTCTGCCCAGACCCGCATGGCAACGGCCGGGAAATCGTCTCGCATCCGTGAAATCGCGCGGGCAACCTCCCGCATGGGGTAGAGCGTGTCGACGGAAATGGCGAGTTCCGTTTCCACCCCATGGGCGAAACCACGAGCCTGCGCGCGTAAGACGTCCACGCGCAGAATGATGTCGCGGGCGTTGCCCAGCAGTACCCGCCCTTGTGCGGTCAACACCGGCCTGTGCCCGGAACGGTCGAATAATTCCAGGCCGAGTGTCGTCTCGAGATTGGCGATGGCAACGCTGACGCCCGATTGGACACGTGACAGTGTCCGCGCCGCGGACCGAAAGCTGCCGCTGTCGGCGATCGTCACGAAGGTTCGGAGCTGATCGAGGGTCAGCGCATCCAGCATGATCGTTTTTACTGATCGACATTATGCATATTAAATCACTTAAACCGGTCACCGATCTCGTGCAACCACATCAGAAGTGACGAGCGAGACGAGGTCGACGATGACGAAGGTTCTGGTGCTTTACTATTCCTCTTACGGGCACATCGAGACGATGGCGCTGGCCGTTGCGGAGGGCGCGCGTGAGGCGGGTGCGGATGTCACGATCAGGCGCGTGCCCGAGCTCGTGCCCGAAGCCGTCGCGAAAAGGTCGGGATACAAGATGGACCAATCGGCGTCCGTGGCGACCGTGGCCGAACTGGCCGAGTACGATGCGATCATCATCGGCACGCCCACCCGCTTCGGCAACATGGCGTCCCAGATGAAGAACTTTCTGGACCAGACCGGCGGGCTCTGGTTCGAAGACCAGTTGGTGGGCAAGGTGGGCAGCGTCTTTGCTTCCACCGGAAGCCAGCATGGCGGACAGGAAACGACGATCCAGTCCACCCAGACCGTCCTGTTCCATCTCGGCATGATCATCGTCGGCCTGCCTTACACCTTCAAGGGCCAGATGCGGATGGACGAGATTACCGGCTGCTCGCCCTATGGTGCGTCGACCCTGGCCGACGATGGTCATGGAGGGCATCGCGCGGTCAGTGAAAACGAGCTGGACGGCGCGCGATTTCAGGGTCGCCATGTCGCCGAAATCACGGCTGCTCTCGCGGCCGGACGCACCGCAAGAGCGGCATGATGAAAGCCGCACTGCATTCCATGGCCGCTCCCACCAACTGGACGGCCATATCCGTGATTGTCGGCAGCGGGATCGCCGCCGCGCTGCAAGTCGGAAAAGGTGCGATCGCGGCGCCCATGCTGCAGGACGACCTTGGAATCGACCTGACGGCGATCGGATGGTTTGCCGGCATATTTGCCCTTATCGGGCTTTTCGGCGGCATTCCTGCCGGTGCCTTTGCGGCGCGTTTCGGTGCGCGTCGCATCCTCATGGTCGGGCTTCTGGTCACGGCCCTGGGCGGGGCGCTTGGTGCGGCATTACCGGGACTGCCCAGCCTGTTCATCGGCCGCGTCATCGAAGGGGCCGGTTTCCTGCTGGTGACGGTTGCAGCGCCATCATTGATCGGGGAGGTGGCGCGGCCTGCGGACCGTGATCTGGCTTTCGCGCTGTGGAGTTGTTTCATGCCGGTGGGTATGGCGTCGGCAATGCTGGCGGGCCCTCTGTTCGGAGACTGGCGGGCAATGTGGTGGGCGAGTTGCGCGCTGGCGCTGGCGATCTGCGCAACCGTGCCGCTCGTCATACCGGCCAGCGAGCAGAGCCGGTCCATGTCATTCCAAAGCCTGCGCCACGACACGTTGATCGTCTTGAGCGACCGGCGCGTCGTCGGATTGTCGCTCACCTTTGCGCTTTTCGCCCTGATGTTCTTCGCCGTGTTCAGTTTTCTGCCGGTTCTGCTAATGGAGCGGCTGAGGGTAACGCACCAGACGGCCGGATTGCTGAGCGCACTGGTGCTGGTCGTGAACGTCATCGGCAATCTCGCGACCGGCATGCTCCTGTCCAGGGGCCTTGGCCGCACGGCACTGCTGACTGCTGCCTGCCTTGTCATGGGACTGGCCGGTTCAGGCATCTTCCTGCCCGTGCTGCCAGACACAGCCGCGTTTGCCCTGTGTCTGCTGTTTTCCGCCTTCGGCGGCGTCATTCCGACCATCCTGTTATCCTCTGCGCCAGTGGTGGCGCCGGCGGCAGGGTTGGTGCCGGTCGTTCTGGGCCTGATCCTTCAGGGCAACAATCTCGGTCAGATCCTCGGTCCGACGGCTATCGGAGCAGCGCAGGATCGCCTCGGCTGGGAACCCGCGGCATACATCGTGGCCGCGGCCGCAATAACCGCAGTGATCCTGGTGCGCTCGACGCTGACGCGGATTGGACCGGAGTCGTTCAACAAGGGAGGCGGTTGAGCGTTGATGAGCATCGATTCCAGCCACACGGGCCCGGCGGGCCGAGACGCCGCCCGCGCGTCGGCCCTGTTCTTCGCCGCCCTTCCTGGATTGAAGCAACCTGTCAGACGGGGACCCTTCTGGATGGAGATCACCGACGATGGCGCCAACAACGAAAGGACCGTGCCGTGACAGCACGCTGCGACTTCCCCTCGGTTGCGCCCGATGCCTATGAAGCCGTCGCCGCTCTCGACACCTATGTGCGCCGAGACTCCGGAGTGGAGCCTCGCTTGCTGCATCTCCTCAAACTGCGAGCGTCGCAGATCAATGGCTGCGCCTACTGCCTCGATATGCACGTCAGGGAGGCGCGTCGCGACGGGCTGAGCGAGCAGTGGATCAACCTCATCTGCGTCTGGCGGGATTCACCCGTCTTCGGGGCGCGCGAACGTGCGGTGCTGGGCTGGACCGAGGCGCTGACAAACATCGCTCAATCCCATGCGCCCGACGCGGATTTCCAGCCGCTCCAGGACTTTTTCACCGAGGCGGAAATCACCCGAATCAGTGTCGCCATCGGGACGATCAATATATGGAATCGGCTCTGCGTCGGTTTCCGGTCGCAGCACCCCGTCGATGCCGGTTGATACCCCGCCCGCCAGGTTCCGCTCGTAGCAAGGTTTTTCATTGTCGGCTGCCGATGGTCCAGCTGAATGTGTCGTGGGAGGGCGGGTCATCGTGACGGCAGCAAATCTCGGCGCCTTCGCTCTTGTATCGCTTGGCATGGTGCTGACGCCGGGCCCCAACATGATCTACCTAATCAGTCGCTCGATCCTGCAGGGTCGCATGGCGGGATTTATCTCGTTGTCCGGCGTCCTGGCAGGTTTTGTCTTCTACATGCTCTGCGCAGCGTTCGGTTTGACCGCCATAATATTTGCCGTACCGTTTGCCTATCGGACCATCCAACTCGCTGGCGCGGCCTACCTGCTGTATCTGGCATGGCAGTCGATCCGGCCAAACTCGGGTTCGGTGTTTCGGCCCCGTCACGATCTCCCGATCGACCCGCCCGGGCGCCTCTTTGCCATGGGCTTTCTAACCAATCTCCTGAATCCCAAGATCGCTCTTCTTTACCTGTCGCTTCTGCCACAATTCCTCGACGTGACCGCAGGACATATGCTGGGTCAGAGCCTCTTGCTGGGCAGTACCCAGATTGCGGTGAGCTTTGCGGTGAACAGCGTCATCATCCTGGCCGCCGCACGGATATCGGACTGGTTCGCTACCCGACCGGGCTGGGTAAGGGCGCAGCGCTGGATCATGGCATCGATCCTGACATTGCTGGCGCTGAACGTTGCTTTCGGCGACTAGCGCCAGTCGTAACGCAGAATTTTTCACACCGACGTCACAAAAGACCGAGCTGAGGCGTCATCGGGGCAGACCACCGAGAATGGAGCCTGTCATGTCCACCTCCCCCGTAAACCATTATAAGAATGTCCCTGAAATCTTCGCAACGCTGCAGACAGTGCATGGCGCCATCGATGAGCACGGCCTCGATCGGATGCTCCACCATCTGGTGCAGTTGCGTGCCTCCCAACTGAATGCCTGCGCCTATTGCGTGAAGATGCACACCAGGGAGGCCCGTGACGACGGCGAGACCAATGAACGGCTGGATCGGCTCGCGGTTTGGGATCATGTCAGCGACTTCTCTCCCAAGGAGAAGGCGGCGCTGGCCTGGACCGAGGCGCTGACCCAGCTCGACCGGCGGACCGATTATGGCAGCCTGCGCGCTGACCTGCGTGCGCATTTCAGCGACACCGAGATCAGCGCCCTGACAGCCACGGTCGCGATGATCAACCTCTGGAACCGCATCCAGGTCTCGACGCACTGACATGGTTGAGAACCCGACAGTCGTGTTCGAAGAGCGCAGGCCATTTCTGACGGGTCTTGCCTATCGCATCCTCGGTTCGCTGGCCGAGGCCGAGGATGCGGTTCAGGACACCTATCTCAAGTGGCAGGGTCTCGATCACGATACGATCGCCAATGCCGCCGCCTGGCTGACGACGGCGTGCACGCGCCGCTGCATCGACATACTCAGGTCGGCGCACAGGGCGCGCACCGAGTATGTCGGAGCCTGGCTTCCGGAGCCGATACAGACGATGACCGACGAAAGCCCGGAGGATGCGGCACATCTGTCATCATCGCTTTCCCTCGCCTTCATGCTGGTCCTGGAGCGGCTCGCGCCGAAGGAGCGCGCTGCGTTTCTTCTGCATGAGGTCTTCGATCAGTCTTACCTGGACGTGGCGAACACCCTCGGCGTGACTGAAACGGCGTGCCGCAAACTGGTGTCACGCGCACGCAACCGTATCGGCCGTGACGAAGCGGGAAGCACCGTCTCGAAGGTGCGCCAGGACGAGCTGCTTTCAGCCTTCCAGACGGCCATCGAGACGGGAAACACATCCCGTCTCGCTACCCTGATGCGCGCGGACATAGCGCTCAAGGCCGATGGCGGGGGCAAGGCGCTCGCCCTTCTACAGCCGCTCTCGGGAAAGGACGACGTGCTTGCCTTTCTGGGTGGCACGCTCACGCGATTCTGGACCGGTTTCCGATGGCAGCATGTCGATATCAACGGCACGCGGGGCGCGCTTGTTTTCGATGGCGTATCGATCGTCGCCTCCGTGAGCTTCTCGGCCGATGCAACGGGAAATCTCTCCGGCATCTTCATCATGCGCAATCCCGACAAGCTGGCCCGCCTCGGCGCAGGCATGAGGACCATCCAATGACATTGTCCGCGAATGCACCCATCGCGGGTTGGGCCGACCTTCTATCCGGCGGTAACCTCGTTCGCTCGCTTGCGTTGAGTGGCGGCGTGGCGCTTCATGCGATCAATCTCTACATCTCGACGACCATCCTGCCCTCGGTCATCCAGGAAATCGGCGGGAGGGAATACTATGCGTGGAACACCACGCTGTTCGTCGTCGCTTCCATTCTGGGAGCCGCCCTGACGACTCCACTGCTGGCGAGCGCAGGGCCACGCCCGAGCTACGGGCTGGCCACGCTGGTTTTCGTTGTCGGTACGCTCGTTTGCGGTACATCGAGCACTATGGCGGCCATGCTGACAGGCCGGGTTGTCCAGGGCTTTGGCGGCGGCGCACTCCTGGCGTTGGCCTACGCGATGGTCAGCCGGGTCTATCCTGAAAGACTGTGGTCCCGCGCGTTGGCGCTGTTGTCCAGCATGTGGGGTATTGCCACTTTGCTGGGCCCTGCCATCGGCGGCGTCTTCGCCCAGTTCGATCTCTGGCGCGGGGCGTTTCTGGTGCTGGTGCCCTTTGCCGGCCTCAATGTCCTGGCGGCGCTGGTCGTCCTGCCCCAAGGCAGACGCGAGGGGTCATCTGCCTCGCCGCTCCCGGTCGTTCAACTCGCGCTGCTGACGGTCGCCGTCGTTGCCGCCTCGTGGGGCGGTATCGGGCGTAGCGCCGCAGCCACGACCATCGCCATGCTGGTCGCCACTGCGCTTGTCGCCGGCTTAATCATGGTGGAGCGCCGTTCCGTCATCAGGCTGTTCCCGGCCAGTACGTTCCGCTATCCGGCGACGCTGGGCAGCCTGTATGCGAGCTCGGCGCTCCTGGCAGTCACGGTGACCTGCACAGAGATTTTTCTGCCGCTTTTCCTACAGGAGTTGCATGGCAGGTCACCGCTCGAAGCCGGCTATATCGCCGCCGTCATGTCGGCCGGCTGGACAGCCGCCGCCATTGTCGCTTCCGGGCTGGGATCCAGGCGGCAAGACCGCGCCATGCGTGCAGGACCGCTGCTTTCGCTTTGCGCCATGCTGACCCTCGCCGGCATTCTTCCATGGGCGGGCGGGCCGACGGCCTGGCTACCGCTTGCCTCGATCTGCGGCGCGCTGGTTGCCGGTGGCGTCGGCGTGGGTCTCGCCTATCCCGCTCTTGCGGCAAGGGTGCTGCATGCAGCGCCGCCCGAGGAAGCGGACAGTGCGGCGTCTTCGATCATGACTGTCCAGCTTTGCGCGACCGCATTCGGATCCGCCCTGGCAGGGCTGGTCGTTAACCTCGCTGGCGGTTCCGCTGCATCGGACACCATGGATCTGGCGAATGCGGCACGTTGGCTGTTCGTCACTGTCGCGATGGCACCGGCGATCTGCCTCGTTGTCATGGGGAGCCGGTCGTTCAGGCTGGCGGCGGAACGAGGGGCGGACTGATTTGTATCTTGCGCAGGCGCAGGCGCAGGCGCCGCGTGTCGTTCGTGTCGGCAATGTCCGCTAATATCTGCAGATGGTGATGACGAGGCTCGACCGGGCGCCGTTTCCGTGGCGTCCGGCCAGGCGCTCGCCATCCAGGGTCAATTGTTACAGGCCGGCCTTGCTGGCCGCCTGCACGGGCGTGTTCAGAAGCTGCTGTTCCCACAGATAGGCGATGCCACTGCCGCCGGCATGGTCGATTATGACGTCGGTCAGTGCGCCCGCCGTCTCCTCGCGCGCCCAATCGCGCTGCCATTCGGCAGCCAGCGCAAGCCAGGTCATCAAGTTGACGCCGGCCCCGATCATCCTCTGGATGGCGATCTCATGGGCTTCGACGGACGTCCCGCCCGATGCGTCGGTGATCACGGTGACGTCCCAGCCTTCGCCCGCGGCCTGGATTGCCGGCATCGCGACGCAGACTTCGGTCCACAGGCCGGCGATGACCAACTGCTTGCGGCCGGTCGCCTTGACCACGTCCACCACCTTCGGATCCTGCCAGGTGTTGATGAAGGTGCGGTCGATCACCTCCTGCCCCGGGAACACATCGGTGAGATGCTTGAAGAGCAGCCCGCCACGCCCGGCAATCACGCTGGTCAGGATCGTGGGGACGTCGAAGACCTTTGCAGCCTTCGCAAGCGCCGTCGTGTTGTTCACCACGGCTTGCGGATCATGGCTGTTCACGTTCGCCAGTTGATAGGGCTGGTGGTCGATCATGACGAGGACCGAATCTTCGGGACGAAGGAGTGAGTCTAGGCCGTTGCGAAAGGTCATGGATGAAAGTTCCTGGGTTCGGGGGGTAATCGAGACACACGCTGCTGCGGGCCGGAAGCGCCCTTCTCGACGCGGTGTCTGCCCGAGAACCCTGTCATTCGGGGGGTCGATACGGTAGTCAGCGTTTGCGCGGAACACTGTATCGGAACCGGGAACGCAGTATGGACATCGAGGATCTGCGGACGTTCGTGGAGGTCGCCGATGCGGGCGGCATCACGTCTGCGGCCGTCAGGCTCGGTGTTTCCAAATCGATGGTGAGCCGGCGGCTTGCGCGGCTCGAGGCCGAGCTTGGCGTGCAACTGCTGGCTCGGTCCACGCGCGGCGCGTCCTTGACGGAAGCCGGCGCCACGTTTCGGGATCATGCGGCCAGGGCCAGCGCAGAGATCGAAACCGCACGCGATACCATCCTGCCGGCCGGCGCGCTGAGCGGGCGTCTCAGGGTCGCCGCTCCCCTGACATTCGGTCCCACGCATTTTGCCGCTGTCCTCGCGGACATGGCATTGCGCCATCCGCAACTGCAGATCCAGACGAGCTACAGCGACCGCTTCGTGGATCTGATCGCAGAAGGGTTCGATTGCGCCATCCGGGTCGGCACGCTCCGCGATTCGAACCTGGTGTCGAAACGCGTCGGCCCCCTGTACGGCAAGTTCGTTGCCAGTCCCGCCTATGTGGAAGCCCACGGCTCGCCGGAAACGCCGGAGGAACTCATCACGCACCAGGCGCTGATGCAGGGCATGGAAACCTGGCAGGTGACGGACGGTGACAGGATCCTGACCATTCGCCCACAGGGCCGTTTCAAAGCCGATAACGGGGCAGCCCTCGTCGTCGCCGCCGTGGCCGGATTGGGTATCGCGGCGCTCCCCGACGATCTGATCGACGATCATCTGCAATCCGGCGCGCTGATGACCGTCATGGCACATCATCCGCCGCCGCCGGCCGGTATCTATGTCGTTCGCCCGCCCGGACGGCATCCTGCAAGGAAGGTGCGCGTCCTCACCGACATGTTGATCGCGTGTTTCGACCGCGACGGTGTCAGGGGGTCATCATGACCCGGCCCAGAGGCCTTGCCGTCTCTGCATGATCATGGGCCTTCGACGCCTCCCGCAGGGGGAAAACCCGATCGATCACCACTTCGATGCGCCCTTGCGCTGCGGCCTCCAGCAGGTCGTCGACCGTCCGGTGCACCATCGGTCGTTCGAACAGGGACCCCATGAAAACGCCGTGCAGCGTCTGGTTGTTCTGCATGGGCGACCAGAGATCCACATCAAGGCCGCCGCCGCCGGCATTTCCAACGAAGACGAGCCGTCCTTCGGTGGCGAGCGCGGACAGAGACGTCTGCAGTGTCGACCCAACGGGGTCGATCACGAGATCGGCGCCCTTGCCATCGGTCAGCCGAAGGACATGGTCGACGACATCGTGGCGAAGCCGGTCGATGACATGGGCTGCGCCAAGGGCGGTCAGGCGCGCCTGTCGCTCGTGGCCACTGGCAACCGCGATGACCGTCGCCCCAACCTGCCGCGCGATCTGGACAGCCGCCAGACCGACACCGCCGGCGGCGCCCTGGATCAGGACCGTCTCGCCGCTGGCGAGCCCGCCCCGGGTGGTGATGCAGTGCCGGGCCGTGCCGAAGCCGATCGGCGTTGCTGCGGCACGCATCATGTCCAGGCCCTGCGGGATCGGCCAGGTTCGTGAGGCAGGCACGGCCCACAGCTCGGCATGCGATCCGTCCATGTTGAAAGCCGTTACCCGCTGGCCGACCGCCCGGTCTCTCACATTCTCGCCGATTGCGGCGACGGTGCCGGCTGCGGCGTAACCGACAATCCAGGAGGATCGCTGGGGGACGGAACGCCGGTTGATCAGGTCGCCGCCCTCGATCGAAATCGCCGCGACGGCGATCAGCACATCCTCCGGCCCACAGACGGGATCCGGAACATCGGCATATCTCAGGACGCTCGGAGGCCCGGGTTTGTCGTAGACCGCAGCCTTCATCTTGCCATTCTCCTTCCCAAGGCATCGGACCCTGGCCGGGCGCGTTGCTCCGGGTGAGGTACCGTCGGGCGAGCGTGGCGAACAGGCATGCCATCGGTAGAACTCTGTCGCAGAAAGAGGAACGCGCAACCTGGCCGCTGCCGCGGTCCCATGTCGGCCTCGGACCTGCCGCTACGAAGCGGGCTCGGCCGCGTCAGCCGCGTTTGAAGACGATCCATAAGCATGCCGCCACAACGGCCAGGACGCCCAGCCCCAGAAAAGCAGGAACGCCCCAGATACTGGGCCCGATCTCGAACAGCTTCGGTGCCAGGCCCAGCGCGAACGCCCCTGCCACGATCGCGACAGCCAGTTTGGTCGCAGCCCTTTCGACATGGACGCCGAGCTCGTCCATCTGCGGCGCCTGGACATGCATCTTCAGGCGGCCTTCCGCCAGGCTGGAAAACAGGCTGCGCAGGGCGTGCGGCGCCTCCTTCGAAACGTCCCGCAACTCCAGCAGAAGGCCAAGCCCCTCGCGCGCAAGCGTTGCGGGATTGTTCGCCGCCAGGGTGGAACGACGGACGATCGGGCCGGCAAGGGCGATGACGTCAAGGCCGGGATCGAGGCGACGCAAGCTGCCCTCGGCGGTCAGCAACGCCTTGATGAAAAGAGCCAGGTCTGGCGGCAGGGGCAAATGGTGGCGACGTCCAAGCTCTGTAAAGTCGCGCATCGCATTGGCGAAATTGAACGGGTGGGTGCTGTTTCGCATCGCAAACGCATCGGCATCCGCCGTCAGCGCATCCTGTCCGCCCTCAGGCGCTCCGCCCCATTTGATCATGACGTTCCGCACACCCCGGCCGTCGCCGGCGATGACGGCGCCGATAAACTGGACGACTTCGGATCGGCGGGTCGACGACAGGCGCCCGATCATTCCGAAATCGATGAAGCCGACACGGTTTCCAGCGAGGCAGAAGAGGTTGCCGGGATGAGGGTCCGCATGGAACAGACCCTCCTCGAATGCGGCCTTCAGGAAGGCCTCGGCGCCCCGTCGCGCCAGGAGAGCACGATCGAGACCGGATGCGGACAGCGCCTTCGCATCCGAAACCGCGACACCCGACAGGCGATCCTGAACCAGAAGTCTTTCGCTCGTGAAGGGCCAATGGATCGCCGGGACGACGATGTTCCGGTCCTGTGCGAATGCATCGGCAAGCGTTTCGGTGTTGCGTGCCTCGGCGGTGAAATCGAGCTCTTCGAGCAACGCATTGGAGAGCAGGCGAACGATCTCGCCAGGGCGATAGCGGCGAACGTCGGGCAGGTTCTGTTCCGCCAGCTCGGCAATATGCAGGAGTATGCGCAGGTCCGCTTCCATCTGCCTGCGGATGCCTGGCCGGCGCAGTTTCAGGACAACCTTCCGGCCATCGTGCAGCCGGGCCGCGTACACCTGTCCGATCGAAGCTGCCGCAATCGGCTTTTCGTCGAACGCTTCGAAGACCTCGCTGGCTGGCTGGCCCAACGCCTCGTTCAGGCGGGGGATCATGATCCCGGCGTCGACCACCGCTGCGTCATCCTGCAGCTTCTCGAATTCGGCAACCCATTCGGGAGGGAAAAGGTCGCCTCGCGTGGCGAGGATCTGACCGAGTTTGACGAAGGTCGGACCAAGCTCCTGCAAAGCGGCGCGCGCGCGCTCCGGGGTCGGCTGCTTCGGTACGACGTCCGAGGGCATGGGTATGCCGGCGAGAAGATGGCCGAACCCGAACCGTGTAACGATCGTGGCGATCTCGACCACTCTCTGCCGGTCTCGCGTCAACACATATGCCGTCTTGATCAAGCATGCCTCTTTCGAAAACCCGGGCGGTGGACCATCCTCATGTAGGGAGTTTCCCGGACAAGGCCCTGGGGAGGCCGGTATAATTTGCCATGCCCCGGAGCAACGCGGTAGTGCGATGGTCAACCAGGCCGTGTCGCAGGATCAGGGACGCCGAAATGGACATCGAGCATCTGCGAACATTCGTCGCCGTGGCCGATGCAGGGGGCGTGTCGGCCGCCGCACGCCGCCTCGGCGTCTCCAAGTCGATCGTCAGCCGGCGGCTTCTTCGGATCGAAGCGGAGCTCGGCGTCCAGCTCCTTGCGCGAACCACCCGCGGCGCCGCGCTGACCGAGGCGGGCATAACCTTCAGGCGCCATGCGGCTCGCGCCTGCGCCGAGATCGATACGGCCAGGGAAACGATCACCCCTACCGGCGAACTGCGCGGCGTTCTCAGGGTTGCGATGCCGCTGACGTTCGGCCCGACGCATTTTGCCTCCGTCGTCGCGGACATGGCGCGCCAGCATCCGCAACTCCACGTCCACACCTCCTACAGCGACCGCTTCGTCGATCTCATCGCGGAGGGTTTCGATTGCGCCATCCGGGGCGCCTACCTTCCGGATTCCAACCTGATCGCAAGGCGCGTCGGGCCGATCCACGGCAAGCTCGTCGCAAGCCCGGCCTATGTCGACGCGTACGGGGCACCGCAAACCCCGGCCGAACTCGCCAGCCATCAGGCTCTCATGCAGGGAACGGAAACCTGGCAGTTCAGGGATGGCGACAGGATCGTCACCGTCCAGCCGCAGGGCAGGTTCAAGGCCGATAGCGCCACGGCCCTTGCTGCCGCCGCGGCGGCGGGCCTCGGCGTCGCCTGGCTGCCCGATTGCATCACCTATGACTATCTGGCGTCCGGCGCGTTGGTCCCGATCATGATGCGCTATCCCGTCCCGCCGGGGGCCGTCTTCGTCGTCCGCCCGCCAAGTCAGCATCCGACGCGGAAGGTGGGGGTGCTGACCGAGATGATGATCGAATACTTCGCACGAAATCCGGAGATCTGGGGGCTCGACCCTCAGGCATGAATTGGGGGCCTGGCCGTGTATCGCGACCGGCCGGTGGCGGCGCCACCGTGCGCGAGGGCAACGCCCGTACGTTCCACTTTCCGTAACACAGCATGACGCGGCCCGGGGCTAGTGCGGCGGGCGGCAATGCGCCAGCCTGGGGGCAAGTGCATCTGCGGGGTTGGAGCCACCCGGAAGCCCATAAAGGAGACGAAGCATGAGTTGGAATCCGGCAATCGATCCCGGCTGCCCCGATGAGGTCGGCTTCGACGCGATCGAAACACTCATCGTTCCACGCTCCCGCGATCTTGGCGGGTTCCAGGTTCGGCGCGCCTTGCCGGCGCCGAAGCGGCAGATGGTCGGACCGTTCATCTTCTTCGACCAGGCCGGGCCGGCCGAGTTCCTGACCGGCCAGGGGGTCGACGTTCGGCCGCACCCGCACATCGGTCTTGGCACGGTCACCTACCTTTATCGCGGCGACTTTCATCACCGGGACAGCACCGGGGCCGACCAGACGATCCGTCCGGGCGAGTTGAACTGGATGGTCGCCGGGCGTGGCGTGACCCATTCCGAGCGCACCTCCGCAGCGGCCCGAAGCGGTCCGAGCAGCCTGCTCGGCATCCAGACGTGGCTGGCGCTGCCCGAATCCCACGAGGACATGGTGCCGACGTTCGAGCATCATGGAAGGGAAGCCTTGCCGGTGATCGAGGATCGCGGCGCGCAGGTCCGTCTTATCCTCGGCAGCGCCTATGGCGAGACCGCCCCCGCCACCATGTACTCGCAGACCTTCTACGCCGACGTGAAGCTGGCCGCGGGCGGCCTGTTGCCGATGCCGGACGATCACGAGGACCGTGGCATCTACATCGTCGAAGGCTCGATCTCGGTCGCCGGCCAGGATTTCGAGGCCGGCCGGATGATGGTCTTCCGCCCCGGCGACAGGATCACGGTCGCCGCCGGCGACAGGGGTGCGCGCCTGATGATCCTGGGCGGCGCGACGCTTCCCGGTCCCCGTTACATCTGGTGGAATTTCGTTGCATCCTCGCAGGAGCGCATCGAAGAGGCGAAAGCCGAATGGCGGGCGCAGAACTGGGGCAAGGGGCGCTTCGATCTTCCGGTCGATGACCGGGATGAGCACATTCCGCTTCCGGATTGAGCGGTTGGCGCGTTTTTCGTGGCGCGTCGCCCCGGCGGACCATCGGTGCCGACCATCCGTCCCTCGCCGCTCTCCCAACCATGCCCCACACCTGGCCGCCACGAACTGAAGGAACCATGCATGGAAATCGGTATCGACAGCTTTGCCGCCATTCTGCCGGATCCGGCGACGGGCAAGCCGCCGTCGGCAACCGACCGCATGGCCGATCTGCTCGATGAGGTCGAGGTTGCCGACCGGGCCGGGCTCGATGTCTTCGGCATTGGCGAGCACCATCGTGCCGAGTTTCTGGATTCGGCACCGCCCATCATACTGGCCGCCGCCGCGGCACGCACCAGCCGGATCAGGCTGACGAGCGCCGTGACGGTGCTGAGCGCCGCCGACCCGGTCCGTGTCTTCCAGGAGTTCGCGACGCTGGACCTGATCGCCAGGGGCCGCGCCGAAATCGTCGTCGGGCGGGGCTCGTTCGGCGAAGCCTATCCGCTCTTCGGTGCCGACCCACGAGACTACGACGAGCTCTTCGCCGAAAAGCTCGATCTTCTCCTGAAGCTGAACGGGACGACCTATCCGATCTGGAAGGGCCGCTTCCGCGCACCCCTTGAGGGCCAGGGCATCTATCCGCGCCCCCATCAGCCGCGCCTGCCGCTGTGGATCGGCGTCGGCGGCACGCCGCGCTCGTTTGCGCGCGCGGGCACGCTCGGCCTGCCGCTGATGGTGGCGATCATAGGCGGAACCTTCGAGCGGTTCCGCCCGCTCGTCGACCTTTATCGCGAGGCCGGCAAAAGCGCCGGGCATAGCCCCGACACCCTCAAGGTAGGCATCCATGCGATGGGCTTCGTCGGCGAAACCGACGCGGCGGCCCGGGATGCGTTCTTCCCCGGCTGGGCGCACCTGACCGGCAGGATCGGCCGCGAGCGCGGCTGGCCGCCGCCGTCACGGGAGCAGTTCGACGCCATGGCGAGCCCGGAAGGGGCGTTCCTGATCGGCGATCCGGCAACGGTCGCAGCCAAGATGCTGCACGCAAGCGAGACGCTCGGCGGCCTCTCGCGCATCACCTTCCAGATGAGTACCGCCTCTTTGGAAACGGCCGCGATGAAGCGTTCGATCGAGCTTCTGGGCACCGAAGTCGCCCCCATCGTCCGCGCGGCCGCGCACGAGGGTCAACCATCCTGAACTGTCCCGTCGTCTGCAAACGGCATCACCGGCAGCCGCGCTCCGCGTCCATGCCTTGACGTTGGGCCTCCCTTGCGAAAGGTATGCGCCTTGGATTTGCACATTGTCTGCAAAATCCATTGTTTCGCCGGTTCCCCGGCGAAAAGGATCGATACAAGGGAGAGCCCATATGCCGATCACCGGCGAGAACCTCATAGGCGGTAAGGCCGTACGTGGCACAAATGGCGAAGCCCGTGCCTTCGACCCTGCCACCGGTACGACGCTTGAACCCACTTTCGGCGGCGCCACCGAGGCCGACCTCGAAGAGGCCTGTGCGCTGGCCGAGGCTGCCTTCGACGATTATCGCAATCGTCCGCTGGAAGAGCGCGCGGCCTTCCTGGAAGCCATCGCCGACAACATCATGGCCCTCGGCGACGAACTGATCGAACGCTGCGTGGCCGAAAGCGGCCTGCCGCGCGGTCGTATCGAGGGCGAGCGCGGGCGCACCGTCGGCCAGTTGCGTTTCTTTGCCGATATCGTCCGCAAGAAGACCTTCCTGCGGACGGTGAAGGATGCGGCGGACGAGACGCGCAAGCCGGCCCGCAAGCCCGAACTGCGCGCACACATGATCGGGCTCGGCCCCGTTGCCGTCTTCTCGGCCTCCAACTTCCCCCTGGCCTTCTCGATTGCGGGCGGCGACACCGCTTCGGCTCTGGCGGCGGGCTGTCCGGTCGTCACCAAGGCGCATTCCGCCCATCTCGGCACCTCCGAACTGGTGGGACGCGCCGTGCAGAAGGCCGTGGCCGACAAGGGCATGCCGGTGGGAACCTTCGCGCTCCTGTTCGATACCGGCCGCAAGATCGGCCAGGGCCTGGTGGCCGATGCCCGCATCAAGGCGGTCGGCTTCACCGGGTCGCGCGGGGGCGGCACGGCCCTCATGAAGATCGCGCAGGACAGGCCGGTGCCGATCCCCGTCTATGCGGAGATGAGCTCGATCAACCCCGTGCTCCTGATGCCGGGCGCGCTGGCGGAGCGGGGCGAGGCCATCGCCACCGCCTTCGCCCAGTCGGTCACGCTCGGCTCCGGCCAGTTCTGCACCAACCCCGGCCTCATCCTGGCAGTCGAAGGCCCGGAGGTAACGGCGTTCGAGAAGGCCGCAGCCGCCGCGCTCGGAGGCATCGCAGCGCAGACGATGCTGACGCCCGGCATTCACAAGGCGTTCGCCGACGGCGTTTCCAACCTTGCCGGCAACCCGGCCGTTAGTGAACTCGGCCGTGGCCAGCCGGGGCAGGGATGCCAGGGGCAGCCGGCGCTGTTTGCCGTTTCAGGTGCGGACTTCACGGCCGATCCGTCGTTGCACGATGAGGTGTTCGGCGCCGCATCGCTTGTGGTCCGCTGCAAGGACGAAACCGAACTGCGCGAGATCCTGGAGGGGATCGAGGGCCAGTTGACCATCGCGCTGCATATCGCGCCGTCCGATGGAGAGCGGGTCAAGGCGCTGCTGCCGCTGCTGGAGCGCAAGGCCGGCCGCCTGCTCGTCAACGGCTTCGGAACGGGTGTCGAGGTCTCTGCCGCCATGGTGCATGGCGGGCCGTACCCGTCCACGTCGGACGGGCGTTCCACCTCGGTCGGGGCCATGGCCATCGACCGCTTCCTGCGGCCGGTGTCCTACCAGGACTTCCCGGAAGAGCTACTTCCGGTCGACCTGCGCGGCCTTTAGAGCCTGGAGAATGCCGGAGCCGGCGCCATTGCGGTTGGCCGGCTCCGCTTCGGGCGCGATCGACATCACGATGGGATTGCCGGCGGCCATGTGCGCCGCCTGCGCACTGCGTGCCTCGCTCTGCGATGTCATCCGCCGCCCCTCGCGCAACTGGCGCGACAGCCTCTGGTAGAAGGCGTTTCCGCCAGCCACCGCAACGTAGTTCATGTTCGGATAGCCGAAGCTGAGGCCCGCCGTGTGGAAATACATGGCGTTGCCGACAAGCGCATGGCGCTCGCCCTGCAGAACCGCTTCGGCCACGCGCTCTGCACGCTCCTTGCCTGCCTTCATGGGGCGCGTCATCACGCCGCTCGCAAACTGGTTCTTCTGCCCGACGACGCCGCAGACGGATTCCGGGTAGCTCTCGGACCCGACCCGGTTCATCACAACCGTTCCGACTGCCAGCATGCCCTCGTCACTGGATCGGTTGGATTCGAAATACATGGCGCGCGCCAAGCATTCCTTGTCCTTTGGATCGACTTGTTTCCTGGGCGCAAGCTCAGCCATATCCGTAGACTGGCAGGCGGCGAGTGCGCATAGAGCAAGCATCGACAGGGCCCTGACGGCCTTGTTGGCAGCGACGTCCGATATGTTCATCTTATCCGTGAATGCAATTGTCCCCAGGTAGATCGCTATTGGCGGGATGCGGCGAGAACTGGGCAGGGAAACCCCAATTCTATTTTGTGCGACAATGGATCGCACGCGCGATGCCTCTTGCATTGCCATCGGCTTTGGTCTCGAAGGACAACCAGAGATTGAATTTGCAGTGGGTGAAGCCGATGCGCGGACATCGATATGCCATTTACCGGCCGTTGCGGCGGATCGTTATTGCCGTCCTGCTGACATTCGGCTGCCTGGCAGCGCCGGCCCGTTCGCAGGAGCGGGACGCCGCTGTTTCCGATATCGGCACGGTGCAGGAGATGTATGACGGCAAACTGCTGCCGGACCGGCAGGTGCGTACCTTCCGCAACATAGACCGCCTGTTCCCGACCCGCATCGTCGCCGCCGGCGGCCCGGTGCGCGTGTTCGCGCCCTCGTCGCGCAGCCTCGACGGATTGGTCATCCGGTCCGGTGGCAAGACCTACGATCTCTACGACTACATGTCGATGAACCGCGTTGCCGGGCTGATGGTGCTGAAGAACGGCGAAACCGTCTTCGAGGATTACGAGCTCGGAAACGACGGGGACACGCGCTGGATGTCGATGTCGATCGCCAAGTCGATCACTTCGACCCTTGTGGGAGCCGCCATCCGTGACGGGAAGATCGAGCGGATCGACGATCGCGTGGACACTTACCTGCCGGCGCTCAAGGGCACCGTCTATGACGGGGTGACGATCCGCCAGATCCTGTTGATGTCGTCCGGCGTCAAATGGAACGAGCGCTATACGGACCCGGCGTCCGACCGCCGGCGCATGCTGGACCTGCAGATCGGCCAGGAGCCTCATTCCATCCTGCGGTTCATGGGCTCTCTCGACCGGCTGGGAGAGCCGGGCGCCGTCTGGACCTACTCGACAGGCGAGACGCACATTCTGGGAGAGCTGGTCGCCGCGGCGACGGGCCGGCCGCTGGCCGACTATCTTTCGGAGAAGATCTGGTCGCGCGCCGGCATGGAGCGGGACGCGACATGGTGGCTGGAATCCCCGGACGGGCTGGAGGTCGGCGGAAGCGGCCTGTCGGCGACGCTGCGCGACTATGCCCGCTTCGGGCAGTTCATCCTGGAGGATGGCACCATCGGCGGCGAGCGCATCCTGCCCGAGGGTTGGGTGCGGCAGGCCGGTGCACCGCACGAGATCGGCGGGCGCATGGTGGATTACGGCTACATGTGGTGGCCCGTGTCGCAGAATGACGGGTTCGAGCAGGATGGCGCTTTCGCAGCCATCGGCATCTTTGGCCAGTATATCTACATCAATCCGCGCCGACAGGTGGTGATCGCCATGTGGGGCGCCCAGTCCAAGCCCGAGGGCTCCTGGCCCGTAGACGAGTACGATTTCCTGGAGGCCGTGGCGCGGCATCTGGATTGACAGGCGAGGACAGCCCCGCCATCCACGGCATTTCAGCATCGCAGGGGGCCGTATGACCATTATCGCCATGACCATCGCCGGCTCCGATTCCGGCGGCGGCGCCGGTATCCAGGCCGACCTGAAGACCTTCTCCGCGCTCGGCGTCTTCGGCACGAGCGTCTTGACGGCGGTGACGGCGCAGAACACGCAGGGCGTGACGGCGATCGAGACGCTGTCGCCCGCAATGGTGGCGGCCCAGATCGACGCTGTGCTGACAGACATGGATGTCGGCGCGATCAAGATCGGCATGGTGTCTTCCGCCGCGACGGCGGAGGCCATCGCCGACCGCCTAGCCGCCTACGGGCGACGGGCCGTGCTGGACCCCGTCATGGTCGCGACATCGGGCGACACGCTGCTGGAGCCGGGCGCCGTCGATAATCTGAAGCGCATGCTGCTGCCGCTGGCGGAGATCGTCACGCCCAATCTTCCGGAGGCGGCACTGTTGACTGGCCGCGAGCCGGCGCAGGACGATGAGGAACTGGCGCGCCAGGCGGACAGCATCCTGGCGATGGGCGCCGGTAGCGTGCTGATCAAGGGTGGGCACGGCAAGGGCGCCGAGTGCCGCGACATGCTCTTCCGCCCGGGTAGCGAGCCGCTGGCGCTGGTGGCGCCGAGGCTCCGCACCACCAACGATCACGGCACGGGGTGCACCCTGTCGGCGGCGATCGCCGCGGGCCGCGCCAGGGGCGAAAGCCTGGACGAGGCGACGGCCTCGGCAAAAGCCTACCTCCATGCCGCACTGGCCGCCGCCGAAGGGCTCCGCATCGGCAGGGGGCACGGGCCGGTCCATCACTTTCATCGGTGGTGGCCGGCCTGACCGCCGCTACAGCGTCACGTAGGTTCCCAGTTCCACGACGCGGTTGACCGGAATGCGGAAATAGTCGATCGCGTCGTAGGAATAGCGCGACATCTTCTTGAAGAGCTTGCCCTGCCAGCGTGGCATTTCGCTTTGCCGGGCAAGGCGGATCGACCGCCTGCCGACGAAGAAGGTCGTCGACATCACGTCGAACTTCATGCCCATCGTCCGCAGCTGGATCAGGGCCTGGACGAGGTTCGGCTCTTCCAGGAAGCCGTAATTCAGGGTGATCCGCTCGAAGGAGGGTGACAGGCCTTCATAGACGAGCCGGTCGGCCTCGGCGACATAGGGCGAGTTCGCCGTTTTCACCGTCACGATCACATTATGCTCGTGCAGGACGCGGTTGTGCTTGAGGTTGTGCAGAAGTGCGGTGGGCACGATTTCCGGCGTGCCGGTCAGGTACATGGCGGTGCCGGGCACCCGCGTCACCGAAGTGGAGCCGGCCATGCTCTTGATGAAGCTTTGCATCGGCAGGCTGTCGCGCCGGGCCTTTTCCGTCAGAAGGCGGGTGCCCCGCACCCAGGTGGACATCAACAGCACGATGAGCGCCCCGACGACGAGCGGCAGGTAGCCGCCGTCGGCAAGCTTGAGCAGGTTTGCCGCCAGGAAGGCGGTGTCGATGATGAGGAAAGGCACCATCGTCACCACGGCAAGGCCGAGGCCCCATTTCCAGCCATAGGCGAGAACGACGATGGCCAGCAGGCTGGTGACGATCATCGTTCCGGTGACGGCGATGCCGTAGGCCGAGGCCAGCGACGAGGAATCCTGGAAGAAGAGGATCAGCGCGACGACGCCGGCCAGCATCAGCCAGTTGACGGCGGGAACGTAGATCTGCCCATGCTCCGTCTCCGAGGTATGCTCGATCTGCAGGCGCGGGAGCAGGCCAAGCTGGATCGCCTGCTGCGACAGGGAGAAGGCGCCGGTGATGACGGCTTGCCCGGCGATGATGGTTGCAAGGGTCGCCAGCAGCACCAGCGGCAGCCGCGCCCATTCCGGTGCCGACAGGAAGAACAGGTTGGGCAGGGCAGCCGGACTGCTGAGCGCGAAGGCGCCCTGGCCGAGATAGTTGATCAGCAGCGCCGGGCCGACCAGCCACAACCACGCAAGGCGGATCGGCCGCTTGCCGAAATGGCCCATGTCCGCATACAGCGCCTCGGCACCGGTGACCGACAGGAAGACGGAGCCCAGCACGGTAAAGCCGACGATGCCGTGGCTGGTCATGAACCAGAGGGCATGAAGCGGGTTCAGCGCATGCAGGATGATGGGCGCATCGCCGATATGAAACAGGCCGATGGCCGCGAGCGTGACGAACCATAGCGTCATGATGGGCCCGAAAAACACGGCGACGCGGCCTGTGCCGGAACTTTGGACGAAATAGAGCGCGACGATGATGGCGATGGAAATCGGCACGATGAAGGGATCGAGCGACGGCAATGTCACCTTCAGGCCCTCTACCGCCGACAGCACGGACACGGCCGGCGTCAGGATTGCGTCGCCGTAGAAGAGCGCCGCCCCCACCATGCCCAGAACCATGACGACGCGACTGGGGCGTACCAGCGCCTTCTGCGCGAGCGCCATCAAGGATAATGCGCCGCCTTCGCCCTGATTGTCCGCACGCAGGATCAGGACGACGTATTTGACCGTCACCACGAAGATCAGCGACCAGACAAGCAGGGAGACGATGCCCAGGATCTCGGCTTGCGAAGGCGCATGTCCGACATGAAGGAGAGACTCCTTCATCGCGTAGAGGGGGCTTGTGCCGATATCGCCGTAGACGACACCGATGCTACCCAGGGTCGTGGCCATCAGGCTCTTCTTCCGCAGCGCGCGCGGATGCTTGCGCTGCGGTTTCGCGACGGTGGCTTCGCTCATTCGGGGGAATGCGCCTTCTGCACGGTTGCAATGGCGGCCCGGTCGCCTGAACACAGACTGCCGAGGCCATCCGGGGAATGGCCGTCGCTTCCGTCGAACCCGACGGACAAGGCATGCGTCGAAGCGGCTGAAGGGTCTGCCATTGCCGTTCCGTACATCGATGAAACCGCGCCTATCATAACGGCAAGCGGCTTCGCCTCAATGATGTTCCGGTGACGCCCTCGCTGGAACGGCGCGTATACTCCTGTGGCCGAATTAAGAAAAGCACTCCTTTGCGACATGTTGACGCAAATCCCGCCTCGTCGGCGGGCAGGGGATCATTCCATCGCCCCGTCGATCACGGCAGCGAATGTGGAAATGGTCTCCGCCTCGGTGAAGCGCTCCTGGACCATCGCGGCGGCCAGTGCCTCGCCCGCACCGACGAGGGCCGTGCAGCGGCGCTCGATCTCCTCGGTCGGCAATGTCATGTGCGGTGTCAGCACCGCGACGAACATGCGGACGCAATTGCCGAGCAGTTCCTTGAAAACCCGCGCCTTGTCCTCGCTGCCCGCAAGGGCCGCGCCGACTGCATGGAACTCGTCCGTGACGTCGCCGGCGCATAATATGTAGGCGCTGGCGAGGGCGTCCACCGTCTGCCGGCGCGTGCGACCCCCCCCGGCCATCGAGGACTGGAAGGCCGCGACCCGGTCGTGATCGATCATGCGGTAAAGCTCGATCAGCAGGAACGAGCGTGTTGCGAAGTGATCGTAGACGACGGGCTTGGAGACGCCCGCCCGTTCGGCAAGGTAACCGAGGGTCAGCTTGTCGGCTCCCTCGGCGCGGACGATGCCGAGCGCCGCTTCGAGCAGTTGCCGGCGGCGTGCTTCCCTGGGCAGGCGTTTGGCGGTCGCTGCCGTCATGCAAGGGGCTCCAGTTCCAGGATGCGGCCTCCGGCATCTTCGAGCCGCCGCACATATCGCTCGTGATCGAGGATCTGATAGGGGAAATAGAGCCCCGGTGCGGTCGGCGCCATCCCGTCGAGCCCGACCAGCCGTTCCAGGATCATCGACGTGCCGAGGGCCGTCAGCGGTGCCGCGCCGCCGGGATGGAAGCCCGCATGTCGTTTTCGAAGCGGCATGCCCTGCCTATCCTCGCCCTCCAGCTCGATGATGATCTCGGTGGATTTGGCCTCGCCGCGCCTCCGCGAGGAAGTGACCCCCGTCGCAAGGTCGAAACGGACGTTCCTAGCCCCGGTTGCGGCGGCAAGTCCGACGATGTCGATGGACGAGAAACCTTTGGCCTCGACGGGCGTGCCGTCGATCGCATGGAGGCGGGATCTGGCATCGTCGCCGCTCTGCCAGACATAGGCGCCATCGCGGAGGGCAAGCGCGGCGGGCATCATGCGGGAAAGACGCTCGAAATCCTCCGCAACCGCAGGGCCGCCCCCATCGTCCTCGTCGACGAGGGCGCCGATCGATATGCTGTCGAGGCGGGCGAAAGGTTTGGCGGATGTGAGGGTTGCAACGGTGGTCGCCCCGACCAGCCACTCATATCCGAGCACGATCGCGGAAGCCCCGGGATTGTTCATATGGACCGCGACTTCCGGCGCGACCTCGTAGATGCCGGAGGATATGCCGAGATGCGGAAGTCCGCGCGCCTTGGCATAGTTGAGGCCCAGAAGCCGCGCGTCAGAATAGAAGACGGCAACGGCGGACACCCTTCGGTCGCCGAGGCCAAGGTCTTGCGCATGCGCGTCGATCGCCACGCCTTCGGCGTTCCCGAGCCTGTCCGCCGTCGCCTGGGCCTTGGCGCCATCGCGCCCGCCGATCAACAAAGGGACCTCGGGGCGCGCGGCACGCAATGCCTGGGCGGTCAGCAGGCCGATGGCCCCGGACCCGCCCATGAGAAGGATAGCGTCTTGTGTCATCGAATGATCCTCTAACCTACCAATCGTAGCTTACTTAAGCTACGATTGGTAGGTTTCAAGGTCAGGCTTCGGCGATCAGCGCCTGAAGGAACGCTTCGCACCGCGCGAGCTGGTCTTCGCTGACGAATTCGTCCGGCCGGTGGCCCTGCGCCATGTGTCCGGGGCCGCAGATCAAGGTCGGAATACCCAGCGCCTCGTGGAACAGGCCCGCCTCCGTGCCGAAGGCGACCTTGATGGGCGGTGCGTCGTCGCCGAGCATGGATTGCAGCAGCGCGATTTCCGGTATGTCGGCCGGTGTATCCAGCCCCGGATATCCAGACACGTCCTCGACATCGATCCGAGCTTCCGGGAACCGCCCACGATGCTTTGCGGCGATCTCCTCGGCATCGGCAACGATGCCGGCGACGATGGCGTCGGCATCGTCGGCCGCGATGGTGCGCAGTTCGAACTCCAGTTCGCAGCGCCCCGGCACGATGTTCAATGCAGTGCCGCCCCGCATCGTGCCGACATGCAGCGTCGAATAGGGGATGTCATAGGCGTCGTCGCGGGCGCCCGCAGATTCCAGCTCGGCCTGGCGGGCCTGCAGGCGGGTCACGAATTCGGCGCCGAGATGCAGGGCGTTCAGCGCATTCGGTGCAAGGGCCGAATGGCCCTCGCGCCCCATGCAGCAGGCGTGCAGGGCGCGCTTGCCCTTGTGCCCGATGGCGATGCGCATCCCCGTCGGCTCTCCGATCAGGCACAGGGCGGGCCGAGCCGGGTGACTACGCCGCATATCCAGCATGCCGCGCACGCCGAGGCAGCCGATTTCCTCGTCATAGGAAATCGCAAGATGGACGGGCCGCCGGAGCATTCGGCCGGCGGCATGCAGCATCGCCCGGATGGCGACCGCGAGGAAGCCCTTCATGTCGGCGGTGCCGCGCCCGTAGAGACGCCCCGCATCGGCACGCAGCGTAAACGGGTCGCTGGACCATTCCTGCCCCTCGACGGGCACGACGTCGCAGTGCCCGGACAGGACCACGCCACCGGCGATATCCGGCCCGACGCTGGCCCAGAGGTTGGCTCTCGTGCCATCGTCGCTGGCATAGCGCTCGAGACGGATTCCGGCCGGCCGCAAAAGGCTTTCGACATAGTCGAGAAGCGCCAGGTTCGATTGCCGCGAGACGGTCGGGAATGCTACCAGCCGGGCCAGGATGTCGATTGTGTCGGGTATCATGAAGCGATGTCCGTCAGGCCAGCAGCCCGGGCAGGCTGCCCGAATCCGCGGCTTCGTGGCAATGGTCGATGAAGGCCTGGATGGTGCGCGACACATGGGCGGCGCGCGAAATGGCGATCCCCAGTCGCAGCGGCGGCACCGGCGTATGCAGCGGTATGAATTTCAACTGCTTGCCGTCCATCGAGATGTCCGAGACCGTGCGCATGTTCGATATGCCGAAGCCGAACCCGTTGGCCACGAGGCTGCGCTGGATCGAGATTTCCGATGTGCGTTCCGCGATGCGCGGTCGCTGCCCGAGGCCCCTGAACAGCGACAAAAAATAGTCCGAGCTGTGCGGCATATCCAGAAGCACCATGCCATGCCCCAGCAACTCGTCGGCCGTCAGGCTGGCGCGGCCGGCCAGGGGATGATCCACATCCACCATGACGTAAGGGGGCAGGGTGCGCAGCGGCTGGAAGTCGATATCGCTGGGCAGCGCGATATCGTAGGTCAGCGCCACATCGATGCGGGCCGAGCCCAGCGCATCGAAGATCTGTGCCTGATCCAGCTCCACCTGGCTGAACTCTACGCTGGGATAGCGGCTTTCGAAGGTGCGGCGCAATTGCGGAACCATGAGCTGCACGAAGGTGCGCAGGCAGCCGATGCGCAGCGACCCGAGGACGCTTCCGGTATAGATGTTGGCCAGGTCGTTCAGCTTGGCCGCGTCTTCCAGCACCACCCGCGCCTGCTCCATGAAGCGTTCTCCCGTCGGCGTCAGGGCCGAGCCCTGTGCGTGACGCCGCGTGAAGAGCTGGACGCCGAACCCGGCCTCGAGCTGCGCGATGGCCGACGACATGGAGGGGGCGGTCACGTTGACCCTCTCGGCGGCCAAAGCGATACTGCCGGCTTCACCCACGGCAATGAAATATTCCAGTTGTCGCAGGGTGAAGCGAAGCGGCATGGCAAAACCCTCAAGAATCCTGTCCGGGCGCGGCGAAGCGCCCGTCCAGGTTAGTTACTCGTCTCCCGGAACGCCATAAGACGGAGCCTGGCGCGGGTCCAGCGCGCGGGTGACATAGGCGGCCATTTGCGGCTGATAGACCGCCCAGGCTTTTTCGAGCGCCGCGATCGGACACTCTTCGCTCCAGTCGATCCGGAGCTCGGCCAACGGCCAGCTTTGTGCATCGACAAGCAGCAGCCCGGCCGAATGAACGGGCCCGGCCTCGCCCCCGGCATCGAGGCCTGCGCGCAGCGCGCCCACCAGGCGCTCCCCGAGATGGCCCTCGGTGTTGCTGAAATGCTGGACCATCACTTCGGGCACGCCGGCATCGGCCAGGAGATTGCCGGCGGCGGCCGTATCTCGGCCCTGGGCCTCGGACCACATGCCGAGCACCTCGGTGCCGGAATAGATGGCACTCTCGCCGGAGCGCCCGACCGCCAGAACCTGCCGGAACGCCATGTGCGAGCCGCTCCGCTCCAGGATTGCCAGGGCCTCGCGCGGGCTGGCGCCGCGCGCCATGAGGTCCAGCGCATGCGGTCCGAGCCGAGGGTCGGTCACGTTCTGCGTGGCGACGGCGCCGACGCCGGCCCGCGCGAAGGAGCAGCGCGCGGCAACGGCCGGCGACGACGAGGATATTGCAACGCCGAACATCCCGGTGTCCGGACAGTGGCCAACGATCGAAAATGTCATGGAGAACTCCCTGGGCCTGCGCCCTTCCGTCGTGTCGGGGCGGCTCAGTCGGGGATGACGGCGGTCGCGTCGATCTCGACCAGCCATTCGGGACGGGCCAGGGCCACGACGGTCAGGCCCGTGCATACGGGGAAGACGCCCTTGATGTACTCGCCCATGGTCCGGTAGACCGGCTCGCGATGGCGCACATCGGTCAGATAGACGACCAGCTTGGTTACATGCTCCATCTCGCCGCCGCATTCCTGGACGAGCTGGCGAATGTTCTGCATCACCTTGTGCGTCTGCTCGACAGGATCGCTGCTTGCGATGTTTTCGGCCGTGTCCAGATCCTGCGGGCACTGGCCGCGCAGGAAGATGGTCGTACCGCCCTTGGCGACGACCGCCTGCGACAGGTCGTTGTCTAGCTTCTGTTCGGGATAGGTGTCCCGCGTGTTGAATTTCCGGTGTCGCAGGTGAGCCATGGCAGGTCTTCCTTTATGGGTGGCAGGGGTCGGGAACGGTCAGGCGGCCGCCGGCTGCATGGTCAGCACGATCTTTCCGATATTGTCGCCGCTCTCCAGCATGGCATGGGCCTTTGGCGCCGCAGCCAGCGGGAAGGCGCAGGACAGGACGGGGCGTACCTTACCCGGCCCGATGAGCGGCAGAAGCGTTCGGCGCACATCGTCTGCAATCGAGGCTTTTTCCTCGTCGCTCTTGGGCCGGAGTGTCGACGAGGTGAGCCAGAGCCCCTTGCGCATCAGCAAACCGAGGTCGACGGGCGCGATCATGCCCGTCATGAAGGACAGGCCGACATGGCGTCCGCCGGGCGCCATGCAGGCGAGATGCCTGTTGACGGCGTCTCCGCCGAGGATGTCCAGGACAACGTCCGCGCCATGCCCGCCGGTCAGGCGCAGCACCTCCGCGGCCAGATCCGCCGCGCGGTAGTCGATCGCCTCCGCCCCCATGGCGGCGAGCCGTTCGCACTTCTCCGCTCCGCCGGCGGTCACGATGACCGTCGCACCCATCGCCTGTGCCAGTTGCAGGGCAAGGGTGCCGATGCCGCTGGCGCCGCCCTCGATCAGCACCGTCTGGCCGGGGCGCAGCGCACCACGCTCGAACAGATTGTGCCGGATGGTGAAGAGCCCTTCGGGCAGGGCGGCAGCTTCCTCGAGGCTGAGGCCGTCCGGGACGGGAAGGCACTGGGACGCCCGGGCCACGGCAAACTCGGCGTAACCGCCGGCCTTCAGCAGTGCCATGACCGTCGTGCCGAGGATAGCGGGATCGACATTCGCCCCGATGGCGACGATCTCGCCCGCGGCCTCCAGCCCCAGCACGTCGGAAACGCCGGCCGGCGCGGGCAGCGCGCCCGAACGCTGCATGATGTCCGGGCGGTTGATCCCCGCGGCAGCGATCCGGACCAGCACCTCGCCATCGCCGGGCGACGGGACGGGGCGGTCCACCAGCGTCAGCACGTCCGGTCCGCCGGGCTGCGCGGCGATGACGGCTTTCATCGTACCGGTCATGCTGCCTCCTCTGCGGCGTATATGGCGGCGCCGCGCTCCGGCAGGGCGATGCCGACAGCGACGCCGGGTGCGAAGGCTTCGGCGGCCGGAACGCGCAGCATCACGCGTCCGGACGTCGCGGCCGCACAGTCGAGATAGAGTTCGGCATAGCTGCCCTGGTAGACGGACAGGGCCACGCGCGCCGGGATGGACAATGGGTCGCCCGGCTCGGTCAGGCGGCATTGCTCGGGCCGGACGAATACCGTCACCGGCCCCACGGCAGGCACTTCGTCCTGGTAGAGCGACAGCTTGAGAGGCGTATCGCCGATGTCGACCTCGGCGGTGGAATCGAACCTCCGGCGCAATGTCGCCGAGAACAGGTTGGCATCGCCGACGAAGGTGGAGACGAATAGGCTCTGCGGCCGGTCGTAGATGTCGGCCGGGCTGCCGATCTGGCGGATGTGGCCGCGCGACATGACGGCGATGCGGTCCGACATGCTGAGCGCCTCGTTCTGGTCGTGGGTCACGAAAACCGTCGTCAGTCCCAGGCGGGTCTGGATTTCGCGCAATTCCACCTGCATCGCGCCCCGAAGGTTGCGGTCGAGGGCGGAGAACGGCTCGTCCAGAAGCAGCACGCGCGGCCGGATCACCAGCGCCCGCGCAAGCGCGACGCGCTGCTGCTGGCCGCCGGACAATTGCTTCGGGCGCTTGTCGGCGAAATCCTGCAGCTTCACCAGCGCCAGCGCTTCACGGACGCGCTCGGCGATCTCCGCCTTCGCGATGCGCCGCGTCCGCAGGCCATAGGCGACGTTCTGCGCCACGGACATATGGGGGAACAGCGCGTAGTTCTGGAAGACGATGCCGATTTCACGCTTGTGCGGAGGAACCTGGGTGACGAGCTCGCCCTCGATGAAGAGTTCGCCCGCGTCGGCTTCGAGGAAGCCGGCGATCAGGTTCAGAAGCGTGGTCTTTCCGCAGCCGGATGGCCCCAGAAGGGTCATGAACTCGCCACGGCGGATCTTCAGCCAGATCGGGTCGAGTGCCGTCATGCCGGAGAAGGACTTGGACACGCCATCCAGTTGGACGGCGGCCTCCGGCACGTCCGACGATGGCGCGGGAATGGGCATCTCACTCGACATTGAGAACCTTTTCGAGGCGGAAGAGCTTGTGGACGATCAGGAGGATGGCTGCGACGACGGCCACGTAGACCACGGACAGCGCCGCCAGCGTGGGGTCCGCATATCGTTGCGCAGAGCCGCCACCGTGATGCCGAGGCCGCCGAGCCACATCAGCAGGGACCGGACGATCTCCTCGCTCCACGGCAACGGGCGCGCGAACAGATAGCGTCCGAGGGAGTTGGCGAGCACCAGGACGACGAGCGCAACCAGGAGGGCGATCGCCGCGATCTCCACCACCATCAGGGCGTTGCGGCGCAAGGCCCCGCGCGGAGCCGCCAGGGCGACACTGTCAGACATCGGCTTCGAGCCCCGCGAACAGTTGGCCGTAGCCGGGCCTTGCGCCCTTGACGCCGACAAGATGCAGGCAATGCCAGAACGAGGCCTGAATGGCGGAGATGACAGGCTTTCCGAGGCGCTCTTCCAGTGCGGCGATGGCGCCGACGGTGCGGAAGTTGGTGCAGGACACGAAGATGGCGGTCGCTTCCGGATGGTCCACCGACAGGACGTGGTCGTAGACGCGTTCCAATGGGACTTCGGCCAGCGCGTGGTCTTCGGTGATGTCGAGATGCGCGCCCCTGACGACCTCGTGTCCGTTTTCGGACAGGAAGCGTATGGCGCGATCGTGGATCGCACCGACATAAGGCGTCGCCAGCGCCACCTTGCCGGCCTTCACGTGCCGCAGGGCCGCCAGCGTCGCCGTGGAGGCGGTTGTAACGATCGGCCCGGGCGTCCATGCCTCGATCTTGCGGATCAGCGCCTTGTCGTATGCCGTTCCATGCAGGAACGAGGCGCTCGTGCCGCCGAAGCAAAGGACGTCGATGGGCGGCGCGGCTGCATGGCGGGCTGCCGTCTCGAGTTCCGGCGCGTTCATCATCTCCTCTATCCCCTCGACGGTCACCTTCGGCAGGCGAATGCGCGCGGTATGGGTGGAGACGCCGGGAGCGGACATGGCCGACATCTCTTCCTCCATCACCACGGAGGACGCGATGTAGATGAGGCCGATGCGCGCGAGGGTCCCGGACCCGTCGGGCATGAAGCGGGGGTAGCGGGTCACGACACTGCTCATGGAAGCAGACCCTTCACGCTGTCCATGAACTCCGGCGAGACGATCTCGGCGATCTGTGCGCGGACAGGCTCGGCCGCCGCCTGGAAGGCGGCGATGTCAGGCTCGGTCACGGTGACGCCGGCCTCCCGGAACTCATCCACCAGCTTGGCGTCGCTTTCGTCGGACAGGGTCCGGGTGGCCTCGACGCCGGCTTCGGCTGCAGCCTTCACCTGGACCTTCAACTCGTCGCTGAGGGCGTCGTAGGCCGTGCCGTTCATGACCAGCGTGATCGGGGTGTAGATGTGATTGGTGAGCGAGATGTAGGGTTGCGCCTCGTGCAGGGAGAATTCCTTGATGACGGACAAGGGATTCTCCTGCCCGTCGATCACGCCCTGCCGCAGGCCCATGTAGACTTCGCCAAGCGGCAGGTTGGTCGGCACGGCGCCCAATGTCTGGAACGCCATCATCCGCGTCGGGCTGCTGGGCGTGCGCAGCTTCAGGCCCGACAGGTCCGCCGGGGTCCTGACCTCGCGCTTCGAGTTGCTGATGACGCGAACGCCGAGTTCGCCGAAAGCCAGGACCTCAAGATTAGCCTTTTCCCGAAGCGATGCGGCCATCACGTCGCCGAACTCGCCGTCCAGCGCCTTCCTGGCATCGTCCTTGCTAGCAAACAGGAACGGCGTATCGAAGATGGAGAAGTGGGTGTCCAGCGATGCGACGCCATCCGAACCCATCGGGATCACCTCCACCGCACCGGCACGGATCAACTCGGCCAGCGCGGTTTCATCGCCCAGCGAACCGCCATCGTTGAAGGTGAACGTGACCGCGTCCCCGGCGCTCTTGCTCAATGCGTCGCGAAAGGTGGACAACATCACATGTGTCGGATCACCGCTCGTCGTTTCGACGGCAAGGCGCATCTGGGTCTGTGCCGACGCGGTAAAACTCATCATGAGTCCGGCCGCGCAGGAAGCCAGTATCGTCGCGATTCGTATTTTCATGTCGATCCCCTGGAAGTTTCCAGTCAAGGATCGGTTGCTGCGACCTTCACCCGCAACGGCAGAGCAGTGCAATAATTAAGCATTCATCGATGAATGAGCATCCATAATTTAGGCATTAAACCAAAACAGATGCGTTAAAACCTGTAACTATGCTGCGTATAGAGAGACGCTATCCTGATATAGCCATGCGAAAACTAATCCTTGGATAGGCGCGCTCTAACCAGAGGCGGCGCCCCCGGCGAACTGGGCGCGCAGGTGGCTGGCAAATGCCGCAACGGCCGGGCGCATGCCCGATTCTAACAAATGGAGAAGCATGATGCGCACGGGGGGCAGGTCGTCACGCAACGGTATCGTCGCGATGGGGGTGCCATCATAGGCGATCGGCACGGCAGGCAGGACATTGCTGAGGGAAAAGCCGCGGCCGTTGCCGACGAGGCCCCTGACCAGTTCGGGAGAGCGGCTGCGAAAGGCGATGTTCGGCTCGACGCCGCAGGCGGCGAAGAGGCCTGCGAAATAGTCGCGCGAGTGTGGAAGATCGAGAAGGATGAAAGGATCTTCGGCAAGGTCCGCCAGCCAGACCGCCTTTTCGCCGGCAAGGGGGTGGTCGGGCGTCAGCAGCGCATGGGGTGGCAATGCAGCCAGTTGATGGGCGTGAAGCTCCGGCGGCAATGCGTAGTCGTAGCCCAGGGCAATTTCCATCCTGCCGTCCTGGAGCGCGGATAGAATTTCGTGGTGGTCGCCCTCGATCAGGTTGATCCCGATCTTGGGGAAGGCGCGCGCGAAGCCGTCGATGATGCGCGGCATGTACCGCATGGCGAGGGTTGGAAAGCTGCCGACCACGATCCGGCCGCTGAGCGGGTCCCCCAGGGAGCGCGCGGTTTTCGAGAAGGCCGCTGCATGGACCAGAAGCGGTCTGGCTTCGTCCACCAGCCTGCGGCCTGGCACCGAAAGGGTCATTCCCCGTGCGTGGTGCCGCACGAATATCTGGACGCCGAGATCGCGTTCGGCCTGAGCCAGCGCCGACGAGACGGACGGTTGGGAAACCTGCAGGCGGCGCGCCGCCTCGGTGACGCTGCCGCAATCCGCGGTCTCCACGATGTAGCGGAGCGTTTTCAATGAGAGCTGTAGGTCCATCGCCGAACTCTGGAAGGTGCCGGGATTGCGCGCAAGAGGCTCAAAAGGTGAGATGCCGCCGGCTGTGCGGCGGCTGCGTCGAGCGCCACTTCGCCATTCGAAGATAATTCCGAATTTCCATGCCGGGGTCGGGCAGGCAGGTTCCGCATCCGCCGACCTTTCCCTGCCAGTCCGGACCGTTGCAGTGAGCCTGAGGATGACCGACCGTCGCAAGATGATCTCGCCGATCTCGTCGCATGACATGCGCGAGCGCGCCCGCTCGCGTATTCCGCGATTCGCGTTCGATTATGTCGATGGCGCAGCCGGCGAGGAAAGCGCGGCGCGGCGCAGCCGCGAAGCATTCGCCCGGACGTGCCTGAGGCCGCGCATCCTCGTCAATTCGGAAAGCCCGGCCGACCTGTCGTGCCGGTTTCTCGGCCGGACCTGGTCGGCGCCGTTCGGCATCGCGCCGCTCGGGCTGCCGGGATTGGCATGGCCCGGTGCCGATCTTGCGTTCGCGCGGGCGGCCGAAGCCTTCGGCGCGCCCTATGTCTGCCCGACCCCGGCGACGCAGCCACTGGAAGCCCTGCGCCCGGCGGCACCCACACGCTCGATGTTCCAGCTTTATGTCGGGGCGTCGATCGACATCACCCAAGACCTGATCGCGCGGGTCGAGCAGGTCGGCTTCGATACGCTGGTGGTCACAGCCGATGTGCCGCGCCCGGGAAAGCGCCTGCGCGATCTGCGCAACGGCTTCGGCCTGCCGCTGAGGTTCAGCGCAAGCATGCTGCTCGATCTTGCGCGACATCCCGCCTGGGCCATCGCGACCCTGCGCCATGGTGCGCCCCGCCTTGCCAATCTGGCCCCCTATGCCCGGCCCGGCGCCGGCGCGCGCACCTTGGCGCAGGTCATGGCAGCGCAAAGCTCCGGCCGCCTCGATTGGGATGTGTTCGCGCAGATCCGTCGCCGATGGAAAGGCAAGCTCGTTCTGAAGGGCGTTCTCGACGCTGAGGATGCGGTGCTGGCCGCCGATGCCGGCGCCGACGCGATCCAGGTTTCCAGCCATGGCGGCCGACAGCTCGATGGGGCACCGGCGCCGCTCGACGTGCTGCCCTCGATCCGCGCCGCGGTGCCGGCGGGGTTTCCGATCGCCCTCGATGGCGGTGTCCGCTCTGGCGAGGACATCCTCAAGGCGCTCGATGCCGGCGCGGACTTCGTCTTCGTGGGGCGGCCGTTCCTGTATGCCGTTGCCGCGTATGGGCCGGAAGGGCCACTGGCGCTCTTCCAGATGCTGGCAGGCGAGCTCGAGGCCGCCATGGCGATGACGGGCCGGAGGGGCCTGTCGCGCACCTGACCGATGTGAGCTTTGGGGTCGATGCCGGAGACCGGCAGTCGGCGTCCCGCAGCACAGCCTCATACGTTGGGGGATTTCCCTTATTTCCCGTGCGGAGGCGGCGACGTACCTTTCGATGGATCAACGGAGATCCGTCATGCACATCCTACCCCTGAGCAAGGACCCGCAGCCCGACGAGGCGGAGTTCAACGCCTTCTTCCCCTCCAAGTTCTCGCTGAAGGAGTTCACCAGCCCGAAGAGCGACCTCGAGGGCGCGGACTATGCGTCCCCCTACAAAGGCAACCGCCGTATCCTCGTGATCGGCACCGACGAGCGTTACCTGCGGATGGAGAATGACACCCTGTTCTCGACCGGCAACCATCCGGTCGAGACGCTCGTGCCGATGTATCATCTGCACAAGGCCGGGTTCGAGTTCGATATTGCAACCGTCTCGGGAAATCCCGTCAAGTTCGAGTTCTGGGCCATGCCCGACGAGGACGAGGCCATCACCGGGCTTCACAAAGCTTATCTTGACCAATTCCTCAGCCCGTTGAAGCTGTCGGACGTCGTCAGGAAGCTGGGCCCGGACACCGGCTACGCGGCGGTCTTCATTCCGGGTGGGCACGGTCCACTGGCCGGCCTTCCCTTCAGCGACGACGTGGCATCGGTGATCCGCTGGGCGTTCGACAACGACCGCCATCTGATCTCCATCTGCCATGGCCCCGCTGCGTTCCTGGCCTGTGCGCAGGACGGCGCGGCCGGGGGATTTCCCTTCGCCGGTTACACGATCACCGCCTTCCCCGATGCGACGGACAGCGTGACGCCCGACATCGGCTACATGCCTGGGCATCTGACCTGGAAGTTCGGGGAAAAGCTGAAGGCCCTTGGCGTGACCATCGCCAACTCCGAACCCGACAAATCGGTGCATAAGGACCGGAAGCTCCTGACCGGCGCCAGCCCCTTCGCGGCGAATGAGCTGGGCAAGCTTGCCGCCGCCACGCTGCTCGCCGAAGTCGGACAAGGCTGACCATGGGCGGTTCGGCGCTGGAGACGACGCCTGGCACGATCCGTGGGATCGAACGAAGCGCCCATGTGGACGACATCCGTCGGGCCGTGCGCGATTTCGCGTCGCCGTTCGGATACGACCGCTTCGTTCTCTACGCCGCGCCGCCCTCCGGACCCGGCCTTATCGAGCGATTGCTCTGGATCGAGGGCAACTGGTTCGATGCGGGCGAGCGGCAAATCGACGCCGAAACCTACCTTGCCCACTGCCCGGTGAACCGTCACGTTCTGGAAACGGATACGGCATTCTTCTGGACCAAGCTGCGGCGGAACGGCCTTGAAACCTATCGCATCGTTCGCCACCCCCACGGCTCCGGCGTGCACGGCATACAGGTGCCCGTGTTCGGCCATGTCGGCCTGATGGGCTCTTTCAGCGCCGGCGGCATACGGATCGCGAGTTCTACGGACGTTCAGCTTGCGATGGGCGCAATCGCGCCGGCTGCCTTCAGGACCATCGCGCTTCTGCTGTCGGCTGCGACCGACAAACCCGCTTCGAGCCTCTCGCGGCGTGAGCAGGAGATTCTCCGCTGGGTCGCCTCCGGACGGCGTCAGGCCGACATCGCGCTGCAACTCGGGCTGTCCGAGCGCACGATCGAGAACCATCTGCGCCGGATTCGCAAGCGCCTGGGAGTGTCGAGCACTTCTCAGGCGGTGCATGTCGCGGTCAGAGTGGGTTTTCTCGATGACCCGGCGGCATAGTCGGTGGCCAAGGCAGCCGGTCAATGGGTCGCTCGAGGTCCTGGCTCATCGGGGTATACGCTGACGCGCATATCTTACTGTCTAACGACATAGGCGAGAGAAATTGAGCCCGATTGTCCGTGTGTCGCTGGCGGTTGGAGCGCGGCGTCTATCCAAGGCTCCCGCCACTCTGATCAAAGCGAGCATGTATAATACGCCTTGAACGGGTGCCATGCGTGCGCCCGTCGGCTGAAACTTTGCTATCGTCCTCGACATCGCTGTCCTCGCCTCGCTCTCGATTTCCTTCCTCAGTGTCTTAGAGATAAAGTAGTCGCGATAGCAGCTACGAATCGACAGAGCTGTTATGCGTCGGACGCAAGGCACGGTGGGAGGTGACGATGTTTGCTGACGAGGAGGGTTGGCACCCGATGCCGGATGATGGTTTCATCGGCCATGTCGGGCCCATCTTCGTCAAACGTGAGGGGGCGGTGCCGCTTTATGGGTTTTTGACCGAGGGCAAACATCGCAACACACGTGGCGCGGTGCAGGGCGGTATGCTTATGACCTTCGCCGATCGCGCAATGGGCCAATCCATCAGGGATACATTCGGTCCGCAACCGATCGCGACGATACAGTTCGACATGCATTTCGTGTCTCGTTGCGGCATCGACGAGGTCGTCACCACCCGGCCGCAGATCGTCAGATCGACGGCTTCCATCGTGTTCATGGAATGCGAATTGATGGCGGGCAATCGAACGATTGCGACCGCAAAGGGGATATGGAAGAGGCTGGGTTCAAACCCAGCCTCTTGATCCTTCAGTCTCCAGCCTGTGACGTGGCGGGCTGCCTGGATATCAGGCTTCCGATTAACGGAAGAAAGAACACGATGACAGCCAGGATCAGGCAGACGAGCGAGATGGGGCTTGCTGCGAAAACGGCATAGTCGTCGCCTGAGCCGACGAGGGCGCGTCTGAAGTTGGACTCCATCATGTATCCGAGCACCAGGGCAAGGACGATCGGCGCCGGCTCGATCTCGACCTTCTGCAGGATATAGCCGATGATACCGAAGGCGACGGCGACCCATATGCTGAAGATGTCGTTCGACTCGGCATAGGTTCCGAGAAGGCATGTGGCACACACCATCGCAGCGACGACGCCTCGTGGTATCAGGGTGAGCTTGACCCAGAGGCGCGACCCGAAAAGGCCAAGCGCAACCATGAACGGCATGCCGAGCAGCAGCGCGACGTAAATTGAATACGGCACCTCGGGATGCTGGCTGAAGATCAACGGGCCTGGTTGCACGCCATGGATCGCCAGAGCGCCGACGAGCACTGCAGTCGACGCCTTACCGGGAATACCAAGGGCCAGCATCGGTGCAAGTGCGCCGGGCATGCATGCGTTGTTGGCTGTTTCTGCGGCGACGAGCCCTTCCGGGTTTCCCTTGCCGAACGTTTCCGGCGACTTGGAAATGCGACGCTGCACGGAATAGGCGGTCAGGGAAGCGATGGTTGCGCCAGCGCCGGGAATGACCCCGAGGATGTACCCGATAAGGGTTGATCGTACCATGTTGCCGGCATGCGGTCGCATGAGGCTGAACTGGCCGAGAACGCCGGTCATCGCCTTCAGTGGCGCCGGCTTCTCGTCCGTGGTTTCCAGCATTACCAGGACTTCCGAGAGGGCGAACAGGCCGATAAGGGCTGCAATGAAAGGAATGCCGCCAAGGAGCCCATTGTTGAAGGCGAACCTCGGTATGCCATCGACCGGGTCGGTCCCGATTGTCGTCAGCAGGAGCCCGAACAGGAGGGCGACGAAGCCGCGTATCACCGAGTGGCCGGAAAGTGTCGAGACGAGGCTGAGGCCGAGAACCGCGAGCGCAAAATACTCTGCCGGCCCAAAAGCCAGCGCCACTTTTGTCATCCAGCTGACAGTCAGGACAAGAAGGATGGTGGAGAGGACGGAGCCCACGGCCGAGCCGAGAATGGACAGGGTCAGCGCCTGTCCGGCTTCCCCACGCAGGCGCATCGGATATCCGTCGAGCGCGGTCACCGCAGACGAGGGTTCGCCGGGCGTGTTCACGAGGATGGCCGGAATGGCGCCGGAATACTCGGAAGCCATGTAAAGCGTCACCAGCATGACCACCGAAACGACCGGGTCCAGGCCGAACGTGAATGGAATAAGCAACGCCATTCCGACCCCGGCTGACAGGCCCGGCAGTGCGCCAACCAGATAGCCGACGAGAATGCCGCCAAGCAGCCCCGCCACCACGGCCAGGGAGGTGAATGAGTGCAGGCCTAGAAGGAAACCGTCGAGCATGGTGACCTCACGACAAAGGCGTTCCGAGCAGGATCTCGAAGACGAGCTTGGTGAAGAGAAGGAAGCCCCCGACATACAGTATGATGGGAATGGGGCGGCGGACGTTGCACAGGACAAGAAATGCCGCGAGCCAGACGCCCATTGCGGCGTAGTAGCCGAAATGATCCATCAGGTAGGGAAACGCGACCAGCAGCAGCATGCCGAGGGCGACATGGACATAGCGACGGACCGTGATGACACCGCGCGTGCTGCCGCCGGTTAGGCGGCGAAGCGCGCCCGAAAGGATGATCAACGTTCCGATGCCCAGCAAGGCGGCGATGCCGGTCGGAAAATCCGCCGCGCCGATGCCTTCTCCGGAATAATCCTCAAGCGTTCCGGCCGTCACGAAAAACCAGGCAGCCATGCATAATATGGCCACGGCGACGACGATATCGCCCCATTCCGCACGAACCGATACGGTCGGCGCCGGTGGAAGCTCTCCACCGGCATCGGCACCGTCGTAAGCTGGAAGGCTCGCCGAAGAGGCCTTCATTGCGTCAGTCCCAGCTGCTGCATCAGGTCTCGCGTCGTCTTATCCTCCTGCGCGGCGTAGGCAGTGAAATCCTGCGGTCCAAGAAAGGCCGGAAGCAGCGACGATTCCTCGAAATACTTGGTCATTTCCGGGGCTTTCAGCGCGGCGCTCACTGCGTCGGCAAGTGTTTGCTTGACGTCGTCCGGTATCCCCTTCGGGCCGATGATACCTCGCATCTGCTGCCAGCTCGTATCGGCGTCGAAACTCTGTTCGGCGAGGGTCGGAACATCGGGAAGCTGCGGAACGCGCTCTTTTGCCATGATGCCGATAACGCGCAACGCCCCGGACTGGACATGGCTCTTTACCAGGTCGACATAGGCAATCGTCGCATCTGCATGGTGTCCGAGCGTCGCCGTGACCGCGTCGCCGACACTGTCATAGGGAACCCAGCGCACCGACTTGGAGTCGAGTCCGGCTGATTTGGCTATCAGTTCCCAGGCGAAGTGTCCGCCGGAACCGCGCACGAACCCGGCCATCACAAGGGTGCCGGGCGCTTCCTTTGCCTTTGCGACCAGGTCCTGCATCGTCTGGATGTCGCTGTCTGCCGGCACTGCGACCAGGTATGGCTCTGTTGCGAGCCGCGCCACCCAGTCAAAGCTGTCGACGTTGTACTGCTTTAACGTCTGGTTCATCGCGCCGATATGCGTCGAGGTGACCGACGCGATCGTGTATCCATCCGGTTTGCTTTTTGCGACGTCGGCGAGCTGCGTTGCCCCTCGGCCGCCAGCCTTGTTCTCCACGACGAACGGCTGACCGAGTTCCTTTTCCAGCTCGATCGACAAACGGCGGGCCATGACATCCGTCGCGCCGCCGGGCGTGACATGAAGGACATAACGCACCGGCCGGTCAGGATAGTCCTGAGCGAGCGCGCCACACGGTACTGCAAGCAGCAAGCCGGAGAGTATCACCCGGTTCATGATGTGAGTTATCATTGCTTCCTCCCAGGGAGACGGCGCCTTGCCGGCGCTCATATCGTTCATTGCAATGGAATTTCGCTGAAGCCGGCCTGCGATCCGCCGGGGTTCCGGCGGTCTGCGATATCAGGATGATGAACCGTAGTTGCATTTGATGCAACTAAGATTTGCCGATCTTCGTCATTACCCTCCCATGTGCCATCCGCCGGTCAGGTGCAGGGTCTGTCCCGTCAGATATCGCGCATCCGGGCCGACCAGGAATGCAACCAGCGCCGCTACCTCCTCCGGTGTTCCACCACGTGCCAACGGCGTATCGCGTTCCAGAAAATGCGGGGGCAGGGGTCCGTCGCGTACGGTCTCGATGCGGCCGGGGGAAATGCAGTTGGCCGTAACGCCGCTCGACGCAAGTTCCGCAGCCACTGCACGGGTCAGTCCGGCGATTGCCGCCTTAGCTGCAGAGACATGGATACGCCCGCCGATACCCGCATGTCCGGCGACGCCTCCGATATTGACGATACTGCCTGCCGGGCTTTGACGCAGTAGAGGTGCGGCACTGCGAATCGTGTAGAAGCTCGCGTCGAGAATGCTCGATCGAACGCGACACCATGTCTCGTCGTCGATCTGCTCCAACGGCACGTTGGAGCGAAGCGCGGCGTTGTTGACCAGAATGTCGAGCCGGGCATATTCACCGGCGATCGCTGCAACGGCATCTTCGCATGCGGAAGACGTCGCAAGGTCGGCTGTGACGGCAAGGCAGCGAACACCTTCAGCTTCGACAAGCCGCACCGTCTCCCGAAGATCGTGGTTGTCGGTCCTTGCGCCAACGGCCACGGCAATGCCTGCATTGGCAAGGGCAACGGCGATCGCCCTGCCGATATTGCGTGAAGCCCCGGTAACGAAGGCGACCCTGCCTTGCATCGGTGCCGCGCTCATGCTTCGAACCCCGCAGTCGCGCTCATGGTCAGCTCACCATCGCGCGTCCGCGACCATAATTCTATGGTGCCGTCCTCCCGTGGTCGGGCACCCTCTACCGCAAACGCCGTGTCGCATAGAAGCGGACGCTGGGCGCGAAAGGTGAAGCGTTGCAGGCGCTTGTCTTGCCGGCGTGAACCAAGGCCGTCCAGCATCAGCGTGGCGATGAGTTGCCCGTGCACAACCGGTCGCGGATAGTGTTCGACATCGTTCGCGTAAGGCGCGTCGTAGTGAATGCGGTGGGCGTTGAACGTCACCGCCGAGTATCGGAACAAAAGAACCGGATCCGGTTCGATGTCGACGCTCCACTCGGCCTCGGCCGGCGCTGGCCGTGCGGGCGGCGGCAATTCGCCGGGTGGGGGGTCCTCGCGATAGACCAGCGTCTGTTCCTCGCTCAGCGCTGGTCCATCGTCGGTCTCGTACCTGTTCTCGACAACCACGAAGATGAGGCTTCCGGTTCGACCGACCTTTTCTTCGATGCTGGCAATGCGGGAGGTCTTGACGACATGGTCGCCGATCCGGATCGGCGCCATGAACCGGATATCGCTTCCCGCCCACATCCGGCGAGGCTGCGTGATCGGCGGCAGGAAGCCGCCGCGCCGCGGATGACCGTCGCTTCCGATCTGCGATTGGGGGACGCTCGGAGCGAACATCAGCCAATGAGCCAATGGCGCAATTTCATCGCCCGGCCCCGGGATGGTTTCCTTGTCGAGGAGAGCGGCAAGCCCACGCATCGGCCATGCGTCGCACCGCTCTTCCTGGACCTGTTCTCGCCCAATCCAGTCGTGGAACCCATCCATGCTGCACCTCCCCGATCGACCGCCGCCAAACCCGAACGCGCCATCGGCCAGTAGTTGTTGCTATTGCAGCTACTATCAGTTCTAATGATCCTTCAGTCAAGCCGGCTTGTCCGGTGCCGTTGCCGATCAGGGAGGAAAGATGATGGCGATCGTTGAGGTAAAGACCGAGATCACGGGCAATGTCTGGAAGGTTCTCGTCGCCGTGGGCGCGACGGTCGAGGAGGACGAGCCGATCCTTATTCTGGAGTCGATGAAGATGGAGATTCCCGTCGCGGCATCGGAGGGCGGCACTGTCCGCGATATCCTCGTCGCCGAAGGTGACACGGTGACAGAGGGCACTGTGGTCGCAAGGATCGAGGCGTGAACGATGAAGACGATCAAGAAACTTCTCGTCGCCAATCGCGGTGAGATCGCCTTGCGCGTGTTTCGCACCTGCCGGCGTTTGGGAATTGCCAGCGTTGCGGTCTTTTCTGAAGCGGACGATGCTGCAGCCCACGTGTTGGGCGCGGACGAGGCCGTTCCCGTCGGTCCGCCATCCGCGCGCGACAGTTACCTGCGGTGCGATAAGATCATCGACGCTGCCCTCGAACGGGGGGCGGACGCGATCCACCCTGGTTATGGCTTCCTTTCCGAGAATGCCGATTTTGCAGATGCAGTCGCCGCGGCGGGCCTTGTTTGGGTCGGACCAGACCCTGACACCATCCGCGCCATGGGCGACAAGCAGCGCGCCAGGGACATCGCCGTTCGTGCTGCGGTCCCTGTCGTGCCAGGGTCGCGGCGGTTCGATCCCGGCGACAGTTCCGGCCTCGAAGAGGCGGCGGCGGCTGTCGGATTTCCGCTGCTGGTCAAAGCAGCGGGGGGCGGTGGCGGCATCGGGATGAAGCGTCTGGAAACGCCTGACGGGCTGGCGAAGGTCGTGGCGGCAACCCAGTCGATGGCGGCAAAGAGTTTCGGCAATGGGGCGGTGTTCCTGGAGCGTTTCGTGCCGAAGGCGCGGCATATCGAAATCCAGGTCTTCGGCTTCGGCAACGGAGAGGCGGTCCATCTGTTCGAACGCGACTGCTCTTTGCAGCGGCGCTTCCAGAAGGTGATCGAGGAAAGCCCAGCCCCGGGCCTGCCCGAAACGGTGCGCCGGCAGATGGCGCAGGCCGCGGTGGATCTGTGCAGGGCAACGCGATACCGGGGCGCGGGCACGGTTGAGTTCATCGTGGATTCGGCGACGTTCGAATTCTTTTTTCTGGAGATGAACACCCGAATTCAGGTCGAGCATCCAGTCACCGAGATGGTCACCGGGGTCGACCTGGTCGCATGGCAGATCGAACTGGCGCAAGGAACCCTCGCGCCCATGCAGCAAAGCGCCATCCAGGTCCGGGGGCATGCGATCGAATGCCGCCTCTATGCCGAAAACCCGGAGCGTATGTTCATGCCGTCTCCGGGCCCCCTGACGCTGTTTCGGCTGCCGCAGGAAGGCACGTTCCTGCGCGTCGATACCGGCTATCGCGAGGGCGACACGGTCACGCCCTTCTACGACCCGATGATCGCGAAGATCATCGTATGGGGCGAGACACGGGAATCCGCGCGCAATGCAGCCGTGGCCGCAATGCGATCGACGGAAGTCCAGGGCATTCGAACGAACAGGGATTTCCTGATCGCCTGCCTGTCCGACCAGGATTTTTCCGCGGGCGACGTCCATACAGGCTTCATCGAGAGTGCGAAGGATCGTCTGCTGGCGGCCTGATCGACGAGGTCTTATATCAAGCTCCCGGGAGCCGCTTGCCGTATTTGGAGCGGCTGCCCCGACCTGTTAGACTGTCGGGGAGATTAGGAGACCAGAATTGGCCGGCAAACTTGCAGTAACACAGGGTCCGGGAAGCGAACTGGTGGCGGATCTAAAGCGGCTTGGGTTCACGGAATACGAGGCCCGCGTCTACGTACAACTTCTGCGACAAAACCCTGCCACCGCCTACGAAGTATCGAAGAACTCGAACGTTCCGCGTCCGAACACTTATCATGCGCTGGATGCGCTGACGCAGCGCGGCGCCGTGTTGCCGATAAGTGAGAGCCCGGTTCGCTACGCTCCCGCCGATCCACAGGAACTGTTCGAGACCATCTCGCGTCAGACACGTTCTCTTTGCTCAACCATCGCCGACCGTCTGGCCGCCCTGACACCGGCAAGAAACGACCAGCATGTCTGGACCCTGCAGGGAGACGAGGCCGTTCACGACCGGATCGAGGCGTTGATTGCCGACGCGCGTAAGACTTTGTGGATCAAGGCGGCCGACGACGTCTTGCGTCGCCATACCAATGCCCTTCGCATGGCGGCCGAGCGCGGTGTCGAAACGCTGATCGTGCTGTTCGGATCCGATCCTGAAGAATTCCGCTTTACCGAGAATTGCCGGGTATACATCCACGAAAGCAACGGCGTGCGCATGGGCACGGCCGACAATCTGTTTACACTCGCTGTCGACCAGGAAGAGATGTTGACGGCAACGATGGACGGCGATGTCGTGGCGGCCACCACGCGAAATCGGCCGGTGGTCACCATGGCGGGCTCCCTGATCCGCCACGATTACTACATGGCGGAGATATTCTCCGCCCTTGGGCCGCAGATAGACGAGACCTTCGGACCGTATCTGCGTGACCTGCGCCTCGCTTACTTTTCCGATGAGCAGAAAGCGTCCTTCCTGCGGCGTACGGGCCTCGATGGATCGCCGCCGGCCCCGGCGAAGCGACCCAATCTTGTGGGAGGGCTCTCTTAGGCCAATCGACGGGCGGCCATCCGCCGCTCCAGATGGCGAATTCCGGCCAGCGCCTGCGCCATCGCCGGTATCTCGTCGAAAACCGGGACATTCACTTTGTAGGCCTTTTCGCGGTAGTGCCGTCGCCGCTCGTCCAGCTCGGCTGATCCATCGGTGCGCAGGGCCAGGGCGAAGTGCGCCTGGTTCTGCCATTTGCGCTGGGTCTGCTCGATCACCGTGAAGAGATTGTCTATCGGATCCACGCTGCCACGGCCGACAAATGCAGCCAGGTTCAGATGCATGGCCACCGCGTCCGGCTTTGCGTGGGCATAGACGAGGTCCAGGATTTCGCCGGCAATCCAACCGTCCTTTTCCTGCAGGGTCCGCACGGGTGTGTCGATTGGATTGGCCACGCTCGACCCAGGCGGAAGCGCCAGGGCGTCCAGAGGAGCGCGTGCGGCCGGACCGAACGGAGAGACGTCCAGGCCGACGGCGGCGAATGCGTCCGTGCCGAGGACGCTGGAGCCACCGCCATTGCCGAACAGTGTGACGCTTTTCGTCGGGTGATCCGCATGGAGCTCACAGTGCTGCAGCATGAGCAGCGTATCGATAAAGGCGTCCACGGTGGAAACCAGCAATATGGGCGCCTGGTTTTGCAACGCCTCGAAGGCCGTGTCGTTGCCTGCGAGCGCACCGGTATGGGAGGCGGCGGCGAGCCGACCCTGGGCGGACCGACCGCCCTTGAGGATAACGACCGGTTTGGTCGCCTTTGCCGAGCGCATCAACTCGAAGAAGGATCGCCCTTCCTTGATGTCTTCCAGATAGAGCCCGATGGCCCTGGTTTTGGGATCGTCGAGATAATATTCGACCAGTTCGTGCGGCTTGACATCGACACTGTTTCCGATGGTGACGAGGCCGCTGAAACGCAGGCCACGCCACTGGCCTCTCTTGATAATATCGGTCGACAGTCCGCCCGATTGGGATACGACGCCGATGCAACCCGTATCGCGCGTTGCATCGGACGGAAATGTCAGGCCTCCGCGCGGCGAGTATGTACCAAGGCAATTGGGACCCAGCACCCGGACGCCGCCTTGCCGCGCCTTGACGAGAAGTTCGTTTTCCAGTTCCCGGCCTTCGTCGATCTCACCGAAGCCGGACGAAATGACCTGGGCGATCCTGCAGTTTCCTTCGGCCGCCAGCAACGCGTCGGGAATACGCCCCGCTCCGATCGCGACATAGGCATAGTCGACGGGACGCGGGGTTTGTCCAAGGGAAGGATAGGCCGCCAAGCCCTCGATCTGCTCGGCGTGCGGGTGGATCGGATAAATCTCGCCGCTGAAGCCGAACGCCTTCATGCGCCGTATGAATGTGTTGGCTATGGCGACATCCTTGGTGGACGCGCCAAGGACAGCCACTGTCGCCGGTTCGAAGAGAGGCCGAAACTCCTCGCTCGGCGTTCCCCTGAGAGACGTGCCGGTCCTTGGCGGTTCCGCCTTGGATGGATCGGTCAGGATGACGCGGGCATCGACCGCTACCGCGTCGGATGGCGATGCGATCAGCGGGTTTATATCCAGTTCCAGTATGTCGTCCCGCTGCGTCAGCAGTCCGTCCTCGCCGCCGATACGCAGCATGGCCGCGACGATCGCGTCGATATCCACGGCCTGACGTCCGCGAGCGCCGGTCAGAAGAGCGGCACCCTTGAGGCTGGCGAGCATGTCCAACGCCTCGGTTCTGGTGATGGGGCAAAGGCGAAAGACCGCGTCCTGAATGATTTCCACGAAGATGCCGCCGATGCCCACCATGACCATCGGTCCGAATTGAGCATCCCGTAGTCCGCCGACGACCAGCTCCAACCCCGGCTGGACCATCTCCTCGATCAGCCAGCCTTCTACGCGCGCGGCAGCGATGGCTTCCTTGCGCGACATATCGGCGATTGCGGCAGCGACCGCGTCCGCATCCCGAAGGTCGAGTGCTACGCCGCCCGCATCGGATTTATGCAGGATATCCGGTGAGACGACCTTGACGACGAAGGGCCCGGATTTTCCGGCCAATGCTTCCTTCGCTTTCGCCGCATCGTCCACGACCAGCGACAGGGGTGTTCGTACACCGTAGTCGTTAAGCAGGGATTTGCCGTCCGCTTCACTCAGGAAGTTGCGGTTCTGCGCCCGTGCCATCGAGATGAGATAATCGGCGCCGCGCCGTTCGTGCGTGTTCATCCGAATACCTCTCAGTAGCTCGTGGGCCAGGTGCGCATCAGGTGTTGTCCGATGCCGTTCGAGCGCCTGCGGCGCTGGATATCCAGCATGCGGACGAGATAGGATCGCGTCTCCTGCGGTTTGATAACGTCATGGGCAGAGAAGATCCGCGCCATGTCCCAGATCTCCAGGTTCTTCTGGATATGGGCGAGTGCTTCCTCGAAGCCCTCATCATCCTTGGTCTTGTTATGGACGATGGACGTCGCGAAGACCGGATCCATGAAGGAAACCTCGGCCATCGGCCAGGCGATCATCGCGTCATTATGGGCGCCGCCTCCCATAGCGACATAGGCGCGGCCATAAGCCTTCCGGCAGATAACGGTGACCTGCGGTACCGTCGTCATGCAGGTCGCATTCATGAAATTCATGATGTGGCCGGGCGCTCCGCGGCGCTCCGCATCGGTGCCGACGACGAAGCCTGGCGTATCCATAAGGCGGATAATCGGGATGTTGAAACTGTCGCACAGCACCGTAAATTCGATGATCTTCCGGCAGGCTTCAGCTGAAAGAGCACCGCCGCCGACCTGGGGATTGTTCGCGATGATCCCCACGACCTTGCCGTCGAGACGGGCAAGCCCAACCGTTGCCGACTTTCCGAAACGCGGCTTCATCTCGAAGTAGCTTCCGCGGTCGAAGATCACCCGGATGATCTTCTTCATATCGTAGACCTGTGTCCGCTTTTCCGGAATGAGATCCAGAATGCTGTCCTGGTCCTCGCCGGAGCCTTCCGCAACGGCGCTGTCCGGCGGTAGTTCGCCATTGTGCGACGGCATGTACGATAGAAAGCTTCGAATGGCCGCCATGGCCTCTTCGTCCGTGTCGACGAACTGGTCGATGAGGCCCGTCTGTTCCGCGTGGAGGCGCCAGCCGCCAAGTTCCTCAAGGTCGACCTTTTCGCCGATGGCCATCGATACCAGACGCGGGCTGGAAACCGACATGATCGACCCCTTGCGCATGACGGTGAAGTCGGAGCAACAGCACATCCATGCAGAAGAGCCGAACGACGTGTCGAGCGCGGCCGCAGCCCAAGGCGTTTCCCGCATGCGCTTGAACTGCGTCGTATCGTTGCCGAGCAACTGGCCCATGCCCTTGGAGCCCATGGCATCGGGCAGGCGCGCACCGGTCGATTCCCCGATATGCACGAAGGGCATGCCGCGTTCGACACATGTCTTGCGGATATATCCCATCTTCTTGGAATTGGTCGTGCTGGTCGAAGCGCCCTTGGTGGTGAAATCGTTCACCACCACCCCGACATCGCGACCGTTTATCCTGGCAAATCCCGTCAGCTTGCCGTCGCGCGGGGTGCTTGCGATATCTGTCTCGTAGACGGCCGACGCACCAAGCAAACCCATTTCGAAGAACGTGTTCTCATCGACAAGCGCGTCGAGGCGTTCCATCGCATTGAGTTGTCCGCGCTCCCGCCGTTTGGCAAGCTTGGCCTCGCCACCCATCGCTTGCGCCTTGTCGCGTCTTTGATCGAGTTCTGCCATCAAGGCTTCATGGGCCATTGCGTTTCCTCCAGTATCAGGCTTGAAAAACGGCTTTCTCGAGCGTTGCCTGCTCGATCTTTTGTTCGTCGAGTTCGGGCCGGTATCCCGGTGGCAAGCGAATTTCGCCGGCTTCGAATGGCATCGGATTTCGGAGAAGGCGTTCCTTCGGTTTCAGGAAACCGTTGAACTCGCCGGCATTGGTGATCTCGCCGCGAGCCGCGCAGGCTTCCAGCCAGTTGTGCAACTCGCTGCCGAGGCCATCGCCCAGGACCGGTTCCATGCCGTTCTCCCGCACCGCCCGCAGTCCGGCAATCAAACGGTCGACCCCGCCAAAGCGTTTGAGCTTGAGCTTGCAGAAGCCAACGTTCCGGATGTCGCCGGCACGTCGGATGTCGGCGAGCGTACAGATCGGCTCATCCAGCATAAGAGGAACCGGAGATGCCTCGGCAACCGCCGTGTTGGCCTCCCAGTCATCGGCATCGCAGGGTTGCTCGAAGAGTTCGATGCCTTCCGGATCCAGTCCCGAGGCGAAGGCCACCGCATCCTCCCGGTTATAGGCACGGTTGGCATCCAAGCGCAGCGTTGCACGCCCGGCGACGGCCTTGCGGATCATCTCGACACGAAGCAGATCGGCGGCGACATCCTTGCCGACCTTGACCTTGAAGGTGGCGAAGCCGCGGGCGATCCCGCTCTCCATCTCCTGCTCGATACCAGCGGCATCCAACGCGTTGACGGGTGCAAGGAGAGGAAGCGCCACGTCGTCGTCGATTTGGAGATGAGGGTTGTCTTCCAGAATCTCGATGGCCGTGACCAAAGCGGTGGTTGCCACCTTGCTTGTCTCGAAACGGTCGAGGATCTCGGCTTTCGCTTCCTGGGCAGGCCGGCCGATCGCCGCTTTCGCCCGGTCCTGCAAAAAGCGCCAGGCGCCGTCGCGGCTTTCAGCGCTGGAGCCCGGCGACACATGAGCGTCGGAGACCGAACGGCGGCCGTCTTTATCCTCGATCTCCACCATGAATGGCTCGAAGGTCTCGAATGTTCGGTAGGCCAGCCGGTATGGCCGCGTCAGGGGAAGGTCCAGCCGCCTCAGGACCATTCGGCGAATAATCATATCTACCTCCCGCTGATCAGTTGTTGCTATTGCTACTACTAATGAGACAGGTGAACAAGGCGTATTCCGGTTTCCCGTTATCGGCGGGAAAGGATCCGCGTGGCCGCGGCGAGATGGAGCCTTTCGACCATCCGTCCGTCGATGTTCAATGCGTTGACCGAGGCATTCTCGGGACTGGAAAATGCAGACACCACCCGCTCGGCCCAGGCGATATCGTCGGCATCGGGAGAGAAGATGCGGTTGCAGGGTTCAATCTGCGTGGGGTGGATCAACGTCTTGCCGTCGAAGCCGAATTCGACGCCTTCTGCGCATTCCGCCTCGAAGCCTTCCCGATCATCGATGCGGTTGAAGACGGCATCGAGGATATTCAGGCCGTTGGCTCGGGCTGCTATGACGGCCATGCTGAGGGCGGACCAGATCGGGCGTCGTGAACGATCGAGCCGGCAACACATTTCCTTTGCGAGGTCGTTGGCCCCGATAATGAGGCCTGCGAGAGGCAGGTTTCTGGATTCGCCGGCAATATTGCCGATGTTCTGCACGCCGAAGCATGTCTCGATCATTGCCCAGATCGGACGATCAGGCAGGTGTCGGGCGACAGTACGAAGGTCGTCAGCGCCGTTAACCTTCGGTACGACCACCGGTGCGGTCGTCTGACGAAGGGCCAGCACGTCCTGTTCGAACTCCGCGCTGTCTATGGCGTTAATCCGAATGTGCGCTTCGCCGCCCCTTTCCGAAATCGACCTGTATGCGGCGACAGCGTTTGTCCGGGCAAACGACTTACGATCGGGCGCTACAGCATCCTCAAGGTCCAGAATGACGATGTCGCATGCCAGAGATCCGATTTTAGTTATCGCGCGTTCGTTAGAAGCGGGAACATACAGAGCGCTGCGTCTTGCCTTGCCGGTCATTCTGTCCTCCAAATCGCTCCGACTATCGTAAAGAGTTGTTGCCAATGCAACTCCTATGATTGGTCGGATATTAATTTGCGTCCGAAGGCCGACATTCGCTCTAATCGGATTGCGCCAACCGCTCCAGGCCGCCGGCGAGGGCCTCGATGGTGATGCCGCTCGCGGCATCTGCGGCTCTGCCGGTCAAGTCGCCTGTTGCCAACCTGAGGCGGGGCATGATCGGCAAACAGGTTGAGGCAGGACCCCCCGCCATTGACGACGGGTCCACGGCTGCGGTGGATGGCGTTCATCGACCAGATCAAGGCGATGAGCCATTCAACAAAGGTAGCGCCTTGCGGGCCCGGCCGGTGACTGCGATCAACTGACATGGCTGGCCATGGCGCAGACAAGGTGGTTGTCGACCGATAAGGTTCCCGTCAGGCTGCTCGCGGTCTGGCCGTGATTGACGCCAGAGATAGCGATGCTGTCGGGGCGTCCATGCGAATTGCTCACTGGGCTCTTCCAGAGGCCGCGCGAGCCATCTGTCGTACGCGGTTCGTGCTATAGCCTACGCTTCACGTTCTGTGAGAGATCGTCGACCATCTTGCAGGTTCGCCCATCGCGCTTCGACCTCGGCGGATAATGCATCAATTAGGGATCGTAACTGGCCTATGCTCTCGTGCCGTCGATATAGCACTTATAACAGCTCGTGCCGTCGAGCCGACCTCGGCGAACATATCAAACTGACCTCTGGAAGGGCTTCATGCCTTGGCGGGGTCATCAGTGTTGTTTAGCCGGGGTCAAGAGCTGAGTAGCGGTTACATAAAGTTCGGATGTATTCTACATAAAGACATACGTTTTGTTTTGGAGTCGCCCGCTCGGTCGCACCGCCCGGTAAGCCACTAAGCTCAACATCGAGTTTGCGATAGCTCGCGATGTTGTCCAAGCTCGGCTCCGATTGGCGCTTCATGAAGGAACGTAAAAATTGAAGGTTCTGGAATCGATCCAAGGGGGGCTGATCGTTTCATGCCAGCCAGTACCCGGCAGCCCCTTGGACGACACGAGGTCCATTGTTGCGATGGCGCAGGCGGCGCAGGCCGGTGGCGCCCGTGCCCTGCGCATCGAAGGTACTGCCAATGTGGCCGCCGTCGTGGCGGCGTGCGGGCTTCCGGTCGTTGGAATCGTCAAGCGTGATCTCGACGAATTTCCGATCCGTATCACGCCTTTTGCAGAAGACGTGCATCATCTCGCCGAGGCCGGCGCGCACATCATCGCCGTCGATGCGACCGCTCGTCGACGCCCGGTTCCAATTGCGGAGCTTCTTTCGGAAATTCGGCGCGCAGGGCGTTTCGCGATGGCCGACCTGTCATGTGTGGCCGAGGCCGAAAACGCGCGGGCGCTGGGCTTCGACATCATCGGCACGACCTTGTCCGGCTATACGAGCGGGCCTATCCCCGAAGGCCCGGACTTGGGTCTGGTAGCCGATTGTCGGCGTCTTGGAGGGTTGGTGGTCGCGGAGGGGCGCTATAACGACACACATGCTGCGGCACGGGCGATCCAGGCCGGCGCGAGCGCGGTCTGCGTCGGTTCGGCCCTGACGCGCCTCGAACATGCGACAAACTGGTTCGCATCGGCGATCGCCGACGCTGGATCGCAAGAATCCGTCGGGCTCGCCTTCGATATCGGTGGTACGAAAACGGCGGCGGCGCTGGTGCGTGGCGGCGACCTGCTGGACCGCGTGGAGGTGCGGACCCCACCGAATGTGGGCACCGCGGAGTGGTTCGATGGCGTCGCAGGCCTCGCTGACGCCTGGCGTGGCCGCTACGATCATGCCGGCTGCGCCGTCACGGGGATTGTCGAAAACGGCTTATGGTCGGCACTGAATCCAGAGACCCTCGACATACCACGGCAAACGCCATTGCGCGCAGAACTGGAAAGTCGTCTTGGCTTGCCCGTTGCCACGTTGAACGATGCCCAGGCGTCGGCGTGGGGCGAATATGCCTGGGGCGCCGGACGCGGTCGGGACATGGCGTTCGTCACGGCTTCTTCGGGTGTCGGCGGAGGCGTCGTTCTGGATGGTCGCTTGCGGCATGGTGCAGGGGGATTTGCTGGTAGCCTGGGTCAATGGCGGGGCGTGCCGGCCGGTTCACGCCTCGAAGATCGTGCCTCCGGGTTTGCAGTCGCATCGGCAGCCTTTGCTTCAGGCAGAGAGGCTGACAGCCGGCTCGTGTTCGCCGCCGCCGATGTCGGTGATGAATGGGCGCTTAGAATCATCGACGATGCCACGCGGGCAATGGCCACGGCGCTCGTCGATCTGCAACTTCTGCTCGATCCCGAAACGGTGGTTCTCGGGGGCGGCATCGGCCTGCTGCCAAGGTTTCGCGCAAGTCTGGAAACCTTTCTCGAGGATGCGCCGGCGCGTCTTCGCCCCGACCTGCGCGCAGCGGAACTCGGCGCTGACGGTGGACTGGTTGGCGCGGCGGACTATGGGCGGCGAAAAAGCCGCCGGTAAGGGACGCAAGTCCCTCTCGACCTCGCAAATACATCTTTGAACAAACAGGGCATTGCGAGTCGTCACAAAAATGATAACGTTGTCAAAATCCAACGTCGTCGTTTGGGCGCGGGGATGGAACGGCGTCTCCAGGCTTGTTCCGCCTGCTCTCCAGCCATGCCTTTGTCCGAGATGCCGCAATGTCGAAGAGCCATTCTCCAACCCGACTTGATCCGCAGACCCGAGGCGTTCCGCTGGACCTGCCGGACATTTCTGTCGACGGCTTTTGCGCGTTGGGGCTGAGACCCGCCCATGGCGAGACGGGATTGCCGATCCTGACACTTGATGCCGGCGCCTTCGATGCCAACACCACCGCGATGATGAACTATGTGCGTGGGGTAGGCGCGAGGATCGCGCCACATGCCAAGACGCCGATGAGCCCCGCACTTGCCGCCAAGCTGGTCGCGGCCGGTGCGGATGGCTTGACGGTGGCGGATGGACGTCAGGCCGCCGTCATGCTGGCGGCGGGCTTTCGGAAGCTACTTCTGGCCAATGAGATTGGAGGGGAAGCGGCCGGCCGGCGGCTCGGAGAGCTTCTTCGGCGCTATCCAGATTGCGAAATCTCGGTCTTTGTCGACAGCCCGGCGGCCGTCTGCGCTGCAGCTGCGGCCGCGCTCGCAGCGGAGCGAACACTTGCGTGTCTTATCGAGGTCGGAACCGGCCGCGCCGGCGCGCGCAGTCGCGATGCCGCTCGCACCGTCATCGACGCGGTGGCCGACTCCAAAGGGCTCGCGCTCGGTGGCGTCGCCACCTATGAAGGTGCTGCCGTCACGGCCGACGCGGCGGAAACGCTTCTGCGGGTCGACGATCTTTGTCGTCTGGCCGGGGAGGTCCTCGGCGACGTCCGCGCTCGTAATCCGGGACAGCAGTTGGTGCTGAGCGCCGGGGGGTCCGCGTTCTTCGACCGTGTTATCGCCGTTCTCGGCCCGGTCTGCGCAGCCGATGGTGCTTGCACGCTGCTGCTGCGTAGCGGCGCTATCTTCTTCCATGATCATGGAATTTACGCGCGCGCTTTGGCGGCAATGGACGAGAGAGGCGGATTCAGCCCAGGGGCATCGGCTTCAGCCTCTTTCACGCCGTCGTTGCGCGTCTTCGCCGAAGTTCTGTCAAGGCCGGAGGCGGACCTGGCGATCTGCGGACTGGGAATGCGCGATATCTCGTTCGACCAAGGTTTGCCGCTTCCCGTCGGCCTCTATCGCGGTGGCCGATCCCTGTCGCTGCCACAGAACTCGCGGCTCGTACGCCTTAACGACCAGCATGCTTTCGTGGCGCTATCCCCCGGCAGTGATGTCGCGGTGGGAGACATCCTTGCCTTCGGACTGTCGCATCCCTGCACCGCTCTCGATCGCTGGTCTCACATCTTCGTGCTGGACGATGCCGGGGCGGTTCGCCGGGTCCTGCCAACCTTCTTCGGATGATCGCAATGGGAAACCTCAATTTCCGCCCGCTCTGGCGCTATGAGGATGCGCTGCTGGAAGGGTTGATCACGACCTTGCAATTGACCGTGATCGCCGCGGTCTTCGGCCTGTTGCTCGGCCTTGCCTGCGCTCTGGCACTGAGGCGTGCGCCAGCGCCGCTTTGTTTCCTGATCCGCGGCTATATCGAGATCATTCGGAACACGCCGCCGATCATTCAGATCTTCATCGTCTTCTTCGTTTTTCCGGGCATGGGCGTCCGGCTGCCGCCGTTCGAGGCGGCGTCGATCGCCCTTAGCCTCTATTTCGGGGCCTATGCGGCCGAGATCATCCGATCCGGTCTCGATTCGGTCCCGAAGGCACAGGTAGAGGCCGGCCACTGCCTCGGCCTCAGTGCGCCGCAGGTGTTTCTGCATGTGGTCGCCGCCCCGGCGTTGCGCAACATCTACCCCTCTCTCACGAGCCAATTCGTGCTGCTGCTGCTCGGAACATCCATCGCATCGCAGATATCGACCGAGGAATTGTTCCACACGGCGGGCGTGATCGACAGCCGAACATTCCGCAGCTTCGAGGTCTACGCCGTGGTCGCGGCAATCTACATCGTCACGGTGTCGGTGTTCCGCGTCTTTTTTGCCGCATTGGGAAGGCTCGCCTTCCGCTGGCCCACGCGCCGCTGACGGAGTCTCACCATGCGCAGCTTCTCCACGATCGATGTGATCGCCCTAACGACCGCGCTTCAGTACACTGTGCTGCTGGTGCTCCTGGCACTGGCCTTCGGCAGCCCGCTCGCCCTTCTGTTCGCGCTCCTACGCACCGCGCGGGCCGCCGTACCCCGCTGGCTGACGGCCCTGTTCCTGCAGGTGGTGCAGGGCGTGCCGCTGCTCGCGCTGCTGATGTTCTTCTATTTCGGACTGCCCGTCTTTCTCGGCGTCCAGATACCGGCGCTCGCGGCAGTCACCATTGCCTTCACCATCTATACCGCCGTCTTCCTCGGAGAGATCTGGCGCGGCGGTATCGAGGCGGTCAAGCAGACCCAATGGGAGGCTGCCGCCTCGCTGGGCATCAGCCGCTGGCAGCAATTTCGCCATGTCATCGCGCCCCAGGCGATGAAGGTGGCCCTTCCGGCCACGGTGGGATTTCTCGTGCAGCTCATCAAGGGAACTTCGCTGGCGGCAGTGGTCGGCTTCATCGAACTGACCAGGGCGGGCCAGCTGGCAAGCGCAGCCACCTTCCAGCCTTTGCTCGTCTATTCCGTCGTCGCGGCGATCTACTTCGCCATCTGCTTCCCCCTGACGCTGCTGTCACGCAACCTGGAGGCCCGCCTCAATGGCGCTCGTTGAAATCCGCAATGTCCGAAAGTCCTTCGGCAAGCTCGAAGTACTGAAGAACATCAACCTGACCGTACAAGAAGGTGAGATCGTTACGCTGATCGGTCGCTCCGGGTCGGGCAAATCGACGCTTCTGCGCTGCATAAACGCCCTCGAGGATGTCGACGGTGGAGATATCACAGTCGAGGGCCAGGCCGTTTCGGCCGGCATGAAGGGCCTCAAGGAAATGCGCCAGCGCGTCGGCATCGTTTTCCAGGCATTCAACCTGTTTCCGCATCTCAAGGTCGAGCGCAACGTCACGCTGGCGCCCACGCTGACGGGGCGCGTCAGTCGAAGGTCGGCTCGCGACCTAGCGCTCGAGTGCCTTCGCAAGGTCGGCCTGGAAGACAAGATCGACTCATATCCCGAGCAGTTGTCGGGCGGCCAGCAGCAGCGTGTCGCCATCGCGCGGTGTCTGGCGATGGCCCCGCACCTGATGCTTTTCGACGAAGTGACGTCGGCCCTCGACCCGGAACTGGTCGGCGAGGTGCTGAAGGTCATGGAGGACATGGCCCGACAGGGAATGACCATGATCCTCGTGACGCATGAAATGGGGTTTGCCCGCAATGTCGCGAGCAAGATCGTCTTCATGCACCAGGGCGAAATCTGGGAAGAGGGTCCGCCCGAACAGATTTTCGCCAACCCTCGCACAGCCGAGCTCAAGGCCTTTATCGGCTCGACCCGGCATTGATGTAACCCTACCGAAAGGTATGACAATGCGTGTCATCACTGCATTCCTGGCCGCTGCGGCCAGTTTCGCCATCCTGTCGTCGCCCGTGGACGCACGGGCCGACAAGCTGCAGGATATCCTGAATGCCGGAACGGTACGGGTCGGTGTCCTGCTGGACGTTCCACCTTGGGGCTTCAACGATGCGCCGGGCACGCCGACGGGACTGGATGTCGAGGTGGCCGGGCTTCTGGCCGAAGAACTCGGCGTCGATCTCGAACTCGTGCAGTTGACGGGAACGAACCGCATTCCAAGCCTCTTGGCGGGTCAGGTGGATCTTCTCATCTCGGCGATCGGTGCCACGTCCGAGCGCGCCCAGCAGGTGATGTTCTCGCAGCCCTACGCCGCCGTTCAACTAGGCGTCTACGGCCCGGCCAGCATCGAGCCGATGGACGATGTCTCGGGTCTCGACGGCCGCCAGATCGCGGTTGCGCGCGGAACGACCCTGGACCTGTGGCTGACCGACAACGCACAGGGCGCCAGCCTTGCGCGGTTCGAGGACGTACCGTCCACGATCGCGGCCTATCTGGCTGGCCAGGCCCAAATGTTTGCGGAGAACAGCGCGATCGTCGTCAATGCCCAGAACGACCATCCGGATGCCGACATCGGCCTCAAGTTCACCATCCGCCAGTCGCCCGCCCATGTCGGCGTGCCGATGGGCGAGCACAATCTGTTGCAATGGGTGAACACCTTCGTCTTCGCCAACAAGCTCAACGGGCGCCTGCCGGCCTTGCAGGAAAAGTGGTTCAAGGAACCGCAGGAGTCGCTTCCCGCCCTCTAGGGGCGTGCGCCGGGGCCGGGCCCCGGCGCTTCGCCGCCATCAGGGGGACAACCGATCGCCGGCGTCCCGCCCGGCCCACGAGGACCAATCCGTTGCATACCGGCATCTTCAGTGACGTCGATCTTCTCGCCGAAGGTCGCCATCAATCTTGGCTCAGCATTCCGTGGTCGGTAGACCGCTCGCCCTACTATCAGATCAAGATACCCATCATTCGGCTGCGGCGGGGCAGTGGTCCGCGCCTTCTGCTGATGGCAGGCAATCATGGCGACGAATACGAAGGCAACATCGCCCTGTTCCAGCTTGCGCGCCAACTGGATACGGCGTCGATTCAAGGGGAGATCACCATCCTGCCGATGCTGAATGCACCGGCTGTTCTTGCCGGACGCCGCCGCTCGCCGCTCGACGACGGCAATCTCAACCGGGCCTTTCCGGGGGACCCCGCAGGTACGCCGACCGGGCGGCTGGCGCATTTTCTGGAGCATGTGCTGATGCCGGCCCATGATGTCGTGCTGGATCTGCATTCGGGCGGTACCAGCATGGCACACCTGCCGACATCGCTGATCGAGCGACAGGGAGACGAGGCCCATTACCGCCGCATGCTGCAACTGATGCTGTCGCTCGGAATGCCTTATGGCTTCATCGCCGAGAACGGCGCGGATGCGCCGACCTCCATGGCGGCGGCGGCGCGGGCAGGCGCCATCGGCCTCAGCGGTGAATTCGGCGGCGGCGGCACCGTGACGCCGGAAACGATGGCTGCTACCCGTTCGGCAATCGACAACCTGCTTCTAGCGACGGGCGTGGTCGCGGAGCCGGTCCTGTCAAAGACGGTCCTGCGCGCTAAGACCCGACTTTTACGGTTGACCAGCCATGCGCAGGCCATCTATGCCACGCGCCCCGGCTGGTTCGAGCCGGCGCAACTTCCCGGCGATACGGTCGAAAGGGGCCAAGTAGCCGGATACTACCATGATTTCAACAGGCCCGAGGAGGCCGAACAGGTGTTGACCTTCGGCGTTGCCGGAGTCGTCCTGTCGCAGCGTCTCCATGCGATGTCGCAATCGGGGGATTGCCTGGTTCAGGTGGCGGTGCCGTATGATACAGAGCATGACGAACGGAACGTCGGAATGGCCTGAGGGCGTGGTCAATGCCACGCAGGACCCTGTCGAACGCGTCGTCGGCACGGCGGATGCCGACGCTGGGGGAGGGACACCGGGGCCAAAAGTCCGGATCGAGGAAGTCGCGCGGCTTGCCGGCGTGTCCCCCATCACCGTTTCCCGCGCGCTCCGCAGCCCCGAGATGGTGTCCAAGCCACGCCGCGAACGGATCCTCGATGCGGTGGCGCGGACAGGATACGCCTCAAACCCGCACGCGCGTGCCCTGAAGAGCGGCCGATCCAATCTCGTGGCGCTATTCCTGTCCAGCATCGCCAGCCAGCAATACACCATGGCGGCGGAAGCCTGCACCAAGGTGCTTGAGGCGGCCGGCTACCAGGTCGTCATGGGACGGACATCCTACTCTTATGCGCGTGAAAGCTCGCTCATACCTGCCGTCATGGACATGCGACCCGCAGCCGCCTTCATAACAGGCGTCATGGAACTGGAGGCGAACCGCAGTTTCTTGCGACAGCTGGATATCCCAATCGTCGAAAGCTGGGCCTATGCCGCCGATCCCATCGACATGCTGGTCGGCTTCTCGAATACCGACGGCGTCGCCCTGGCGGTACGGCACATGGCAGGACAGGGCTACGGCGATGTTGGCTTCATCGGCCGCAACAGCGGTCGCGGCACGATCCGCCGGAACGCATTCGAAAGCTTCTGCGCGGCCTCCGGACTTAGGATGCATGGGGCGGTCACGGTTGCCAACGTTCATTCCATCGCCGACGGGCGCGCGGCGCTCAACGAGATCGTGGATCGGCATCCGGCCATCCGCGCCCTGTTTTGCGCCAACGACCTGATTGCCTTTGGCGCGATGCTGGCGGCGCGGGAGCGGGGCCTGCGCGTGCCGGAGGATCTCGCCATCGTCGGATTTGGCGACAGCGACGTCCTGGCCGAGGTTCCACCGGGTATTACGACGGTTTCGGTCGATGCGGCGGGCATCGGACGCGTGGCGGGCGAGGCGTTGGTGACGCGGCTGGCCGGTAACGAGCCACTGCAACGCACCGTGCTTTTCCCCGTCACTTTGATGGAGCGCGGCTCGGGTTGACCCCCGGTGCCGCTCAAGCCCGCCGAAGCCCGTCGGCGATCTTCTCGGCGATCATGATCGTCGGCAGGTTGGTATTGGCGCAGGGAATGGTGGGCATCAGAGATGCGTCGCAAATGTACAGCCCGGTGAGTCCGCGGACCTCTCCGCCAGGATCGGTGACGGCCAAACGGTCTCCGGTACCTCCCATACGGCATGTGCCGGAAGGATGCCAGACACCGCCGACCGTCTCGGCGATGTAATTCTCCAGGGCTTCACGGTCGCCGGCGAGGCGCCGTGGATCATCGAAGTTCGAGAGCATCAGCGGAAACGCCTTGTCGCGCAGCCTGCTGCCTATGCCATCCAGCCCTATGGCAGCCGCACCCGTGATCAGCGCACCGAAGCGGGTGCGCCGGGAAAAGCGCTTGCCCATTTCCGACATGCCGCCCGCGTGGATACTATCCACGACCGCAGCGAGGCCCGGGTCGGTCGCCAGTCCCACGGCCCTCTCGAATGCGTCGGCGAGACGCACGAGATCGCGCCGATCCGACAGCATCCGAAAATCTATCCTTGGCGGGCCGTCCGGCGCGGCCGGATCGAGAAGCAGTTGCCCGCGCGAATAGGACTTGTTCACCCAGAAGAACAGCGATCCGAGCTGCCCGCCGATCGGATGCCAGGCCGCGCGGGTTACGAAATTCATGTGCATGTCGCCCGCGGGGCATCCCTCGACGCCGGACGAGAACCGGTAGCCGATCGGGATGTGATAATCGAGCGGCCCGCGCTGCCGGGCCGCCGGCTTCAGCCACGGCACCAGTCCCGACGACGGGTGCTCCATCAGATTCTGCCCCACTCCCGGCAGATCTTTCTGCACCGTGATGCCGCAATCCGCCAGATGGCTGGCGGGGCCGACGCCGGAGCGCATCAGAAGGGCCGGCGTCGCCAATGCGCCGGCAGACAGGACGATATTGGCCGCCTCCAGCCTCTCCCATCCGTCCTGCCGCCGTATTTCGACGCCGGTGGCACGGCCATCGGCGATCAGGACACGTGACACGGTCGTGTCGGTCCGGATTTCCAGGTTGCGTCGCCGTCGAACCTCCGGGGTCAGATAGGCCCAGGCCGTACTGACGCGGCGCGCCTTCTCGTCCATGTTGACCGCCATCTCGAAGATGCCGTCTTCCCAGTCGCCGTTCTGGTCCGGCAGAAAGGGGATGCCCCGTTGCGCGCAGATGGCCAGCATGGCGCGCGTGAATGGCGTCCACAGCACGTCCCCCCGTCGGCGGATGGGGAATGGGCCGTCCCGACCGTGTAAGGCGCCATCGAAATCGAGATCGCGTTCCAGCTTACGGAAATATGGCAGGCAGCTGTCCCACGACCATCCGGTCACGCCCATCCGCTCCCACTCGTCGTAATCGTCGGGCGAGCCGCGATTGGCTCCGATGCCGTTGATGGCCGAGCCGCCGCCGAGAAGGCGGGCCTGTTCGTAGCGTGTCGCCTTGCCGTCAGGCCGGTTGGACCCCGAATAGGGCAGCCGGGCGCTCAGCCCCGGCCAGGTATAGCGCGGGTTGGAGTAGGCAATGCCTGGATAGGGGCTGGCAAGCTCGGGATAGTCTTCCGGGCGCGCGGCATCGAAACCCGCTTCCAGAAGCAAGACCCGCAAGGCAGGGTCTTCGGATAGACGCGCGGCCAGGACACAGCCGGCCGAACCGCCGCCGACGATGAGGTAATCCACATTGGGGGAGCTGGAAGCGCTCATGGCACGCACCTGAAGGACATGGAGGGAGACGCGGGGCAGGAACCCCGGCCGCCCGGCCGGGGCCATTCGACGTCAAGCGTCGGTCAGGGGGCCTTGTAGGCGATGCAGTCGACCTCGACCTTGCAGTCCACCACCATGCGCGATTCCACGCAGCAACGGGCCGGCGGATTGTCGGCGAAGTAACCTTCGAACACCCGGTTGAAGCTCCAGAAATCGCGAGGATCGTCGAGCCATACGCCGACGCGGACGACATCGGAAACGTCGTAGCCGGCGTCGCGGACGATGGCGAGCATGTTGTCGATCGCGATCCTGGCCTGCTCGACGATGCCGTTACCGACGATTTCTCCATCACGCATCGGCGTCTGACCCGAAACATGCAACCAGCCGCCGGCCTCGACCGCTTTCGCGAAGGGCAGGGTACGCCCGCCCGATCCGCGACCTTCGCCGATACCGTGCCTGATGATGGTCATGTCGTATTTCCTTTCATGGTGGCAGCGTGAGATGCGGCCAGAGATCCGGCTGCTCAGCGAGCAGCTAGGGTGATGGTCATTGTCTTGAGGTCGCACATCTCCATCAGCGTATGGCGACCACCGGTTCGGCCAAGCCCGCTATTGGTGCCGGCGGCGCCGCCTGCCGGAATGTGCGGCTCCCAGTAGCAGCTCTTTTCATTGACGTTCACGATTCCGACGCGCAGCCGTTCGGTGTAGAAGAAAGCGTTGTCGATCGATTGGGTGAATACGGCCGCGCTGAGGCCGTAGGGGCTCGATGCGGCGAGGTCCAGCGCTTCGGCGTCCGTGTCGAAAGACAAGACGGGCGCAACCGGTCCGAACGTTTCTTCCCGATTGAGAAGGCTGTCGCGGGTAAGGCCAGTGACGATTGTCGGCTCTATGTAGAGGTTCGTCGCCATACCGGGTGCGATACCACCACCCCGGACGATCCGCGCCTCGCGGGCAATGGCGTCTTCCATGTGCTCCATCATCTTGTCGAGCGCCATGGCATTGTTGACCGGGCCCATCGTGGTCGCGGGGTCGAATGGGTCACCCATGCGGACCGTCTCGGCGACGCGGAGGAGTCCCTCGACGAAGCGGTCATGGACCGAGCTATGCACCAGGATGCGCTCCGTTGCGGTGCAGATCTGGCCGGCATTGGCAAAGCAGCCGGCCCCTACCAGCGCTGCGGCCCGGTCCACGTCGGCATCGGCGAGGACGATCGTGGGACCGTTGCCGCCCATCTCGAGCAGCAGGGGCTTTCCTGCGCCACGTCGGGCAATGATCGCTCCCGTTGCGGAACTGCCCGTAAAGCCGATGGCGTGGGTGCCGGGGTGGACCACCGCCTCGTCGCCCACCTCGGCGCCATCGCCGAGTACAAGGTTGATGACGCCGTCTGGCAAGCCGGCCTCGATAAGGCACTCCATGAGGGCCACGGCAATCAGGGATGTCGTCGGCGCAGGAACCCAGACCACGGCGTTGCCTGTGGCGACGGCGGGGCCGAGATAATAGAGGCAAGGCAGCGCCAGCGGGAAATTCCACGGCGTGATGATTGCAAGCACGCCCTTGGGTTGCAGAAAGCTGAAGGCGCGTTTGCCGGCATCTGCAACCGGAAATACCGCCGTTTCCAGCCATTTCATCTGCTCGGCTGCATTGCGGAAACCGAGGGCCGCCCCGGCGACTTCCGCCTTGGCCTCGCTATGGAAGGGCTTGCCCTGCTCCAGGCATACAAGACGGGCGAGATCGTCGCACCGCGCCTCGATAGCATCGGCAATACGCATGCACAGTTCTGCCCGCTGGAACACACCCATGCCGGCAATGGTGTCCCGCGCTGCATGCGCGGCCGAGACGGCGTCCGCGACATCCGCGCGCGTCGACAAGGCGAGGTAGCCGAGTTCCTCGCCGGTCGATGGGCTGTCGATCCGCAGGAAGCGCCCGGACGAGCCGGGTCGCCATTCGGCGCCGATGCGGTTGACCCCGAGGCGCAGCCCCTCGGACGGTTGATCGACGATCGGCATGCCGCGCAAATGCGGCCCGTCACGAAAGGATTGGAAGTGAACCGTCATGGCTGGCTCCTCTGGCCGTAATGCGACTGGATTTTCAACAATGTGTCCCGGCTCCGCGTAACTGCTGCCTGGAACAGCTCCGCGCCCGCTGCGGGCGTAGCGTCCGACGGCGTACCAATGACGCCGTTCGACCGGATCGTCTCGAAGGGCCGCCAAACGGAGACAGCCGCTCCGGAAAACAAGTGCGGATCGGGCCAGGCCGGCGGCGTGCTTCCCGCCGGAATCCGGTCTGCACGCACCGCATCCGGCATCACATGCATCATCAGGGCCGTCTCGAGTGCGCAAGCATGACCGGTGCCGCCCGCATGATCTGGCAGCACACGCGCGGCGACATCGACGATGAGGTCGAAATAGGAAAAGCCCGCAGAGACGACGCCCGAAGCGCCGAGTGTCGTGATGGCGACCTGGATGGCCGCCCGGTTTCCGCCATGGCCGTTGAGGATGACGGGCAGGTACCCGTCCTGCCATAGTCCAGAGCATAGCTCGGCCAGTACGGCGATGAACGTCGCCGGGCTCAGGCTCATCGTTCCGGGAAATGCCCGATGATGCTGCGACGAACCATAGGGAAGGGATTCGCAGACGCGGATGCCGGCCTGTCCCTCGGCCGCACTGCGGGCGACCGCGCAGGCAAGCCAGATGTCCAGGCCCAGTGGCAGATGCGGCCCATGCTGCTCGACCGCGCCGGTGGGCAGAACGGCGATCGGCCGCTGGACGCCTGCGGTGGCTAGGATGCCGGCTTCCGGGGATGTCATGGCGGCGAAGAGGTTCTTCATCGGCTTGCCTCCATCAGACGCGCTTTGGCGTAGGTCATGCCCGTATCGGCAAGAAGGGCGGCTATGATGATGGCTCCTTTGTAGAGTTCGATGCTGGAAGGATCCGTCCCGAAGACCCGCAACGCCGTGGTAAGCAGGCTGACGATCAGCGCTCCGACGACGGTTCCCCATACCGTTCCCCTGCCGCCGAAAACGCTTGTGCCGCCAAGAACCGTGGCGGCGATGGCGTCGAGCAACAGCGAGGTGCCGCCGATATTGGGGGTCACGACCGGTACGCGCGCGATCATCACGACGGCGGCCAGAAAGACGAAAAACCCGGACGCTACATAGACGAGGACGGTGTGGCGCAGGATCGGAACGCCCGCCAGGCCCGCCGCCGCGGGGTCGGAGCCGAGCGCGTAGGTGCGCAGGCCGAACCGTGTAAAACGCATCAGGATCGCCGCTCCGGTAACGATCGCGGCAGTCAGGAAGATGATATTCGGGATGCCGAACGTGCGTTCGATTCCGATGAGGCGCAAGGTCGGGTCGCTCAGCATCAGGACCCCCTTGGATGCGACTGCCAGAGTTGCTCCCTGCAGGATCACCATCGCGGCAAGTGTCGTGACAAAGGGTGGAATATGGAAGACGGAGATCAGGATGCCGTTGGCTAGGCCTACGGCCAGCATGGCCGTCGCACCAGCGAGCATGGCCAGCGGCAGCCCCGCGCCGCCATCCACGAGGCTGGCGATCAGCACTGCACAGAAAGCGACGCCGACACCGGCTGCAAGGTCGATGCCTCCCGTCAAAAGTACGATGAGTGCCCCGAGCGCCAGAACCGCGATTGGCGTCGCCTGTGCCACGATGTTGATGAGGCTGGGTCCGGAGACGACGCGCGGGTCCACCACCGCAAAGATGGCGGTAAGCGCAACGAGCAGGATGAGGGGCGAAAAATCGAGAATCCGTCGTCGGCGGAGATTGCGTGTCGAGACCATGTCAGATCAGCCTTCTGCCGTGCGCAAATCGAAAATTGCCGGTCGGTCGGGCGTGGCGACGCCCTGCCGACGGTCGCCGAAGGCGAGGGTCATGACGTCTTCTTCGGTGGCGCCACGTGCAAGTTCTCCAACCGAGCGTCCCTCGCACATGACTACGATGCGGTCGGCGACCCCAAGCACCTCGGGCAACTCGGAGGACACCATGAGGATAGCCGCACCTTGCTGCTTCAGGCCGGCGATAAGGCGGTGCAGGTCCGACTTGGCGCCGACGTCGACGCCGCGCGTCGGCTCGTCGAGAAGAATGACGCGAGGCCGGGTGGCGAGCCATTTGCCGATCACCACTTTCTGCTGATTGCCGCCCGACAGTTCGACGGTGGGCTTGTCCGGCTGGGCGGGTCGAACGCCCAGCGAGGCCACCAGATCGTGCGTCAGTGCAGCGATGCGTCGTCCGGACAGGATGCCGAATCGGCTATTGACCCGTATCCACGCCAGCGAAAGATTATCGCGAACGGACATGGTTCCGACGAAGCCCTCGAGGTGCCGGTCTTCCGGGACATAGACGATGCCTGCCCCGTTGGCCGCCTTGAGGCTGCCGCCGGTTTGGCGCTTCCCGAAGATGTCGAGCGTGCCGCCTTTCGGCACGCCGAGCCCTGCGATAAGGCGCAAGACTTCTGAGCGCCCGCTACCCATCAGCCCGGCAAGGGCGACGATCTCGCCGCACCGTACGCTTAGCGAGGCGGACTTCAGCAGCCTGCCATCGGACAGTTCCGCGATTTCGATCGCCGTTTCGCCCAATGGCGCATCGAGATAGGGAAATATGTCCCCGACCTCCCGCCCGACCATCATGGCGACGATCTCCGCCTCGGAGGTCTCGGCAATCCGGCGCTCCCCGATGAACCGGCCGTCGCGCAGGACGACGACCCGGTCGCACTGGGTGAATATTTCTTCCATCTTGTGAGAGATGTAGAGAATACCGGTTCCGCGGGCGCGCAGCTTGGCTATGAGGGCATAGAGCTGGTCGCGTTCGCGGTTGGACAGGGCGCTTGTCGGCTCGTCCATCACCATGAACCAGGCGTCCGAAAGAACCGCGCGGGCGATTTCCACCATCTGCTGGCGGCCGATTGTCAGGCTGCGTACTTCCGCGTCGACATCGATGTCGAGGTCCAGCATGTCCATGGTCGCGCGCGCCTGCTGTTGCATGGTCCGCCGCGACAGAAAGCCGAGCGCGTTGCGGGGTTCGCGCCCGATGAACATGTTCTCGGCCACCGTCAGGTCCGGCGCGAGACTGAAATGCTGGTGGATGACGCTGATGCCTTTGGCGTCGTCCGGAGAGTCGAAATGGACTGGCTTTCCGTCCAACAGCAAGCACCCTTCATCCGGCTTGTGGAACCCGGCGATGCATTTGACGAGTGTGGACTTTCCGGCTCCGTTTTCGCCCGCCAGGGCGACCACTTCCCCGGCTGTGACAGTGAAGGAGACGCCGTCGAGAGCTCGAACGCCGGGAAAGGACTTGCCGAGTCCATCCAGGGCAATCGACCGTGAGGCCGCCTCGATGGCTGGCGCCGCCGTCCGTCTGGCAGCCTTGCGGCGCCTGCCTCCGGCGCCTCGCAGCAGCCGCGACAGGCTGTCCATCCGACTCGCCAGAACGGCGATTATGATGAGCGCGCCCGTCACGTAATAGATGATGATCTGCGGCACCTGGAGGAAGGACAGGCCGGTGTTGATGACTCCGAGCAGCAGGGCGCCGACGGCGGTGCCCCAGACCGAACCTTTACCACCCGAAAGCTTGGTGCCGCCTATGATGGCGGCGGTGATGGCTGTGAACTCCAGACCCGTGCCGGCCAGCGGCTGGGCCGAGCCAAGCCGACCGATGGTCAGAATGGCGCCAAGGCCGGCCGTCGCGCCGGCGACAAGGTAGACGGAGATGCGGACGCGCTCGACCGGCACAAGCGAGGCGCGGGCCGCCTCCATATTGCCGCCGACCGCGTAGATCCAGCGGCCGTAGACGGTCCGCTTCAGCACGAACCACCATGCGACAAGGAGCGTCGCCGCGATGAGCACGGAAACGGGAAGCGGCCCAAGCATGGCGCGGCCCGCATACAGGACCGCCGGGTCGTCGATGGGAACGCTCGATGCGCCGGAAAGGCTGAGTGACAGTCCACGGGCGAAGGCCATGGTTGCCAGCGTCGCGATGAAGGGCGAGATACCCGCAGCGCCGATGAGCATGCCGTTGAGAAGGCCTATCGCGGCGCCGGCTGCGATCGCTGCGATCATGGTAAGTGCGGCCGAGCCCGTCGCGGTATGGACGAGCCCTGCGGCGACGCCGGCGAAAGCCAGAGTGCTTCCAACCGAAATGTCGATGCCGCGTGAAATGATGACGGCCGTCATGGCATAGGCGACGATGGCGATAACGGCGCTCTGCTGCAGAATACTGATGAAATTGCCGGTCGACAGGAAGCGTGGGTCGATCCAGCCGAACACTGCTATAGCTAAGCCGAGCACGACCAGAAGTACCGGTTCGTTGTGCCCGAGCAGAGATTTGATCCGGTCTTGGAGCATGCGGCATCCTCCATCGAACGCATGGACTTGCCCCTGCCGGGGCACGTGCAGCGGCTTCATTCGAAATCGCAGGGGCCGGCGCCGTGCATGGGCGCCGGCCCTTGTGTCGGCTACTGCGACACTGTCATGGCCGAAGCGGGCAGCGTCGGTCCGAGCTGCTCCGTATAGTTCTGCGCTTCGGCTGCCTGACGCTCGGTATCGATGTAGTCGAACTCCATGCCCGCCGCCTTCAGCTTCTCCGCCGTCTCGTCCGACGTGACGAAATAGGTCGGCATGTAGAGGTCTTTCGGCAGGTCCTGATCGTCGGCTAGGCGCGCGGCGACGGCGATATTCCAATAGCCGACGCGATAGGCGCCGGTCAGAACGTCCATCACCATCTTGCCGCTGTCGATCAGTTCCTTCATCTCGGCATCGCCATCATACCCGCCGTAGATCAGCTCGGAGCCGAGCGCGTTGGCGACCGAGTCCGCCGCGAGGCAGAGGCTGTCTGAAATGCAGGCGATTGCGCTCAACTCCGGATAGGTGGTCAGCCAGGTTTGCGCCGCATTGGTCGCCTTCGCCGCATCCCAGTCGGTCGGCAGGATTCCGACGACCTCGATGTCGGGGAATTCTTTCTCCATCGTATCGACGAAGCCCTTCTCCCGGGTGTCGGAAACGAAGTTTCCACGCGATCCGACCAGCAGGGCGACCTGTCCCTGTCCACCCAGGCTCGTGCCGATGGCCCGGGCCACCATACCCATGTTCTCGTAATCGGGATAAAGCGTGGAATGGTTGTCGCCGGCCTCGACTTTGTTTCCCATCGTGATGACCGGGATGCCGGCGGCGGTGGCTTTCTGGATTACCGGGACGACGGCATTCTTGTCGAGCGGATCAATGAGGATGGCGCTGACGCCCTGATTGATGAAGTTCTCGATGATGGCGACCTGTTTTTCCAGGCTGCCTTCTGCACTCTGCCAGGTGGATCGCACGCCGTAGTCTGCGGCGGCAACGTCGCCGGCCTCCTTCATCCTGACGAAAAAGGAGTTTTGCAGGTCGATGGCTGCGAGGCCGAGGACCTTTTCCTGGGCGCTGGCGGGCATGGCCATCGTCAGGGCGGCGAAAAGAACGGATGTCTCGATTATTCTGCGCATGCGTAACCTCTTCTATCGTTCTTCGGTTCATCGAATGCGGGGTAGTCCGTGCGTTTTCCGCCTCTTTTTTCCTTTGATCCTCTGGTTCCGGGTCGGCGCCAGTGCCCGGCCGGTCGCGTCCTTCAGGCGGTGAGGCCGTCGATACCCGCGCCACAAACGAGGCCGGCAACGCTGGCGGAGGGCTCCGGCCGCACGGCGCCCGACATCAGCGCAGCCAGCGAGGCGGCGCCGCTGAGGTCGGCGGCGATGCCAAAATCCAGCCACAGAAGCTCTGCAGCGCGTTGCATGTCGTCATCCTCGATCAGGACGATTTCATCGACATGGCGACGGGCTGTCTCGTAGATGCTCTCCGAGGTGCAGCCGCAAGCCATGGTGGCGACGCGCGTCGTTACCCGAGGCAGGCGAACGACATGGCCGGCCGCGAAGGACGCATGGAGCGTGGGGGAGCCCACCGGCTCGACACCGACGATCCGCGCCTGCGGGCGGGCGGCACGAATAACCTGCGACATGCCGGTTATGAGGCCTCCACCTCCGATGGCCACGATATAGAGATCGGCATCCGGAACCTGTTCGAGCATCTCGACCGCGACAGTGCCCTGGCCGGCGACGATCGCATCGTCGGCGAACGGGTGCATGTAGTAGGCGCCCGCATCAAGTGCGAAGGCCGTGGCGGCTTCGTGCGCCTCGTCCCAGACCGCGCCGGCATGGCGTACGTCTGCCCCGAGTTTGCGAAGTTTCTGCGCCTTGATCGGACTGGCGTTCTCCGGCAGAAAGATGGTCGCCGGGATGCCTCGCGACGCGGCCATGTAGGCCGTGGCCATGCCGTGGTTTCCGCCCGAAGCCGCCACCAGCCCGGCGGCCATCCTTTCCGGATCGAGTGTCGCAACCCTGTTTGCGGCGCCACGGATCTTGAACGACCCGCTGACCTGCAGGCATTCGAGCTTCAGGTGAACCGGATTCGACAGGCCTGCGCGCGGGCAATGGTCGACGGGAATGACAGGTGTCCGCCGGACGAATGGGCGGATGCGCTCGGCTGCGGCAGCGATGTCTTCATTTCTCATTCTCCCGTCTCCAGCGCCGATGCCAGAGCTTCGGGATACTCGGTCGCCAGGACGAAGCAGCAGTTTCCCGGTCGAACGCGGCCCGGCTGCCGCTTGGCGAAGACGATGCCGTCGATGGGATGGGTCAGGATGACGGGTTCCCTTTGCGGGGTGCGCAGAAAATGGATACGGCCGGCAATTTCGCCCTTGCGTGCGGCCGACCCGAGCATGCTTATCGGCTCGAATACGCCGTCGTCTTCTGCCAAGATGTAGCCTTCGCTGCCCGGAACCTTGAGTACCCTGCGGTTGGCATTCGCCGGCACATCCAGCGGGCCGCTCAGGATGCCGGCATGTTTGAGGACGTTGCGAATACCGCGGCGACACACGTCCAGCGCCTCCGGCCCGACCAGGCCACCGCCGCCCATCTCGCTGCCGATCACAATCAGGCCTTGTAGGTTGGCAGCCGCGGTGGATGTGCGGGTTTCCCCCAAATTGTCGACCATCACGACCGTCGGCGCACCGAAGGCGAGCGTTGCGGCAATGTTGCGCTTGTGGCCTTGCGGCGTCGGGGAGGGTTCAATGATCGCGCTCGGCAAGATCATTAGCGACGATCCACCAGAGTGCAGGTCCAAGAAGTAGTCAGAGATTGGGAAGAGGCAGTCATGCACGTAGGCGGCGATCTGGCTGGTCAGTGTGCCGTTGAAATCTCCCGGAAAGCTACGGTTGAAATTGAGGCCGTCGACCGGCGAAGTTCGTGTCCCCGCTTCGACGGCACGCACGTTGATGGCCGGGATCGCGATGATCCGACCATTGATGGTCGCGGGGTCGATCTCGCGCAGAAGTTCCCCCAACGCGATCGGCCCCTCATATTCGTCGCCGTGGTTTCCCGCCTCGATCAGGATGGTCGGTCCTTCACCGTTACGTACCACCGCCAAGGGCACCTGGACTGTCCCCCAGGCGTCGTCGTGCGGCGACTGAGGCACGTGGAAGAAGCCAATCTGCTTGCCGTCCCGTGTGAGGTCGACGGTCGAGAAGACGCTATTGCGGCGCGGCTGGACAGGGCTGCGCTCGGAACGCACGCGCTTCACAAGTGCCATGTTCATTCGGATCACCCACTCGTCATCAAACCGACATGAAGGCACTCTCGCAGTTTCATATTTAATGTCAAGTTCTCATATGAAACCAATGGTACGGATATCCGAGTGCCGCTATTGTCTGCCCGAACGAGGGATTCTGCATGAGCGAAATGGCATCTGCGGCGGCGCGTCCATCCTATTCCGCCCCGGCATTGACGAAAGGGCTCGAGGTTCTCGAGCTGTTGGCCACGGCGGTCGGCGCTCTGACGATGAAGGAGATCGCCGACGGCCTCGGGCGGTCGAAGGGGGAAATTTTCCGGATGCTGGTCGCATTGCAGGAGCGCGGCTACATCGAGCGTGATCCGACGAGCGACGCCTACTCCTTAAGTGACAAGCTGTTTAGGCTGGGCCTGCATACCCCGGTAACGCACGACCTGATGAGCGCAGCGATGCCTGAGCTGGCCGCTGTAGCTTTGGAAACCCGCCAGTCGCCTCACCTGGTCGTGGTCCATCATGGACGGACGGTCGTCACCGCCGCGGTGCCTGGCGGGGAGGACATGTCCTTCACCCTCAATCTCGGCTACGGCCGGTTGGCGACCGACTCCACGTCGGGCCAGGTAATGCTGGCCTTTTCGCCGCCGACGCAATCGGAGAAGATCATCCGGGAGTGCGAGACCCAGTCGCGCGAACCGATCGAGCGGGATGCTCTAGAGCGGCAACTCGAGACGATCCGTAGCCGGGGCTACGAGTTGCGCGAAAGCCGGGATTTTGTCGGCATTACCGACATTTGCTGCCCCATAATCGGTCCAAACCATGCCGCGATTGCCGCGGTCATCATCTCATATGTCAATCGGCACAATCGCGAGAGCCGCCATGCCTTTACGGTTGAGGCTCTGACTCAGTCGTGCATGCGAATTTCCAGCAGACTCGGACTCCTAACAAAGTAAGTTGATACATTGGGCTCAGGCCAGTACGACGCCTCGTCGTATGCGGGAGAAGGGTTTGCATTGACACTTCGTAGACAAATACGATGGTGTGATACGATCACGATAGGGTATACCCCGAAGTTAGCTGGTAAACGACACACCGCCGCCGTCACATCTGGTTCGCATTCGTCAAATGTGACACGAGCAGCCACCCATCTAAAGGCTGAGGTTACAAAGAGTGCCGGTGCTGACTTGGGTCGGCCGCTATGACTGCTATGCGCCCTCATCTCCGACATTCAATCCCCACGCCAATTCACCTCAAAGCCGCCGTTTAGTCACCGGCGCATTTGTCAAGCGAGCGGCTGCATTGAAACGTTCCTGCGGTCGACGTCGCGACTGGTAACGTCTGATTGCACCGGCACCGGCCATTAGTGAAACCGCATAAGCCCTGCTTCCCAGGCTTGTGGTCATTTGCGCGACCCGGATCCGTCCGACGATGCCATGCAGCAGCCTTTGGTCCAGCAATCCGATGGTCCGGTGGGTCCGCCGATGGGGACGGTCCGGACTTGGGCCACGAACAGGCGAAGCAGACTTTACCACCGAGTGGGTTGAGCTGCTCTTCCTGAACGCTGTGAAGAGATCGCCCTCCGCGGCGGGATCGTACTCCTAAATCTGCACCAACAATCCCATCACGAAGTTCAAAAGTTCAAAAGTTCAAAAGTTCAAAAGTTCAAAAGTTCAAAAGTTCAAAAGTTCAGAAGTTCAGCTATTCTGTTCGCGAAACCTCACCATGTATATATACATCGACGAGCAGCGATCGCCGCCGTTAATCGATCTCGACAAAGTAGCTGAGGCGATAGTTCCCGACATGCGCCGGATCCACCTGTCCGTCGGCCGATCACACGCCCTCGTAAGGCTCGCGTGTCAAGGCTATCAGCCTCACCCGATCATTGTGCTTCTCGGCCGCTGGATGCGAGCGTCGTTTTATCTCGATGGCTATTAGGTTGTTAGGATCGGCAACCCTGCCGCGACTGTGAAGTATGAGGTCGCAGGTGATTGTAACCGTCTCGAAGTTTCCCCGGCGATCGTCTTCAAGCGACCGTCATTGGCGCGGTTGTAATCCACGTCCGCCCGGTATTGCTGGAAACCGGCGTCATGAGCCAGCCTTTCCATCGGCATCGACAACCGGTGGCATAGCCTGCGCTCGGACACGCCGTTGAGAATATTCTCCAGGTCATCCTCGCGAAATACCCTCAGCGAGCGATCGAATAGGCGACGCAGGCGCGGTAACATCTCAACGTTGGTCATGCGCTCAGTGGTTCGTCCGGTAGAACCAGTGAGCGCCGGCTCAACGTGGCGATTGTCTGTTCATGCACCACGGAAAGCGCACCTGATGCATCGGTTCCGAGACTGATCCGCTTCCCTGGAGATGCCACCGATGACGGCAGCCGTCGGCACATGAGATCCGCAAGGGCACGATCCTCGACCGCGCAGACGATCTGTCGCCCGGAACTGCAAAGCTGCGCGAGTACCTCCGCCAGATGGACCGTTCTGAAATCGTCAACGTGCTGGACCGGGTCGTCGAGCAGGATACTCTTCCACCGGCTCCAAGCGATCGATAAATTGACCGAGAGGAGGAAAGCGAGGCCGGTTGCACGGCGCTGGCCGCTCGAAAACACGAATTGCGGATTGACGTCTCCATCGACCTTGAGCGTCAGAAACCGGTTCACGTCGCCGCGCACTCGGTACTCGATGTCGCCCCAATGCGGATGCGGCCTCAACCGCCGGTAAAGTTCGGACATCAGCGGGATCACGCGGTCCAGCCGCTGCTGAAGTGTCTCGGCCGACGCTCGCCGCGCGGCATCGTAGAGCGCTTTAGCACGTGTCTCCCCGAGACGCGCACGCCCGAGGCGGAGCTCCGTCTGTCGTACCCGTTCGGCTGCTGTAGCCTGGTCGGATGTGGCGCGCGAGATGACTCGGTCGAACGAAAGTGTGTCGAGCATCCGCATGTCGGCGGCGATGGCCCGCTGATCGCGTTCCAAACCGTGAAGGCGCAACTCTATGTCGATCCGGCTTGCGCCAGCAAGGTGGCTTTCGGCCAGCAGTCGCTCGAAACCGCTAACAATGCCGGTGAGCCGCTCGCTTTCCGCATTGGCGGCTAGAGCCTCGCGTTCAGCAATCTGTAGCGCTATCAGCGCGGTGTCGCGCTCGCGCTCCTTGCGCGCCTGCTCGACCGCCTGCGCGTCCAAAGTCTTGGCGATCGAGATCGCCTGGTCAAGACCGCGATGGAAGGCCTCATGGCTGACGTCGCTTGCACAGAGCGGACAATGTCCATCACGCAGCCCCAACGTCCTACCGATCTCGACGAGGTTTTCAAGCTGCCGCGCCTGCGCCGAGAGCGCGGTCGCGACGGTTGCAGCGCCGAGCGCCGCGACGCTCTCCTCAAAACTGATCTGCGCAAGTGCCTCGCTGACGGAAGCATCGGACGCCCGTTCTTGGCTTGGTGGCAACGCCGTGCGCGCGGTCTCGTAACCGGCAAAGCCATCTATCAACGGGTGGAGCTTTTCGATCGACGATCCAATTTTGGCGAGGCGATGTCGCGCGAGCTCGGAAAGCGCCGCACCGATTGCCGTCGTATCGAGGGCACGCCGGAGCCGGTCGCTTGCCTGCCCTACTAGATCCGCCGCCGGCAGAGATGCTTGTGCCTCGTCAAACTGCCTGACTGCAGCCGCCTGTGCGCTTGTCGCAGCCTCGGCGTCGGCCTGAGCGGTTTTGAGTTTGGCGGCGGCCGCGGAGTGGATCGCCTGCGCGCGCTTGATCCAGTCGTCGGCATCGACTGCGCCGATGGCATCGCGCAACAGCCTGAAGCGCTCGCCTTCCTTCAGATCGAGGCTGAGACGGGCGATATGCTCGTCGCGGATGATCGTGGAATTGCAAAGCTGGGCGATGGCTTCGCGTGGCGCCACGTTAGGCAGATACAGCTTTTCGGCGCGCGAGCGTACATCGAAGTTCGTCGGATCGAGTGGTGTTCGCCGGATTTCGAACGATGCCGATTCTTCAGCGAACCCTACTTCGACGAAATGATCGGAAAGGTCGTCTTCCGGCCCATCGGGGCCGGTCCACCAGATATAGTCGGTGACGGACTCACCGTCCGCCTTGGCATCGAGATATTTGCTGATCGTGCCGGTCAGCGCGAACTCGACGGCGTCGAAGATCGTGGATTTGCCAACGCCGTTGCGCCCATCGATGATTGTGAAGCTCTCGGCAAAATCGATCCGGACCGGCTTCCGATACCCGCGAAAGCCATGCAGATAAACGTATCTCAGCCTCATTGGCTAGCCTCGAGCAGCTGCAGGATGGTCGCGTCGGGCGCCCCGCCCACGAAAGCGTCGATAAGTTCAGACGGGAGTTCCGAAGTCCTCAGGCGGATCTCGCCCGACATGTCGACCGCATCCAGTCTCGGCGCGTGCTGCATGTTGAGAAGCGGTAACAACGCAGCGCGCATATCGTCCTCCGACGAGACGCCGGCCCGCGCAATCTTGCGGGTGCCCATCAGATCTTCTTCGATGGCCCCAAGACTTATCGTCGAGGCGTAGTTCGATATGCCGTCGGTCAGCAGAATTACATAAGCGTTCCAAGCCTTCGTCTCAGCGCGGCGAAGCCCGAACTGGGAAGCTTTCAAAACGCGCTTACTGTCCTGATGCCAGCGCTCGATCAGGGCGCCAGCGTCATCGAAAGCCAGCACGAAGCCCAGGATGGTGTCGCCTTCGAACGCGAGATACTGGATATCGTCATCGGTCAGCACAGCGACCGAATAACCCGCATCGTCGAGTTGCCTGGCGGCGAGGTGCAATATGCTCATAACCCCAATTCCCCGACGGCATCGGCGCGTGAGCGCCACTTGGTGGAGGATCCCCGCACGATCGAGCCAGTAGCCACGCCTCTTGCGATGCTTGGAGGTAAAGGTAGCGCCTCGGCTCCGACGGCGATCACATATTCGGGAGCAAGCACAGGCGCGGTCTCGCGGGAATATTCGGCTTCTACCTCGTGCAGCGGGCGGTTGATCGTACGCAGGACCCGAACGCGCGCGCCACCTAGGTTCCAGCAGATGTCCTCAGAAGTCGCGCCCTTCGCCTGCAGCTGGAGAAGTGTCATGCCGAGTAGCGGTTCGCTTGCCGGCTGATGGCTTTTCGCCGGCTCATTGGGACCGGCGCCTTCGAGATCGCGCCGTATATGCCACAGCGTCTTCGCATCGACGCTCGGCGGCTCAAGCCAAGCTGGGTCTGGCGCCAGACCCGTCTGACGTTGGTAGGATGCCGAGCCGGAGTGGAGGATCGCGCGGAGCATTGCGCGCGAGAAGTCAACCCGCAGCTTGTCGAGGAAGTCAGAGCCCGATACCGGGACGTGGAAGAAGCCGGACGTTGCCCGGGACCCAAGGGCGTACAGCGCCTTGGCCTTCACCGGAAAAGTAGCGGTGTCACAGGGGTCGACGACGATAATGCGGCTAGGACTGACCGCGGCCAAAGCTTCTTCAAGCACGGCATTAAGATAATCCCAATCGGTCCAGTAGCCGACGATTACTAGATCGCGGTTCAGCAATCGTTGAGTCAGCCAGATTGCGCCTTCAGCCAAGCGCGTCTTGATTGGTTCGGCGGCCACCTGACCCGCGGCCCAGACCGTTCCCGACGGATCACTCCAGCAACCGTGGATCTTGAGCAGTGGTGATTTGGTGGCAGGCAACGCGGCGACCCTGTTGCGATCGACACCCGCTCCGACATGCCCGAACAGCAGGTTTCCCGCAGATTCGATGAGCATGTCGACGTTCGTCGATACTGCAGTACCGATCGCGCCGGTCAGCAGGAGGTCTGCTATGGCAAAATGCCCGCCGTTGGGTTCGACAGCGAATGCATCATGATCGATGTAGGTACGCAAATACACGTCGGCTAGCTCGCCGTTCTGGAAGAACAGCTCCGCCTGATCATCGATCTTATCCGGCAACGGTGGACGGGACGTGCCGAACTTCGCCGCCCATGATCGCTGAGCCTTCAGAGCCAGCGCCGCGGCGCTGGGTACCTGGCTGGGTTTGGCCATTGACAGACCGGCGCCGCACAACAATGCCAACCGATCAGCAAACAGGGCATCAATAGCCTTGTCGACGCCAGTCCGAAGATCAATCACATCCATGGCGTTATACGGTGCTCTCCCGGTTCGATGTAAAGACAAGCACGATGCCGTCAAACGGCGGCTATGTCCACGGCATCTCGCCGTACGGCCTGGCGTGGCCGGCCTCGACTCATCTTCTCTAATTGCGACACTCATGCGGCCAGAAGCAAATGTCGTAACTGGTTCGTTTGCGTATCGGCGGCTCTCTCGACCGATGTTCCGAAAAGCGGATAGTCCGCTTCTGGCCCAACACGAACGAAGATCCTACTCCCTTCATTTCGGAACAGCACCCTTTCCGCCCAATGCTTCATGCCAGCAGCCGCGAGAAGCGCCACGGTGAAATAAGATTACTGCGTCGATTCACTGCCGAGGTATATTTCACTGTCGAGACCCATATTTCTTGAGAGAGCGGAAGATGCTGTGGCGAGCCGTGTCGCATAGCGCGAGCATCGGCAGTGACAGCGTCTTGTTGCGGTGCGTGAGGATGAAGATCGGGAGCGGAATTCGCGGCTCGAACTGTTTCAAGACCAAGTTCGGCGATCTCGGGACTGAAAGAGGATCCACGAAGGCGACCGTCCCGTCGCGCACGGCATGCGGCGCCAGGAGCGAGGCATTGATCTCGGCGCGCACGTTCGGCTGAAGCCCGGCACGGGCGAAAACTTCCCGAATTTGAACGCTCGGCGGGGATTCGACGTCGAAGCCGATGAGCGGGAAGCCCATCAGGTCCTCGGCCCTGATCTTCGGCAGTCCGCACAGAGGATGACCGTCGGTCATAAGGCACCAGACCTCGCTCTCTGCGACGAACGTCTCGGTCACCTCCGGCAGGCCGCTGGTGCCGTGGATGAAGCCGACGTCGATTCTGTTCTGCGCCACCATGGTGCTGATCTGCCTCGACATCCCGATGCCGAAGCGGATGTTGATCTCCGGGTAGCTCACCGAAAAATCGCCAATAGCCCCCGCGATGGCGCCCGCCGCCAACGAGGGGATCGACAGGATGTTAATCTCGCCTCGGCGGGACTTCTGAAGGGCCTCCACCTCGGCGCTGAAGAACCGCACCTGGTTCATCAGGCGCTCGGCCTCGTCACGGATGCGGATCCCGTCTGCCGTAAGATGAAGGCGGTTGCGCCGCCGTTCGAACAGTCGAAGCTGGACGACGTCCTCCAAAGCCGAAACAGCCTTGCTGACGGCAGGCTGGGTCAGGTTCAGCGTACGGGCGGTGGTGGTGACGCTGCCGCTCGCGCAGAGGCTGAGGAAAATATCGAGATGGCGAAGGTTCGGACGGATCATTCCGTCAGGTTATGGAGACAAGGAATATATTTCAATCGACTGCATAGTGCTCCAGGTGCCAACATTTTGGACATGATCGAAATGAGGGCAGGAAATGGAACTGATCTTTTCGCATGAGGAATACGGTCAGCGTGTAAGCCGTGTGAAGCAGGCCATGCGTGAGGCCGGTTTCGATGTCCTTTTGATCTCCAACCCCGCCAACCAGTTCTGGCTTACCGGCTATGACGGATGGTCCTTCTACACCCCGCAGATGGTGGTGATTTCGGTTCAGGAGGACGAGCCCTTCTGGTTCGGGCGCAAGATGGACGCGGTTGGCGCAAAGTTCACCGCGTTCCTCTCCGAGGAGAATGTCGTCGCCTATCCCGACAAGTATGTCGGGTCGAGCGACCTGCACCCGATGCAGTACCTGGTGGAGATCATCAAGGAGCGGGGCCTGCAGAGCGGGCGCATCGCTGCCGAGCAGGACGACTACTATTACACCGCCAAGTGGAACCGGATCCTGACCGAGGGTCTCGGCCAGCAGCATTTTGCGGACGGTTTCCTTCTGGTGAACCGCTGCCGCATGGTGAAGTCGGCCCGGGAAATCGAGTACATGTCGCAGGCCGGCCAGATCGCGACCGCCGCGATGGATGCCGGCCGCCGGCTGGTGCGGGAGGGCGTGCGCCAGTGCGAGGTGATGGCCGAAATCTATAGGGTGACGACCGCCGGCACGAAGGAGTTCGGCGGGACCTTCCCGTGCAAGCCGCCCAACGCGATGGTCGGCGAACTGGCCTCAGCGCCGCATCTGAGCTGGACGGATGCGCCGCTTATACGCGGCGAGGTCTTCTATATCGAGATGGGTGGCATCCGCCATCGCTACCATTCGCCGCTGTCGCGTTGCGTCATGGTCGGCAAGCCGCGGCCCAAGTTGGTGGAGACGACCAAAATCATTCGGGAGGGCCTGGAGGCAGCTCTCGACGTGGTGCGTCCCGGCGTCGAGCTGCAGGAGATGCACGCCGCATGGGATCGCGTGATCCGCCGGCACGGGGTCGAGAAGGACAGCCGTATCGGTTATCCCGTCGGTATCGGCTTTCCGCCCACCTGGGGCGAACTGACCTGTTCGATCCGCGCCGGCGATCGCACCGTCATGGAAGAGAACATGACCTTCCACTGCATTCCCGCTCTCTGGCAGGAAAAATACGGCCTCGTCGTATCGGAAACCTTTGCCGTCACGGCCGGGGGCGCCCGCACCTTCGCGAGTTGCCCGCGGGAACTTCTGACCGCCGACTGATCCGAGCCCGCGAGGAACCCCCCATGAAGGATCTGATGTATCCGATCAGTACGCTGGTACTGGTTCTGCTTGCCTGGCTGGGCGCTGTCTACGTGCTGGGCGTGCCCGCCTACCTCCTGCCGCCGCCCCAAGACGTGGTTGAGCGCCTGATCACCGATTTCGCGTTCCTCATGCGGCACAGCGCCGTGACGACCTTCGTCACGCTCTTGGGCTTCCTCCTTTCCATTGTGATCGGCATTCCGCTCGCGGTATCGATCGTGTCGTCTAGGATCGTTGACAAGGCCATCATGCCTTGGCTGGTCTTGTCGCAGACCTTCCCGAAGGTGGCCCTCGCACCGCTGATCACGGTTTGGTTCGGCCTCGGGATGGCGCCTAAGGTCATGGTCACCTTCCTCGTCGCCTTCTTCCCGGTGGTCGTGTCGAGCGTTGTGGGCCTGCGCTCCATCGAGAACGAGATGATCGAGCTTGCCGACAGCATGAAGGCGAGCCGGTTTCAGAAGTTCTGGAAGTTCCGCATGCCGCTGGCACTCCCCTCGATGTTCTCCGGGATCAAGGTCGCGGTCGCCTTCTCGGTCGTGGGGGCGGTCATCGCCGAATGGGTCGGAGCGACGCAGGGCCTCGGCTATCTGCTTCTTTCGGCCAACTCGCGGCTCGACACATCGCTTCTCTTCGCCGTCCTCGTTTGCCTGACGGTGATCGGCGTCGTCCTCTACTACGCGGTCGAATGGATTGAGCGCGTCACGATCCCCTGGCACGTCACCGTCCGCCTGAAGGATCGCATCTAAGGAGGAGCGACGGCTCCTCCGCGGCCCTTCTGCAGCTCACATCATCCCAAGCCGAAACACCAATCAGATTGTTCCAGAAGGAGAAGCATCATGTCTGTCACACGTCGCGCATTCTTTGCCTCCACGGTCGCCATGGCTCTCTTGTCCGCGATGGGCGCCGCCTCGTCGCAGGAGCTGACCCCCATCAGCTTCCGCCTCGACTGGTCGATCTACGGGACGCATGCGCCGTTCTATCTTGCCCTTAAGGAGGGCCTCTACGAAGAGGCGGAGCTCGACGTTACGATAGGTGAGGGCCAGGGGTCGGCAACGGTGCTGCAACTCGTGGCGCAGGGCAACGACCCCATCGGCTTCATCGATTTCGGCACGGCCGCCCGCGGCATCGAGCAAGGAATGCCCGTGAAGGCCGTGGCGCGCGTCGTGTCCAACGTCATGTGCGTGATCTCGCACGCCGAGAGCCCGATCAAGTCGCCTGCCGATCTCGCGGGCAAGATCGTCGCCTACGGCGCGGCGGAGAGCACGGGCCTCGTATTCCCGGCGCTCCTAGCGTCTCAGGACGTCGATCCGACGAGCGTCTCCGTCATCAACCCGGCGACGGGCGCGAAGAACGCGCTGTTCCTGCAGGGCCGCGCCGACGCGATCCCCGCCAACGTCAACGTCCAGATCGCCCAGCTGGAGGCGGCCGGCGCAGAGATCGATTACTTCATGATGTCCGACTACGGCATCGAGCAGATGAACAACGGCCTTGTTGCCAACGAGAGCTTCCTTGCCGAGCACCCCGATGCGATGAGTGCGTTCATCGCCGTGACGGGCGAAGCTTTTAAGCGGGCCGAGGCCGACCCGGAGGCGGCGGTCGACGCGTTGATCGAAGCCCTGCCCGAGCAGGCCCGCAATCGCAACGAGCTTCTGCGCCAGCTCGAACTGACCCTGCCGCAGCTGACTACGGAAGCGACGCAGGACAAACCTTTCGGCTGGATGGAGGCCGCGGATTGGGACAATACGCAGAGCGTCCTGGTCGATTATCTCGGCATGCCCAACGCGATCCCGGTCGAAGAGTTCTACACCAACGAATTCATCGGTGGGCAGTAATGAGCCAGTCCATCGTCCTGCGGAACGTTTCGAAGTCGTTCGACAAGTTCCAGGCCCTGCGGGATATCAACCTTCACATTGAGGAAGGGGAGTTCGTCGCTCTCGTGGGCAAGTCCGGTTGCGGCAAGAGCACGCTGCTGCGGATCATCGCTGGACTGATGGAGCCTACGGAAGGTGAGGTGCAGGTCGCGGGGAAACTCGTGACCGGCCCATCCGACGGGATCGGCATGGCGTTCCAGACGCCGGTCCTTCTGCCATGGCGGACGGTGGAGGAAAACATCCGCCTGCAGCTCGAAGTCCGCAGGATCGACCGCCCGGACCTCGATCGGGAACTCGCGCGGCTGCTTGATCTGACGGGTTTGAAGGGCTTCGAGAAGCACCGCCCATACGAGCTGTCCGGCGGAATGCAGCAGCGCGTCGCGCTCTGCCGTGCGCTGATCCACGATCCTTCGCTGCTCCTCCTCGACGAGCCCTTCGGCGCGCTGGACGCCATGACGCGAGAACAGCTGAACGCGGAAATCCAGCGCGTCTGGATGGAGACCGGCAAGACGATCGTACTCGTGACCCATTCCATCATCGAGGCGGTGTACCTCGCCGACAGGGTGGTGGTAATGGATTCGCGTCCCGGCCGCGTCACCGAGATCGTCGAGGTGAAAGTGGCGCGCCCACGCTCCTTCTCCCGCCTGAATGATCCCGCCTTCCAGGAGGCGTCCGATCGCATCCGCCGGCTCATGGATGCCGAGGGCATGACAGCATGACCGCGGCGGGGAGGAGAGTGATGAAGGGCGGTCCAAACATCTACGGGCACAGGATCGGCATCCTGATGATCCACGGGCGCTTTCCGCGTCCGCCCGGCGCGATCGGCAATGCCGAAAGCTTCCAATTTCCGGTCCTATACCATGTGGTTCCGGGCGGAACGGGGGAAGTCGTCGTGCGCCAGGCCTCCAGGCTTTCGCCCAACAGCCGCCAGTTGCGGGAGATCGCTGCACCTTGGATCGAGGGCGCGCGCCTGCTGGAGCAGCAGGGCTGCCGCGCGATTACAACCTCCTGCGGCTTCGCGATCCTGTTCCAGGACATGCTGGCCGCCGCCGTATCGGTGCCGGTCTGGTCCTCCTCGCTGCTTCTGGGGAGCTTCGTCCAGCGCGGACTGGCACCAGGCCGCAAGCTCGGCATCGTCACCGCCGAGGCGGCTGCGGTGACGCCGTCGCATTTCACGGCGGCCGGGATCGACCCGGCACGCTGCGCCATGATTGGCATGGAGGGGTGCCGCGAGTTTGCGGCCACTACGTGGAACGATCAGCAATCGCTCGACATCGACCTTGCAGAAGAGGAAGCGGTTTCGGTCGCGCAGCGGCTGGCGAGCGAGAACCCGGAGCTCGGGGCCGTTCTTCTCGAATGCTCCCTGCTGCCGCCGTATGCGGCGGCGATCCAGAAGGCCGTTAACGTCCCGGTCTTCGACTTCACGCATCTCGTCAGGATGGCCCACGACGCGGCCGGACGCCGGCCCTTTCCTGACGTTTCTTAAGGAGACACCGCCTTGGCAGCCTTCACGACTCGTCCCGAGATCAGCGGGACGTTCGGCGTCGTCACGTCAACCCACTGGATCGCTTCGGCGGTCGGCATGGCCATCCTCGAACGCGGCGGCAACGCCTTCGACGCCGCCGTCGCGACCGGCTTCGTGCTACAGGTCGTCGAGCCGCATCTGAACGGCCCGGCAGGGGACCTGCCGGTGATCTACTGCGAGGCCGGCGAACGACCGGAAGTGCTTTGCGCGCAAGGCCCGGCTCCTGCCGCGGCGAGCGTCGAGGCGATGCGCGCGCTGGGTCTCGACATGATCCCCGGCTCCGGCCTCTTGGCAACGGTCGTTCCCGGCGCATTCGATGGTTGGCTCCGTCTCCTGCGCGACCATGGCACGATGGAGCTCGGCGACGTCATTGCGCCAGCCATCGAGTATCTGGAGAACGGCCATCCCGTCCTCTCGGCCGTCTGCGCCGCAATCGCGGAACTCAAGCCATTCTTCGACGCGCATTGGCCGTCCTCGTCGGCCGTATGGGCACCGGGCGGGGCGGTTCCCGAGCCCGGTTACCTTCTGCGTAATCCGGATTTGGCGGCCACGTGGCGCCGGATTTGCGATCTTGCCGTCGGCGAGACAAGGCAGGATCGGATCGACGCGGCAAGGCACGCGTGGAGCGACGGTTTCGTTGCTGCGACGATCACGGATTGGCTGCGAGACGCACGTGTAATGGACGTGACCGGACGCCGCCACCGGGCCTTCCTATCCGAAGGCGACCTGTCGCAGTGGCGCGCGCATGTCGAGCCGACGACGAGCGTCAGCTATCATGGCTGGGAGGTCCACAAGACCGGTCCTTGGGGGCAGGGGCCCGTCCTGCTTCAAGCCCTACAGATCCTCAAGAACTTCGACCTCACCGCGCTGGATCCGATGGGAGCGGAGTTCGTCCATCTCGTGGTGGAGGCGATCAAGCTCGCCTTCGCCGATCGCGAGGCCTATTACGGCGATCCGAACCTCTTCGACATTCCCCTTCGCCACCTCCTTTCGGAGGAGTACGGCCGCGAGCGCGCGCGGGAAATCGGTGCGAGCGCTTCAGTGGAGCAGCGTCCCGGCGAAATTCCAGGCCTCGAGGCCCTTGCGCGGGCGGCGGTCGAGCGTTCGTCCCGACGGCTCGAAATCGACGACAACCCGGCGACGGGCGAACCTACCATGGCCCACTTGACGGACATTAAGGGGGACACGGTTCACCTCGACATCATCGATCGCCACGGCAACCTCGTGTCCGCGACGCCATCCGGCGGCTGGCTGCAATCGAACCCGGTCGTGCCCGGCCTCGGCTTCGCCTTGAACTCGCGGGCGCAGATGTTCTGGCTCGATGACGGGCTCGCCTCGACCTTGCGCCCTAGTGCACGCCCCCGCACGACCCTGACTCCCTCGATCGCCCTTCACGAGGACGGACGCGCGCTGGCCTTCGGCACGCCCGGCGGCGACCAGCAGGACCAGTGGCAGCTCATCTGGTTCCTGCGTTTCGTTCACCACGGAATGAACCTTCAGGCCGGCATCGATGCGCCGCTTTTCCATTCGCAGCATTTCCAGGCGTCGTTCTTCCCGCGCCATGCCAATCCGGGCCGGATGATGATCGAGGCGAGTTTCGGTGAGGACGTGATCAGCGCCCTGCGGGAGAAAGGTCACGAGGTCGTCGTTTCACCTCCTAACACGGTCGGCCGGCTCACCGCGGCGATGCGCCATCCCGACGGCCGGCTGCAGGCGGCGGCGACCCCGCGCCTGATGCAAGCCTATGCGATCGGCAGGTAGATTTCTCAAGAAGGAGGCCAGCGGCTACGAGTCGGCGGTAGTCGACGTCCTTAGTGACAGATCAGTGTTCAGCCGGGATGTACCGTCGCTAAGGGGTTAGATGGCAGCCTTTCCCTGCAGCGGCACAACAGCTGCCCAAGCGCCCGCTCCAGGCCTTCGGGAATGTCGATGCCAAACTCAGCCAGAAAGCCGCGGATCATGTTCACGAGCTGCGTGCGCTGCTTGACCAGAAGGTTGCGCGCTCGGTGCAGCGACAGATCGGCCTGCTGGTCGGCGGACTTCAACGCCACGAAGCGCATGGTGGGACGCGTCACCGCCTCGCAGATCGCCTCGGCGTCCACCGCGTCGTTCTTGCCCCGCTTCACATAGGGCTTTACGTAAGCAGGCGGCATCCGACGAACCTCGTGACCAAGCCGCGTCAGCTCGCGAGCCCAGTGGTGAGAGGTGCCGCAACTTCCATCCCGACGACATAAGGTGGCATCTTGGCGAAGAACGGCAGCACCTGTGCTCGCCGAAGCGCCTTGCGGACAATGACCTGACAGAGGCGTCAATCGCATGAACGTGGAAAACGCGCATGGCCAGATCGAGGCCGATAATGGCGATCTGCATGGCGGATGCCTCCTTGGGCTCGGGTTGCCTGAAGGCAAACCCATCGTAGCACTCAGATGCCGGGAGAGGGAGCCATCCACCTCATCTTCTTCTGGGCGATCTTGGCCGGAAGCGGACAATACATGAGGTGGATGTGAGGTAGCGAAGGACCGATGATCCAAGGGCCATGCTCCGTTCTGGCGACACGGCCTTATTGTTCTGATTGTGACAAGGCTAATGGGAATCCTTCTGGGTGCGCTGGCTCTACCGATGGTCGAAGCGATCGGTACGCTCGTGACCGGTCGGCTTCCGTCTCTCGACAAGTTCGTGGGTGAACTGGGATCAGCGCTTGGCCTCACGTTAATTGTTGGGGTTCCGTTCGCCGTTGCGGTGTGAGCGATCCTGGCGTGGATCGTCTTAACGCGGGGCACGGTGAGCTACAGCACCTGCGCGCTCGTGGCATTGCTGGTGCCCTGCGTTCTTTCGCTTCCGGTTCTGGGCGGCTTGTTTGTCCTAGCCCCGTTCATCGGGCTCGTGGCCGCGTTGATCGCTGTGATCGTGCGGGCGTCGGTGGTTTGGCTCGCGTTGCGCTTGTGCGGGACAGTGGTATGATTCTAAACGTCCGGTCAGAACGCGACGACAAACCCTGCTAAGCGTCCGAGAAGGGTCGCGAGCCGAACGGCAGCTTTCCGCTAATCTTTCGCAGAAGCCGACCGTCACCTTGCTGCCCCTGTGCCGTAGTTAGCCTTGAGGCTCACCGAGTATCCGGTAGACCTGCATGCGTGAGCAGGACAATTTGTCGGCGATTTGGCTGACCGGCACTTTCGCTGCTGCGAGTTCTAGAACTCTAGCCCTGCTGACTCGCCGCTTCCCGCCTTGATAGATGCCCTTTGATTTTGCGCGCTCGATGCCTTCGCGCTGCCGTTCCTTGATGAACCGGCGTTCCATCTGAGCGACCATGCCCAGGACGGTCAGAACCAGATGCCCCATCTCGCCTCGCGTCGAAACGTGTGGGTCGAGTACGGTAAAGAATGCGCCTCGCTGTTCGCACTCATGGATAACGTTTAACACGTCGCGCGTATCGCGGCCGAGCCGATCTAAACGGGTCACCACCAGCTCATCGTTCGGCCGAAGAAAGTCAATGATCGTGGCGAGCTCTGCGCGCCCTTCACGCTTTGATCCGGAAGCCTTCTCGGAGCGGATGATCGAGCATCCCTCGGCAGTGAGCTTCGTCACCTGAAGTTCGAGATCCTGATCGAGCGTGCTTACCCGTGCGTAGCCTATGCGTGCCATGTGTCACCTCAAGCTTTACGCCTGAGGCTACCAAGTCACAAATAGTCGTCGTCAACCCGGATGTTACGGCCCGAGTGTTGCGTGGTGTACATCACATCCGGGTATACCGTAATGTGTTGACGCTTCAAATATCCACCCATTCAAGACATTAGAAGAGGACCTCGTGTTTACCGAAAGCGGCCGTCCAGCCGTGTCTGTTAGGGGCGTCATGCTGCAGTTCCCCCCAAAGCAATTTGCTAGGCGCAATTTTTGAAGCTTCGCACCTCGGGAGGAAGCGTTCCTCGTGGGAGGTGATGAGCCATCGGTCATCAAATAATGCAACAGGCAGAACTACCTCCTGTGGATCGGAGCCAACTGCTCGAAAAATAGGGGCCGGAGAGCAGGGCCCGAGCGCTTCCAAAGAGTGCGAAATCGAGAGCATTCGCTAAAACTGCGACTTCGATGGATGCCAACTGTCTATGTTGGCTGCTAGAGCTATCTGCGTGCGACATTGCCTCGTGCCTTCTCGATTGGGGCGCAGATCTTGGACAATCCGCGGGTGCGGTATCGCCCGTATTTGCCACCGACGAGTTCGCCATCAACGATCATGCACTTGCCGCCGAGGATAACGGTCGTCGGCCAGCCCGTGACTTCCATGCCCTCATAGGGGCTGTAGTCGGCTCCGTCGTGCAGCTCCTTGTGGCGGATGGTACGCGTTTCGTTTGGGTTCCAGATGGCAATGTCGGCGTCCTTGCCCACTGCGATCGAACCCTTGTTTTCCAGTCCATAGATTTGTGCATGGTTGGTTGCAGTGAGCGCAACGAAGCGGGGCAGGTCGATCCGGCCCTTTATGACACCTTCCGAAAAAAAGATCGGTAGCCGCGTCTCGACACCCGGTATGCCGTTTGGGATGTGGCGGAAGCTGGACCGCCCCTTCATATTCAGCTTTCCCTGCGAGTCGTCGTAGCGGAACGGGCAGTGGTCGGACGAAAACAGGTCAAAGAGCCCGGTTTCGATGCCACGCCAGCAATTGGCCTGCTCTGCCGCGTCGCGGGGCGGCGGCGAACACACGAACTTTGCGCCCTCCCAATCCATGCCGTCCAAATCGTCCGCGGTGAGGGTCAGATATTGGGGGCAGGTCTCGCCGATCACCTTGCGGCCGCGGGCGCGTGCCGCGTGGATCTCTTCAATGGCGGCACCATTGGACACGTGGACGATGACGACGGGCACGTCGACCACCTCGGCCAGCGACAGGGCTCGGTGGGTCGCCTCCCGCTCCACGACGACGGGGCGCGTAGTCGCATGGGCCTTCGGCGCGACGTTTCCGGTCGCTTCGTGCAGGCCGATCAGATAGCGGATCGCGTCCTCGTTCTCGCAATGGACCATGACGAGCGCCCCGGTTCGGCGCGCGACATCCATGGTTTCGAGGATCTGCGCATCGTTCAGCCGAAGGCCCTCATAGGTCATGAAGACCTTGAAGGAGGAGTAGCCGTCAGCCACAAGGGCGGGTAGTTCCTGTCCGAGCACGGCCGGCGATGGGTCGGAGATGATCAGGTGGAACGAGACGTCAGTGTAGCAATTGCCTTCGGCCAAAGCGTGGTAGTGCGTCAGCGCATCGCGCAGGGACCGACCCTTCTCCTGCAGGCAGAAAGGCATGACCGTCGTGTTGCCGCCGAAGAGCGCGGACAGCGTTCCGCTCTCGAAGCCGTCCGCCATGACGATACCGTCGCCGGAAGGTTGTGCCAGATGGACATGGCTGTCGATGCCGCCCGGCAGGACCAGGCGGTCCGTGGCATCGATAATTTCTGCGGCCTCCGTAAGTCCTTCGCCCACCTGGACGATGCGGCCGTCGCGGATGGCCACGTCCGCCTTGAATACGTCGGATGCGGTGGCGACCGTTCCGTTGACAATGACCAGATCGAACATGGAAATTTCCGCCGAGACTATAGGAGCACGTCGCCGCCATTGGGCGACAGAGACTGACCGATGAAGAAGGACCCGGCCTCCGACGCGAGCAGCAGCGCGGTCGGTGCTATCTCGTCCACGCGACCGAAACGCCCGATGGGAAGTTGCGCCTTCTTCATCGCTCGCCATTCGTCGCTCAGCCCCATAAGGATGTGGGTTTCGACAGGGCCAGGGGCGATGGCGTTGACCGTGACGCCCTTGGGCGCCGCCTCATAAGCGAGCGAGCGTGTCAGGCCGACAATCCCGGCCTTTGCCGCGCAATAATGGGTCAAGCCCGGCGCACCCTTGTAGGCGAGCTGCGAGGCGAAATTGATGATCCGGCCCCAGCCGCGCGCCGCCATTGCCGGATAGTATTTCTGCGTGACCATGAAGGTGCCGCGAAGGTTGACGCCCATCACCCTATCGTAGTCGTCGAGGGTAATGTCCTCGAAGGCGACGTCGCCGCCGATGCCTGCACAGTTGACGAGGATGTCGACATGGCCGAGGGCCTCGCCGCTCCATGCGGCAAGGGCCTCGACGTCGGACGGGCTGGATACGTCGCACGTCGTGTGATGGACGGGCGTCCCCTGTTTGACCAGGCGCGCCGCAAGCGCCGTCGCATTCGCGTCGTCGCCATATTGGCAATAGCCAACCTTCGCGCCCTGCGCTGCGAAGAGTTCGACGATCGCGCCACCGATGCCGCGGCTTCCGCCGGTCACGAGGGCCGTGCGGCCGGTCAGATCGAATTGCTGCATGCTGTTCTCCGTTGTCATGGTGTCAGCTACGCCCGAGCCAGTCCGCATAGGCGCTAATTCCGGCCTCCAGCGTCCGCGACGGAACGAAATCGAGGTCCTCGGCAATGGTGGTGATGTCGAAGCGATGCTGATAGTCGTCGAGCGGGTCGGGGCCGTCGGCCACCGTGATCCGGGCATGCTCAAGCATGCTTGAGACAAGAGCGGCGATCGCGTCGATCGTCAGGAAGCTGCCGCCGGTCGCGTTATAGACGCTGCGCGGGCAGGACGGTGCATCATGGGCTGCAAGCAGCGCGTCCACGGCATCGTCCACATGGATGAACTGCCTGGGAAAGCCGCCGCCATAGGGCAGGCGCGTCGAACGGCCTGCCTGTGCATCCTCGATCATCGTGCGGATGACGCAGTCGGTCGTGCGGCCGGGGCCATAGACCCAGGACAGCCGGACCGCCACGCCATCAAGCCCGTGCTGTCGGCGGTACCCTGCCAGCAGTTGCTCGCCGGCCACCTTCGTAGCGCCGTAGACGCTGGACGGTCGCAGCGGCGCATCCTCCGAAACGGTCGGAGAGCCCGGCTCCGGATCGGGCGTCGGGCCGTAGGCGCTGGTCGAGGAGCAGAAGACGAAGCGCCGCATGCCCCTGATGCGGGCCAGTTCCAGCATGTTCGCAGTTCCGACGACGTTTGCCTGTACGATGCCGTATGGGTTGTCGATCAGCACCATGGGGCCTGAAACAGCACCGCAGTGGACGATGGATGTCGCGTTGGCCTTCGCGGCGATGGCATGCAGGCGGTGTATGTCCGCGACATCGGCGATATCGACCGGCCGTTGCCCCGGCTTTCGCGACAGGTCTATGCCGACCGCCGCGCGCCCATCGTTCAGCAGCCGCGAAAGTAGGCGCTGGCCGATCAGGCCCGACGCGCCGGTGACGAGTATGGTTCCTTCGCTCACGATAGGGCTGCCTCGCCTGGTACTGCCACGCCATGAGCTGCAGCCTCCTGCTCGACGGCGAGCTCCGCCGAGAGCAGCTTTCGGGTATAGGGATCCTGCGGCCGGCGGAACACGTCGTCGATCGAGCCCGTCTCCACGATGCGTCCCCGGTTCATGACCGCGACATCGTGCGCGAGGGAGCGAACCGAATTGAGGTCGTGGGTGATGAAAAGCGCCGACAGGCCGATGCGCGACTGCAGGTCCCGGACGAGATCGATGATCTGCGCGCGGACGCGGATGTCGAGCGCCGTGGTGGGCTCGTCGAATATGACGAAGTCCGGCTCCGTTACTAAAGCGCGCGCCATACCGACGCGCTTCTGCTCGCCGGCGGTCAACTCGTGCGGGAACAGGTCCGCGTAGCGACTCGGCAGGTTCACCAGTTCCAGCACGCGGTGCACCCGTTTCACTCTTTCGGCAGAAGGGACGCGCTCCAGCATGCGGAGTGGCTCGTCGACGAGGTGCCGCACGCGCCAGCGCGGGTTCAGGGCCACGTAGGGCTCCTGAAACACCATCTGCACCCGCCTGCGCAGCTTGCGGAAGGAGGCCTCCGGCAGTTGCGTGACATCCTCGCCATCGAAGACGATCTGCCCTGACGTACTTTCCAGAAGCCGCACGAGGCACTGGCCGATCGTCGTCTTACCCGATCCGCTTTCCCCCACGAGGGCAAGTGTCTGGCCCCGGCCGATGTCGAAGGAGACATCGTCCACCGCCCGAACCGTTTCGCCGGGCCGGCTGCCTGGAAAGAGCTTCACCAGCTTGCGGACGGCGAGCAGGGGCGCCTGTTCGCTCCCGGTCCGCCGCATGGCCGGTACCGGACGTGCCTTGGCGGCCTCCATCAGCTCGCGGCTGTAGGTCGTTCTCGGACCTGCCAAGAAGCCGGTCGTATCGCCCATCTCCTCGATCCGGCCACGGCGCATGATCGCCACGCGGTCGCAATAATGCGCGATGATGCCGAGGTCGTGGGTGATGAGCACTACTGAAACGCCGAGCGTGCGGGCACGGTCGACCAGCATGTCCAGCACTTGGACCGAAACCGTTGCGTCGAGACCGAGCGTCGCATCGTCGGCAAGGATAATCTTGGGTTCGGTGATCAGCGCCATGGCGATGACGACCCGCTGCGCCATGCCGCCGGACAGCTCGTGCGGATAGGCCCGTGCCCGCTGCTCCGGATCAACGATCCCGACGCTCGCCAGCAATTCGACCGCGCGCCGCCAGGCTTCACGTACCGGCATGCGCCGATGGCTGCGCAGGACACGCACGACCTGCTTCCCGACCATTTCGACGGGGTCCAGCAAGGCTTTCGCATTGGTGCCGATCAGAGCGATGTCGCCTCCGCGCATGGCGCGGCGCTCGCGGTCCCCGAACTGGCTGATCGGCTTGCCTCGCAGGAAGACCTCGCCGCTGGTACGGCGAACGCCCGGAGGCAGGAGATCGATCATGGCGCGCGCCAGGATCGACTTGCCGGCACCCGTTTCCCCGACGACGCCGAGGATTTCGTTGGGCCGCAGCTCGAAGTCCAGGTCTTGCAGGATCGGCGTCTCGCCCCGGTCCGACATACCGGCGACGCAGAGCCCCTCGATCTTCAGGAGCGCCGGTTCCGTCCGTGCGGTTGCCGGGTTCATTGGACGTCTCCTACAGGCCGGTCTAGGGGGTGCGGCGCGGCATCGCTTCCGTTGCGGGTGGCCTTGGTGGGATCGAGCAGGTCGCGCACGACATCGCCCAGGAGAGCAAAGCACAGGACGGCGATGACGATGGCGAGGCCCGGAAACAGGGATACCCACCACACGCCGAGGATCATCTGCTGCGCCCCGGAGGAGACCATCAGGCCCCATTCGGGAACGGGCATGCGCACGCCGGCGCCGATGAAGGACAGGCCGGCCGTCAACAGGATCGCCATGCCGATCGAAATCGAGACCTGCACCATCGCCGGCATCAGGGCATTGGGCAGGAGATGCCGGAACATGATGTCGAGATCGGTGGCGCCGCTGCACCGTGCCGCGGCAACGAAGGGCCTTTCGCGCAGCGACAGGACCTCGGCCCGGATCAGGCGGGCGAAGATGGGGATGAACAGGATGGCCAGTACGATCGCGACATTCCAGATCTCCTGTCCCATGACGGACACGAGCGCCATGCCGAGCACGAAGATCGGGAAGGCCTGCACGAAGTCGAACAGGCGCATGGCAAGGTTCGAGGGAAGGCCCCGGTAATAGCCGATCAGCAGGCCGAGCGGGACGCCGACGACAAAGGCCAGGAGAACGGAAGAGACGCTGATCAGGAGGTTGATCCGCGTCGCGTAGATAATCCGCGACAGGATGTCCATGCCGTTGATGTCGGTGCCGAACCAATGCTCGGCAGACGGCGGCAGCAGCGAGGCGAGGGGGTCCGCCTGGACTGGATCGTACGGGCTGAGAGCCGGAGCGAAGATGATCGCCACGATCTGCAGGAGCAGGAGCGACAGGCCGACGATTGCCGCCGGTCGCCGGAGCGGAACGGGAACGATGTTCATACCTTGATCCTCGGATCGGCGAGTTCGTAGAGGATGTCGACGACGAGATAGACGAGCAGGATGAAGGCCGCAGCGACGAGGATGAAGCCCTGCAGGGCAGGGTAGTCGCTGCTCATGACCGCCTGCACGGCGTACTGGCCGAGCCCGCCCCAGGAGAAGATGGTCTCCACCAGGACGGCAGCGCCCAGAAGGAAGCCGACGAGGAAGCCGACGATGGTGATGATGGGTGGCAGACTGTTGCGCAGGGCCGCCCGCACGATCACCCGTTCGGGTACGCCGCAGGCGCGCGCATGCCGGACGAAGTCGCTGCGCCATACGCCGGCGAAGATGCTCTGCGTCATCTTCATCAGGGCCCCGGCATTGACCATTGCGATGGTGACGACCGGCAGTATCAGCCGGCCGGCTGCCGAGCGGAGGGCCTCCATGTCGCCGGCCAGGACGGCGTCGATCGTGTAGAAGCCGGTTACGTAGGGCGGCGGGCTCAGAAGTGCGTCGATGCGCCCGAAGGGCGGAGCGGCCCAGCCCAGCATGGTGAAGAACACATAGACGAGGATAAGGCCGATCCAGAAGTCGGGAATGGCCCCTGCCGCAAGTCCATAGACGCGCGACGCGATGTCGACCGGGCCGCCGGCCCGCACGACGGATATGATGGCGACGGTCACGCCAATGATGACGGTCAGGATCATCGCGTAGAAGATCAATTCGAGCGTTGCGGGCGCCCGTTCCATAAGGTCCACCGTCACCGGATTCGACGTGAAGATGGAAATGCCGAGATCGCCGTTGAGGACATTGCCGCAATAGGTGACGAACTGCGTCCAGATGCTGTCGTTCAGCCCGAGCCTGTCGCGCAACTGCGCCACCGCCTCGGGCGTCGCCATGTTGCCGAGCAGCAGCACGGCCGGATCGCCGGGCAGGAGCCGGATCAGGAAGAAAGTGACGAACAGGACACCGAACATCTGGGGTATCACCAGCGCCAGCCGCGCCAGGATGATCTGGAGGCTGCGCGGCAAGGACTGCCACCCTTTGCGGGCTGCGATTAACATGAGGATCTCCGCGGTCTGAGCGTCTGCGGGTTGCGAAGGAACCCGGCCGGGAACGGGCGTCCCGGCCAGGTTCGGTACTGGATCGGGATGCGGTCTACTTGCTGAAGTCGTACCAGCTGTTGCTGTTGGGCGTGTACCAGGTGAAGCCCTTGACCTTGCTGCTGACGGCAAGCTGGTAGCCCGGATTGAACAGGAAGACCCACGGCGCCTCGTCGACGACGATGTCCTGAACCTTCCTCATGTCGGCTTCGCGGGAGGTTTCGTCGGTCGAGGTGAGCGCGTTGTTGATCAAGCTATCGACTTCCGCGTTCTTGTACTTGGAGAAGTTGACCATCGACTGGCTGTTGATGAACAGGTTGGCGACGTATGCTGCATCGGGAACGATCGCCATGTCGCGGATGAAGAACATGGGCATGGTTCCCTTGGAGTATCGCTCCACGAGGCTCGAGGCCGGCAGCTTCACCAGTTCCAGCTCGACGCCGGCCCGCGCGAAGGCGGTCTTCAGGACGACGGCGATCTGCTCTTCCAGCGGCTCGCCGGTGCGATAGCCCAGCTCGGTCTTGAAGCCTTCCGGATAGCCCGCCTTTGCCAGAAGTTCCTTGGCCTTTTCGACATTGTCGTCATAGGCGAAGGCAGCCTCGCTGTAGGCAGGGTAGATCTCGGATACGGGGCTCTTGGTGGGGCGCGCCGTATTCATGTACACGCTCTGCTCGATCTCAGGCCGCGGCACCAGGTAGTTCAGCGCCTGGCGCACCTCGACCTTGTCGAAGGGCGGCGTAGAATTGTTCATCTCCAGCCGATGCGTATAGTTTCCGAACACCTTCCAGACCTTCACCGTCGGCAACTTCTCGACCAGCGAGATTTCGCGTGGCGTCAGCCACTCGGCCACGTCGATCGATCCGGCCTGCAGGGCGGCGACACGGTTGGACGACGTCGGCATTTCGCGGAAGATGATCTTCTTCAGCTTCGCCTCGCCCCGGTAGTAGTTGGGGTTGGATTCGTAGATCACCTCCTGCCCGGGAGAGAATTTGGCGATGTGATAGGGGGCGAAGGATGCAGAGTCGGTTGCCAGGAACCGCGCGGCCCAGGGATCCTCGGGCGTGATGTGCTTCTTGGCCTCGACCGCGTCGATGATCCCGAGATCGTTGTTGATCCAGAGCCGCGCCAGGAGAAGCGAGGGGTTGGGGATCGTTACCTTGACCGTGTAGTCGTCAACCTTCTGAAAGGAGTCAAAGCTCTCGATCTTCAGGATCTGCGTCATGTACCAGTGGAACGTCGCCTTCATGTTCCAGCCGCGCTCGAACGTCCACATGACGTCGTCCGCGGTCATCTCGTTGCCGGCGGCACTCTTCACGCCGCGGCGCAGATGGAAGGTGATCGACTTGTTGTCCGGCGACAGATCGTATGATTCGGCCAGCGCCCCCTCGATCTTGGAAAAATCCTCGACCTCAGCGCCGCTTTCGTCGGTCTTCATGCCGTAGACCAGCAGCCGCTCGAATATGTTGCGGCGTGCCTCGTGGCCCGCTTCTGTCGGAGGATATTCCTGGTCGAGCGACTCGGGCGTCCGGGGACCGGCGACGATAAGCGTCTCGGTGGCGGTTTGCGCCACGGCGCCAGAGGTTGCCGCCATAAAGCACAGCGCCAGGGCGGATAAAGTGGATGACCATGTGTTCATGCGCATCGACAGTCACTCCTTGATGGGATTGATGGGGAAAGTCTGCGCCGGTCCAGACGTGGGATGCGGTCCGTGTGCGCGCTGGGCAGCCTCCAGCCGCACGGCGATCGGAGGGATCTGAAAGAATTCGCAATCTGCCTCGGACCCATCCTTGAAGATGTGCATGGCGAAACGGCCATCGGCACCGAGCGTGGTCAATGGTGCGTGCCAGACATCGGGGCGGTACTGGATCACCGATCCGGGCGGAACGACGAAGGCGACGAGGCCGTCGAGGTGCGGCTTTCCGTCCGGCGCCGTGGGCGCCGTGGCGACGAGATACGCGTTGGCATCGAGGGGAAAGAAGGCCTGCGTCGAATGACGGTGGCGCTCGAGCAACTGCATGACATGACCACCCGCATGGGCCGGTTGGCAGGCCACGAGCTTCTCCAGGACGCCGTGGGCCTCGGGCCGCCCGTTCCATGGTGCCAGCGCACCCGTATCGTCGATGAGGACGTCTCCGAAGGGCGCGAAGGCGCGTGCGCTGATCGGGGATGCGACGATCTCATGCATCGCCGGAATTCTCGCGTTCCAGCCACGCCTTCGCGATGTCCTCGCGCGTTGCGAACCAGACATCGTCGTATTGCTCGGCAAAATCGAAGAATCGCTTCAGCGAGCGAATGCGTCCCGGCCGGCCGATCATGCGCGGATGCAGGCCGATCGACATCATGCGCGGGCCGTTCGCGGCCTCCGCGTAGAGCACCTCGAAGGTCTCTTTCATGTATTGGAAAAAGTCGTCGGCCTGCGCAAGCCCCGGTGAACTCCAGAAGCGGATATCGTTGACGTCGCAGGTGTAGGGCACGACAAGGCGGCGTTGGCCGGCGGCCTCCACAAAGTAGGGAACATCGTCGTTGTAGGCGTCCGAATCGTAGAGGAAGCCGCCTTCCTCGGCGATCAGCCTGCGGGTGCGGATACTGGGTCCATAGCGGCAATACCAGCCCACAGGCCGCCGTCCGCACGTCTTCTCGAAGGATCGGACCGCTAGCGCGATGTGCTCGCGCTCTTCCTCTTCGGTCAGCCGGAAAACCTCTTCCCAGCGGTAGCCGTGGCTGCAGATCTCGTGGCCATCGGCAACCGCAACCCGTGCCACGTCCGGGTTCTGCTCGAAGGCGACCGCGCAGGCGAAGAAAGTGGCGGGCACGCTAGATACCCGAAGCGCGTCGAGGATGCGCCAGATGCCGACGCGCGAGCCGTACTCGTACATCGACTCCATCGCCAGGTTCCGGATTTCCTTCGGAAAGGGGTAGCTCCCCCATTCCGTCATCGATTCCTGGTCGGGATCCCCCATGGCGAAGGAACGCTCGGAGCCTTCCTCGTAGTTCACGACGACATTGATCGCGAGCCGCGACCCGTTTGGCCACAGTCCGCCCGGACGAGCAGATCCATAGCCGACGAGATCCCTGAAAGGGGCGGATATCTGCATTTCGAAAACCTACCTCAACATTGCCAGCATGATTGCGTGCAATGTTGAGTAAGCAAAAGGTGTGCCAACCGCAGCGGCGGATCAGCTAGATTGCGAAGAGGTCGACTCTAGTCTCTCAGGAACTCGTAGATATCGGCCTCGAGGCGCCGGGTTTCGCTCAAGTCGAGGCTCGCGAGGATATGTTCGAAATGGTGCACCATTTCCTGAACCGCTTGTTGCGGTCGGTTCTCAGCAATATGATTCACGATGTGTTCATGCTCATGAGTTAGGCAGAGCACGCCACCTTTTCGTTCATATACAGACTGGATCAGCACCCCACGACGTATGAGCACTCCAAGCATCTTGTTGAAAACGGGATTGCCGGCGATAGATGCGATCAGGTGATGGAAGTTGCTGGCGATGCGATTGACGCCGGCATCGTGCTTGTCGAACGCTTCGCGCTCAAAGCGAAGATGCGCGCGCAGGCGATTGATGTCAGCAGAAGTGGCGCGTTCGCATGCCAGCTTAACGGTAACGAGCTCTAGTTCCCGACGTGCTTCGTATACGTGGCGCGCTTCCTGCACCGTGGGGCGGCTGATGAATGCGCCGCGGTTTAGTTCGAAAATCACGACATCTTCGTCCCGCAGACGCTCCAGAACACGCCTAACACGCGAGCGGGGCACATCGTAGGCTTCCGCAAGTTTGACTTCGTTGACATGTTCGCCCGCGCGCAGGTGCTTGTCGATGATGGCATCGATGAGCCGCTCATAGATCAGGTCCTCGGTCGGATGCTTGCCCCTGAGTTTCGGCTCCGTCTGCTCGTCAGCCATTCTTCATCCAATGCACCGGTCGACAGGTAGGGGTAACATCTCAAGAGACATAGAGGAGTGTATCGCGGATCGCTAGATTGTGCGCCGCTTTCAGGCCTATCGTGTGACGTCACCAACACGCAAGGATCAATTGATCCTGCCTCGTTTGAGTGGACACCCATGCTAGCTTTTCGGAGCTGGAGAGGAGTGTCTGATGAGTGCTCAACGCCGGGTGTTTCCGGAATCATTCAAGCGGGAGGCGGTTGACCGGGTCGCCAACAGTGGCCTGAGCGTCGGGTCGGTGGCCCTGGAGCTCGGGTTGCACGAGACGGTGCTGCGCCGATGAATGACGCAGTTCGGGGTGCAGGCGACGGGGACGTCGCGGCGACCCACAACGCAGGCGTCGTCCCCGTCGCCGGCGGATCTGGCCGCAGAGGTGGCCCGGATACGACGGGAGAATGGGCAGCTTTCGGATGGAGAGAGATATCCTAAAAAGAGCCGCGCTCATCTTCGGAGCGGCCTCCCGATGAAGTTCGGGTTCGTCGAAGGCATCGTCAGGTCTGGCCGGTTCGCGTGATGTGCACGGTCCTGGGGCTGTCGACCAGCGGATACTACGCCTGGCGCGGTCGCCCCGAGAGCGCGAGGTCTGTCGCCAATCGCGAACTGACCGAGGACATCCGCCTGATCCATGCCGAGAGCAGCGGCTGCTACGGCTCGCCCCGCGTCCACGCCACCCTGCGGCGGCATGGGCGTCGGGTCAGTCGATCCCGCGTGGAGCGGCTGATGCGCCGCGCCGGCCTGGGGGCTTGGCGGCCCTGCCGCGTCGCGCCCGAACGACGAACAGCCGCCACGGCTATCCGATCGCACCCAACACGCTCGCCTGCAACTTCGAGGCGGCGGCTCCCAATCAGGTCTGGCTCGCCGACCTGACGCTCGAGTTCGCGGATACGGTGCTCCATCTCGCGGACCTGCCGGTTGCTGGTCACGTCATCGTCACCGGCAACCGCAACGCTCCCGCCTTCCAGCATCAGTCGGCGCCAGCGGTACAGAAGGTTGGGCGCAACCCCGTTGCGCCGGGCAACAACCGAAATGCTGTCACGGCCATCGAGCGTCTCCTCGACAATCCTGAGCTTTTCAGCGGCACCCCGGTGACGACGACGACCGCCGTCGGTGATGATCTCTGACACGGACATAAGCCTATGCTCAGGGGATACCCCCAAGCCTCCTTCTTAGGCTCAAATCCGTCCGGTCAAAATGGGGGCCAGTTCAGTCACAATCATCGATCCGCATTACGATGTCCCGGTTGGAGGGCTCGATAGGATCAGCTTGCCAGCCCTGATGTCGTCCCTACGACGGCGCTTTCGCGAGGCCGACGATGTGCTTGGCGGCGATCCTGCTTACGGCTTCATCGAGGTGGCGCTAGAAGTAGACGTTGACGGCTATGTCGTCTGGTCGCCGCACTTCCACATCGTCATCGCCTCTTACGCACCAGCGGCGCAGATCCGGGAGGCACTAGAACCGCGTCGGCCGGTTCCGATCGCGCTGATGCGGGGCCGGCTGAAGCGCAAGCCGATCGTGGTCAAGCCCGTGGACAATCTAGCGAACGCACTAGCCTATTCCAGCAAGCGCATTCCAGAAGCCAACGTGGCGACGATCGATAGGGCGGGGAAGGGTGTGCGTGCACGCCGTCGGCTCACCGAAGCGGAACAGCTTGAATATGACCGGTGGCTTTGCGGGCAGCGACCGGCCGATCGCATCTTCAAGCGCGGCATGAAAGAAGTGCACGGAAAGCTCGTGCCGTTACGCTAATCTCGGTGAACATATCAAACTGACCTCTGGCAGGACTTGGTGCCTTGGCAGGGGTCGTCGGCGTCGCTGAGCCGGGGTTAGGCGGGGTACAGGGCTACTTCGTGACATCGGGCTGTCGGGGTGTTGGTATACACATACAGGTAATGCGTACCAGCAGTTATCTCCGTTGCATTCGCGCCGGTTGGCCGTTTCTCTGTGGGGGGCGGATTTGCGACGCAAATCAATTCCCAACCGTCTACTTGGCAAGTGATGATCGAAGCGTCGGTCGTCAGGTGGTGTCGGGCTAGGGGGCTGATCGTCCGGAAGTGCCAGCCTGCGACTGCCTACAAGTGGTTCAGACCATCGGGTCATGGAACAGGCCGACTACCCGGCGAATGCCGCTCATCAGAATCCGTAGGCTATCCACCTGACTGCCAGATGCTGCAAGCGGTATTGGTCCGCCGTAGTTCGCTTACCACACTTTGCTGTCTCGGCAGACGACGCCGGTACCCGGAGAATCAGGTGATCATGTCGAGGGAGGCGTCCCGGACGCAGACGGCCAAGTGCATTCGCTGGCTCAATCCAATTGTCGGGTCGTTGAACTCGTTCAACCGTTTCGAAAGGGTCGTTAGCTTACCGTCCGTCGGCGTTCCCGTCATCTCGAACCTGATCGTCATCCTGCATCCTCGGTTTGTTTGTCGAAGCGGTTTGCGCGCGACTGGATTCGGTCGGCGGCGGCCCTCACCGCCAATGCGTCGCAATCTCCCGCAAGCCTCTATCTGGCGCTGATCCAGCGCGAGCTTCTGAAACAGGGAGGCGATCTCTCCCCCGGCGTCCACATCCGCATGACACTCCAAGCGGCCGCCCGCCTGAACGGGCGAAGCGCATCGCGGACCGGGCCGGGATGCGCCAGGGAGCATTCCGGAAAAGCGGCCTGCCATGATCGGATACGTGTTCTAAGCAAAAGCCCCGGCAGGACCTGCCGGGGAGTATGAAAAGCGGCCGTCACCGCGGTAGAGGCCGGTTCTGGCGCGCCCCCGGCGAAGCCGGGAGCGGCCGACGCGATCCTAGCGCAACTGCGCCTGGAAGGCCGAGATGCCCTGCCGCAGTATTGGGTCGCTATGATAGTAGATGAAGCGTGCGCCCTTCTGCAGCCAGTGATTCAGGCGATCCGCCTTGGTGAGAGTACCCCCCACCTTGCCCGCCGCGCTGATCTTCCCAAGCGCGCGTTCCACCATTTCGTCGACATCGGCCGGCGGCTCCAGCCCATAGGGCGTGAAGGAGGTATACCCCATCGATTGTGCCAGATCGTTCGGGCCCACGAAAAACACATCCACGCCATCGACCTTTAGCATGGCGTCGAGTTCGTTCTCGACCGTGTCTGCGCTCTCGATCATGCAGATGACGAGGCGGTCCTCATGATCCCGGGGATAGGCGTAGCGCACGGTGTCGACGATCTGCCGCGCTTCCTCGGCGTTGGCCACCATCGGCACCATCAGACCATCGCCCCCGACATTGAGATAGCGGATCAGGGTAGAGCGCTGATGGGAGTCCGGACGAACGATGATCGCGCCTCCGGCGCCGCGCACGATCTGGCCTGCTACGCGCACATCCTCGTAGCTCCAGGCCCCGTGCTCACAATCGATGAAGATCGTGTCCGCTCCCAACTCGACGAGACGGCCTGCCAGGGTCGGCGAGGTTTGATGTGGATTGATCATCCCGATGGCTTCACCGGCAAGAAGTCTTTTCCGAAGTTTGGCGCCCTGCATTGTCTGTCCTTTTGAAATTCGCCTTCGCAGAATCGAGGCTCTGATCAGTGATTGATTTTCCCGAGAAAATTTCGGGTTCTTTCGCTGTCCGGATCGGTAAAGAACTTCTCCGGCGGGTTTATTTCCACTATTTTTCCTCCATCCATGAATACAACCCGATCCGCGACTTCTCGCGCAAAGTCCATTTCATGAGTTACAACGACCATCGTCATGCGCTCGCGCGCCAGCTCGATCATGACGTCGAGAACCTCGCGCACCATTTCCGGGTCGAGGGCAGAGGTCGGCTCGTCGAACAGCATGACCCGTGGCGACATGCAGAGCGCGCGGGCAATGGCGACACGCTGCTGCTGGCCACCGGAGAGCTGCCCGGGATACTTGTGCGCCTGTTCGGGGATACGGACCCGCTCAAGAAACGCCATGGCGCGTTCCTCCGCCGTGCGCCTGCTCACGCCACGGACCGTCCGCGGCGCGACGGTGCAGTTGTCGAGCACGCTCAGATGCGGAAAGAGGTTGAAATGCTGGAACACCATCCCGACGTCGCTTCTGACGCGGTCGATGCGCTTCATTCCCGGCACGACTTCCGTACCACCGACGACGATCCTGCCGCTCTGGTGCGGTTCAAGCTGATTGATCGTGCGGATCATGGTCGACTTGCCGGAGCCGGACGGACCACAGACCGCGATCCGTTCCCCTTCCGCGACCGTCAGATCGATGTCGAAGAGAACCTGTACGGCGCCATACCATTTGTTCACGCCCTGCAGGACGACTGCCGGCTCATCGCTGCGGATCATTCACGTCATTCTCCGTTGACGGGGAGGTCCGGGCGCGACCCAGATGCGACTGTACGAAGCGACGGGCGCTCGGATGCTGCGGAGCGTCGAAGAACGCGCCGGGCCGCGCCTTCTCGATGATCTGCCCGGCCTCCATCAGCCAGATCCAGTCCGCAACCTCCCGGGCAAAGTTCATCTCATGCGTGACGCAGATCATCGTCATGCCGTCGGCGCTCAGATCCTTGATGACCTTGAGCACTTCGCCGACCATCTCCGGATCCAGAGCCGATGTTGGCTCGTCGAAAAGCATGACCTTCGGCTCCATCGACAGGGCCCGGGCAATGGCGACGCGCTGCTGCTCCCCGCCGGAGAGATCGGCAGGCATGTAAGTCGCCCTGTGCCCCAGGCCCACACGCTCCAGGAGAGCGCGGGACTTGCGATAGGCGTCACTCTTCGGCACGCTCATCAGCCGGCGCAGCCCGATCGCGACGTTGTCAAGCGCACTGAGATGCGGAAACAGGTTGAAGGACTGAAAAACGAAACCGATGCCCCGCCGCAAGGCGTTGATGTCGGTCCTTCGCGCATGGACATCGACAGCACCAACCGTGATGCGCCCTTCGCGGATGGGCTCCAACGCGCTGATCGTGCGGATCAGGGTGGATTTTCCGGAGCCGGACAGACCACACAGAACGATGACCTCGCTTGTGTGCACCGCGCCGGACACGTTCTTCAGAACCTCCAGAGAGCCGAAGTTCTTGGAGACATTTTCGATACGGATGATGGGATCGACCGCGCTCATGGGTTCACCCGTGCTCTTCTGCGGTTGATGCGCCGTTCCAGAAAGGCCGCAAGCTGGGCCAGGCTTGAACACAGCACGAAGTACGTTGCCGCAAGGATCGTGAACACTTCGATCGAACGGGTGATCAGAAGCCCGTTGATGGCGCCGGCAACGTAGGTAATCTCGTTTACGGCAAGCACATACCCGAGGGACGTTTCCTTGATGATCGCGGTCAACTGGTTGAGAATGCCGGGTACCGCATTGAACAAGGCTTGCGGAAGGATGATGCGCAGCATCATCGACCAGTAGCGCATACCCAGTGCGTTGGCCGCCTCGCCCTGCCCGCGCGGCAGAGCCTCGATCGCCGCGCGGATCACTTCCGCGAGATAGGCCGTCTGGAAGACGACGATCGATATGACGAGCGACCAGAAGCCGCTGAGCGGAAAACCGAGCAGGACCGGCAGGAAAAAATACACCCAGAACAGCAGCATCAGCAGCGGCATGCCACGGATCACGTAGACGAATCCCGCAGCCGGCCAGTTGATCCAGCGCAAAGGGCTGATCCGCGCGAGCGCCATGAGAACGGCCAGCGGAAAGGTCAGGGCAAGGCTTAGCAACGCAATGACGATCGTCATTGCCAGGCCGCCAAGAGGCCCTTTCGGATAGTCTCCGATCAGGAAATAAAGCCAGTAATTCTGAATGATCTCAAGCATCACTTCGTCCGCAACTTGAATTTTTTGGCGGACCACGCACCCAGCGCCATCAGGGCGAAGGAGCCGATCAGGTACAGTACGGTCACGACCGCGAAGCTTTCGAAGACACGAAACGTCTGCGTTTCGATCTGCCGCGCCTGATAGGTCAGTTCGGCGACACCGATAGCTGCCGCCAGCGACGTGCCCTTGAACAGCAGCAATGTCTGATTGATGAGCGGCGGCAGGGCGACGCGCCAGGTCTGCGGCAGGATGACCCAGCGCATCGACTGCATGAAGGTAAAGCCCATCGAACGGGCCGCTTCCATCTGTGTGCGCGGAATGGCCCGGATGCCGCTTCTCATGTCTTCCGACATGTAGGCCGCCGAGTACAGGAACAACGCGATGACCGCGAAGATGAACTCGGGGTTGTTCCTGTTGATGAGCATGTTGACGTCGCGGGGCAGGAAGCTCGCTGCGCCGATGTACCAGACGAGGATCTGGACGAGCAGCGGTACATTCCGGTGATAGGCGACATAGGTCGAAGTCACCCAGGCAAGCGGCTTGATCCCGCTTGCACGAAGTGTCGTGAGGACCGTTGCAAGAAGAACCGCAATGATCCAGGCCGTCGCGAAAAGGGCAAGGGTGTATTTGACGCCAGTAATCAGAAATCCCAGATACGGCGCAGTGAACAGCGGCGCGAAATTCAGCTCATAGCCCATAGGAAATACCGCTCACTCGGCAATGTCACTTCCCACCACGAAGGTGCGCTTCAGGTCGAACGGGGAGTCTGTCCCGAGCCAGCGGTCGAACAGCTTCTGCGCCGCGCCGGCCTCTTCATATTCCGCCAGGAAGGCATTCAGCTCGGCGAGAAAGGCGGGGTTTCCCTTGCGAATGGCAAAACCGCTGCGTTGAACGGTGATCGGGGGATCGAGCATGACGGTATTGTCGTTCTCGCCCAGCCGAAGCTGCAACGCGCGCGCCTGTGTGGTCCGCTGCACCGTTGCATCCACCCGGCCCTGCGCAACGGCCATGAACGTCGTGGTCGCGTCATCGAAGGAGACGACCGTCGCGGTGGGATAGGCTTTCTGGACCAACGGCTCCAGGAATGACCCCTTGATGACGGAAACCCGCCGGCCCGCGATATCGTCCAGGGTCTCCAGCCCCGAATCCTCGATGGCGATCGCCTGAAAACTGTCGGCGACATAGGTGCCACTGAAGTCGACCTGCTCGGCACGCTCCGGACTGTAGCTGATCAGGGCAACGAGAACATCGAGCCGCCCCTGCAGCAGTTCGGGCATCCGCGCCTGCGAGGAAACCACCTTGATATCGGCCTCGACACCCAGATGGGCGGCCATGTCCCGGCACAGATCGACCTCGTAGCCGATAACTTCGCGCGTGGCGGCGTCGAGATAGCCGAACGGCTCAAGATTGTTCAGGACACCGCAGGTGACCTTGCCGCGCTCGCGAATGTCGTCGAGCATCTCGGCCTGTGACGCGACCGGCGCCACGACCGCCACGAAGCCGGCCACGGCGAGCGAAACTGAAATACTATTCATAAAACCTCCCGCACTCCCCACCGACGACGCTCCTCCAGCGCGCCGAGGGGATGCTTTTGCTTGTGATCAGAAGCGCAACGACACTTCCCCGTTTATAAGGCGCGCCTTGCCACTGATGATGTGGCCCTCGAACGCATCCGACGCCTTCTTCTCATCCCCCTCAAGAAGTCCATCCAGCACACGCTGATGCTCTTCCCAGGAGCTGGCGAAGGCAGAAGCCGAGTAAAAACTACGGCTCAAAAACAATTTCAGCTCGTCCTCGACCATGGAATTGTATGTTTCCAGCCTTTTATTACGAGCACCCTGAAAGACGATCTCGTGAAAGCGGCTATTGATCGTATTATAAAGCAGCGCGTCATCATGATTGACGGCCAATTGCAACTGGCGCTGCAAGTCCTGCATCTCGTCCAGTTGAGCGCGATTGATCCGCTTTGCGGCCAACCGCGCTGCCGTCCGCGCTAGCCCGGCCCGCAGGTCATAGAGCTCAAGCGCATCTTCCATCGAAAGCTTGCACAACTTGGCCCCACGATTGGGAACGATGCGAACGATTCCGACCTGCTCCAGCGCGCGAAGCGCCTCTCGCGCGATGTTCCGCCCCACATTCAGGCGCCTCGCAAGGCGCGCCTCCAGAAGACGCTCGCCCGGCACAAGCTCCCCCCTGTCGAG